>JASGFV010000006.1:0-42653 GCA_047605365.1 Gordonia sp. (in: high G+C Gram-positive bacteria)
CTCCGCAGCCCGTGCCGCCGCCTGCGCGTCGTAGTCGGCGAGGATCGGCGCGGTCGTCAGCTCCTTGGACTTCGCGAGCCCCTGCGGCGACGCCTTGCGGATGCCGTCGAGCACGGTGAGCAGTTCACCCTTGAGCGCCTCAGGCGAATCCGCAGCCACCGTGAGCAGCCCGATGTCGGCGGCCTCGGCGCCCGAGAACTTCTCGCCGGTCAGGAAGTAGCGTCCCGCAGCCCGGGCGGTCAGCTTCGGCAGCAGCACCGTCGAGATGATCGACGGCGCCAGCCCGAGCCGCGACTCGGTCAGCGCGAACGTGCACTCCGGGCCGCCGAGCGCGATGTCGGCGGCCCCGACCAGGCCGAAACCGCCGGCCCGCACATGGCCGTCGAGCATCGCGATGACCGGCTTCGGCAGTTCCAGCATGGCCTTGATCAGCCCGACCATCCCGTGCGCGCTCTCCCGCGAGGCCTCCTCCGGGGTCAGACCCCGGTTCATCGCTTCGCTGAGATCGGCGCCCGCGCAGAAGGTGCCGCCGGTGTGCGTGAGCACGACGGCGCGCACCTCGGGGTCGGCGGCTGCGGCAGCCAGCGCCTCGCGCAATTGCGTCACCAGGGTGCTGCTGAGCGCATTGCGGTTCCGCGGAGAGTCGAGGGTCAACGTGGCTACGCCCGCAGACGTCTCACTGCCGACCAGTGGTCCGGTGGACTCGATCATCTTTCGTGCCTTCCTCGTCGATGGTCAGGATTGTTCGAGGGACTTCTCGCCTCAGTACGACTTCGGCAGACCCAGGCTGGTCTGCGCGACGAAGTTGAGGATCATCTCGCGGCTGACCGGCGCGATCCGCATGATCCGCACCAGCGCCAGCATCGGGGCCAGACCGTACTCGGTGGTGAGACCGTTGCCGCCCAGCGAGTGCACGGCCTGGTCGACGATCTTCACCGCGGCCTCGGCCGCCGCGTACTTGGCCATGTTGGCCGGCTCGGCGGCGCCCCAGTCGTCGCCCGCGTCGTACAGGGTCGCGGCCTTCTGCATCATCAGCTTGGCCATCTCCAATTCGATCTTGCCCTGGGCAAGCGGATGCGCGATGGCCTGGTGCGCACCGATCGGAGTCTTCCAGACGGTGCGGTCGCTGACGTACTCGACGGCGCGGTCGAGCGCGAACCGCGCGGTGCCCACGGCCGACGCCGAGGCCATGATGCGTTCCGGGTTCAGGCCGGCGAACAACTGGCTGATCGCCGCGTCCTCGGAACCGACGAGCGAGTCGGCCGGGAGACGGACGTCGTCGAGGAACAGGCTGAACTGCTTCTCCGGGTTGAGCAGCTCCATCTCGATCGGGTGGTATTCGAAACCCGCCGCGTCGGTCGGAACGATGAACAGCGCCGGCTTGAGCTTGCCGGTCTTCGAATCCTCGGTCCGGGCGACGATGAGCACCGCCTGCGCCTGGTCGACGCCCGAGATGAAGACCTTGCGGCCGGTCAGGATCCAGCCGTCACCGTCGCGCCGCGCGGTGGTGGTGATCTGGTGCGAGTTGCTGCCGGCGTCGGACTCGGTGATGCCGAAGGCCATCGTGATGGAGCCGTCGGCCAGTCCCGGAATCCAGCGCTGCTTCTGCTCGTCGGTGCCGAAGCGGGCGATCACGTTGCCGCAGATGGCCGGCGAGACGACCAGCATCAGCAGGCCGGTGCCGCTGGCGGCGAGCTCTTCCATGACGATCGCCAGCTCGTACATGCCGGCTCCGCCGCCGCCGTACTCCTCCGGCAGGTTCACGCCGATGAAGCCGAGCTCGCCGGCTTCGCGCCAGAGTTCGTCGGTCTTGCGGTCCTGGCGGGCGCAGTCCTGGAAGTACTGCTGGCCGTACTTGGCTCCGAGTGCGGCGACGGCCGCGCGCAGTTCGGTGCGCTCAGGGGTTTCGACGAATGACATGTGTGCTCAGTCCTTTTGGTTCGTGGGTTGGATCTCGATCGGTCGCTCGTTCCTCGCGGCCTACTCGATCACCATCTGAAGAGTTCGTGGATTCCGATACGGCTATTCGGGCTCCCCGATCACGGCGAGGACGTCGCCGACGGCGAGCTGGCGGCCCTCGGTCACGGCGAGCAGGGTGACGACGCCGTCGCCCGGGGCGGAGATGGTGTGCTCCATCTTCATGGCCTCCAGCCACAGCAGCGGCTGGCCCGCGGTGACGGTGTCACCCTCGGCGACGGCCACGCGAACCACCGAGCCGGGCATCGGCGCGAGCAGCGAGCCGGGCTTCTCCACGGCCGCCGGGTCGACGTACCGCGGAGCCCGCTTGAGCGCGACCGCGCCGCCCGGCCAGTCGACGTACACGTCGTCGCCGGTCACTGTGACACTGTGTCGGCGGGTCACCCCGCCGCTGGCGGTGACGACGGTGTCCGGTCCGTGCTCGACGACCCGCACGTTCGGCAGGTCGGGCAACTCGACGTCGCCCGTCCGGCCGATCCGGTAGCGCAGCGTCGACTCCTCGCCGTCGGGCCGCACATACGTCTTCTGCTGATACCCGGAGGCCACGTTGCGCCAGCCCGACGGCAGCGCGCCCAGCGTGCCCGCGACAGCCCGGTTGCGCGCGGCCTGCGCGAGCGCGGCGGCGGCCTCCGCGGCGGCCACGTCGTCCGGTCCGGCGAGCGGAGCGGACAGCGTGTCGAGGCCGACGGTGTCGAGGTAGCCGGTGTCGGTGTCGCCATTGAGGAACAGTTCCTCACGCAGCGTGTTGACCAGCATGTCGCGGTTGGTGACCAGCCCGTGGATCCGGGACTCGGCGAGCGCGCGCGCCAGCATGGCCGCCGCGCGACGCCGGTCCGGCGCCCAGGAGATGACCTTGGCGAGCATCGAGTCGTAGTACGTCGAGATCTCACTGCCGTCGGCGACGCCGGCGTCCACGCGGATGCCCGGGCGCGACAGCAACTCGAAGCGGGCGTCGGCCGGAAGATCGACGACGCTGACCGTGCCGGACTGCGGCTGCCAGTCGTGCGCGGGGTCCTCGGCGTACAGCCGCACCTCGATGGAATGCCCGGTCGCGGTGGGCTCGGGGCCGTCGAGCGGCTCGCCCATCGCCACGCGCAGCTGCCACTCGACCAGGTCGACGCCGGTGGTCAGCTCGGTGACCGGGTGCTCCACCTGCAGGCGCGTGTTGGTCTCCAGAAAGTAGAACTTCGACTGGCCGGCGGCGTCCGGCGACGACGCCAAGAACTCGACGGTGCCCGCGCCCTCGTAGCCGATGGAGCTGACCGCGGTGCGCGCCGCGTCGTACAGTCGCTCGCGCATGGTCGCGGCGCCAGACCCTTCGACAAGCTCAGGGGGCGTCGAGGCAAACTCAGGGGGCGTCGAGGACCGCGCAGCGAGCGAGTCGACGAGTTCCACGAGCGGAGCCGGCGCCTCTTCGATCACCTTCTGGTGGCGTCGCTGGATGGAGCATTCGCGTTCGCCGACGGCCCACACCGCACCGTGACGGTCGGCCATCACCTGCACCTCGATGTGGTGCCCGCGCTCGACGTACGGCTCACAGAAGACCGTCGGATCGCCGAACGCCGACTCGGCCTCGCGCCGTGCGGCGGCCACCGCGTCGGCCAGTTCGCCTGCCTCACGAACGATCCGCATGCCGCGGCCGCCACCGCCCGCCGAGGCCTTGATGAGCAGCGGGAAGTCGTCGTCGGTGACCGATTCCGGATCGATGTCGTCGAGCACCGGCACACCCGCGGCGGCCATCAGCTCCTTGGCGTCGACCTTGGAACCCATCGCGGTGATCGCTGACGGCGGCGGCCCGATCCACACCAGCCCGGCGTCGATCACGGCGCGAGCGAACTCGGCGTTCTCCGACAGGAACCCGTATCCGGGGTGGATCGCGTCGGCGCCGGCGGCGCGCGCGGCGTCGATGATCAGTTCGCCGCGCAGATAGGTCTCGGCGGACGTCGCACCCGGCAGCCGCACGGCCGCGTCGGCGGCCAGTACATGCGGCGCCCCGGCGTCCGGATCGGAGTAGACGGCGACGGTGCCGATGCCCACCGCCGCACACGTCGCGAACACACGGCAGGCGATCTCACCGCGGTTGGCGACCAGCACCCGCGTGATGATCCGGGGTTCGACGGGGTTCACATTCGCTGTGCTCACTGGGACGTCTCCTCACATCCGGAAGACGCCGAAGTTGCTGGTGCCCTCGACGGGCGCGGTGGCGATCGCCGACAGCGCCTGACCGAGGACGGTGCGGGTGTCCCGCGGATCGATCACCCCGTCGTCGTAGAGCATCCCGGACAGGAACATCGGGACGGACTCGGCGTCGATCTGCGCCTCGATCATCGCCCGCAGGCCGGCGTCGGCCTCCTCGTCGACCACGCCGCCGCGGGCCTCGGTGGCCGCCCGCGAGACGATCGAGATGACGCCGGCCAACTGGGCGCCGCCCATCACCGCCGACTTCGCGCTCGGCCAGGCGAACAGGAACCGCGGCTCGTACGCACGGCCGCACATGCCGTAGTGTCCGGCCCCGTAGCTGGCGCCCATCAGCACCGAGATGTGCGGGACCGTCGAGTTCGACACCGCGTTGATCATCATCGAGCCGTGCTTGATGATGCCGCCGCGCTCATACTCCTTGCCGACCATGTAGCCGGTGGTGTTGTGCAGGAACAGCAGCGGGGTGTCGCTGCGGTTGGCCAGCTGGATGAACTGGGCGGCCTTCTGCGCTTCGGCGCTGAACAGCACGCCCTGCGCATTGGCCAGGATGCCGACCGGGTAGCCGTGCAGGCGCGCCCACCCGGCGACCAGCGAGTTGCCGTATTCGGGCTTGAACTCGTCGAAGTCACTGTCGTCGACGATCCGCGCGATCACCTCGTGCGGATCGAACGGGATCTTCAGGTCCGGCGGCACGATGCCGAGCAGTTCCTCCTGGTCGTAGCGCGGCTCCACCGGCGCCGCGACGGGCCCCGGCCCCTTCTTGCGCCAGTTGAGACGCGCGACGATCCGCCGGCCGATCCGCAGGGCGTCCTGCTCGTCGGCGGCCAGGTGGTCGGCGAGACCGGAGACGCGGGCGTGCATCTTGGCGCCGCCGAGCTCCTCGTCGTCGCTCTCCTCGCCGGTGGCCATCTTGACCAGCGGCGGACCGCCGAGGAAGACCTTGGAGCGGTCTTCGATCATCACGACGTGATCGCTCATGCCGGGGATGTACGCGCCGCCGGCGGTCGAGTTGCCGAAGACCAGCGCGATGGTGGGGATGCCGGCCGCCGACAGCTTGGTCAGGTCGCGGAACATTGCACCGCCCGGCACGAACACCTCCTTCTGCGTGGGCAGGTCCGCGCCGCCGGACTCCACCAGCGACACCACCGGCAGGCGATTCTGCATGGCGATCTGGTTGGCGCGCAACACCTTCTTGAGGGTCCACGGATTCGACGTGCCGCCCTTGACCGTCGGATCGTTGCCGACGATCAGGCATTCGACGCCTTCGACTACGCCCAGGCCCACGACGACCGACGCGCCGACCGCGAACTGCGAGCCGTACGCGGCCAGCGGGCACAGCTCCAGGAACGGCGAATCCTCGTCGATCAGCAGCTCGATGCGTTCGCGGACGAGCAGCTTGTCGCGCTTGCGGTGACGTGCGACGCTGCGCTCTCCGCCCCCGTCAAGCACCTTGCGGAACTCGGCGTCGAGGTCGGCGAGTTTGGCGTTCACGGCGTCGACGTTGGCGGTGAACTCCTCCGACGTCGGGTCGATCTTGCTCCGCAGAACGGTCATGCCTGGTATCCCGATCGCTTCGCTGCCAGTCCGGTCAGAATCTCCGTGGTTCCGCCGCCGATGCCGATGATCCGCATGTCGCGGTACTGACGTTCGATCTCCGATTCGCGCATGTAGCCCATGCCGCCGAACAGCTGGACGCCCTGGTTCGCCACCCATTCGCCGGCTTCGACGGCGGTGTTCTTGGCGAAGCAGATCTCGGCGATCAGATCGTCGCCGGAGGTCACCCGGCGTTCGATGACGGCCCGGGTGTAGGTCCGCGCGACGTCAATCTTCCGGGTCATCTCGGTGAGCGTGTTCTGCACCGACTGCCTGCTGATCAGCGGGCGGCCGAAGGTCTCGCGGTCGCGAGTCCACGCGAGGGTCAGGTCCAGGCAGCGCTGCGCACTGGCGTAGGCCTGCACCGCGAGGGCGGCGCGCTCGGTGACGAAGGCCTGCGCGATCTGAGCGAAGCCGGTGTTCTCGGCGCCGACCAGGTTCGCCACCGGCACGCGGGCGTCGACGAACGACAGTTCGGCGGTGTCCGAGGAGAGCCAGCCCATCTTGTCGAGCTTGCGGGCGACGGTGAATCCGGGAGTGTCCTTCTCGATCACCAGCAGCGAGACGCCGCCCGCGCCGTCGCCGCCGGTGCGGACCGCGGTCACGACGAAGTCCGCGCGCACGCCCGAGGTGATGAAGGTCTTCGAACCGTTCACGACGTAGTGGTCGCCGTCGCGGTGTCCATCGGGCCCGCTCGCTGGAGCTCCCGGCACCCGCTCTGCGCGCGTCCGCAGATGCCCGACGTCGCTCCCGCCGCCCGGTTCGGTGATCGCGAGGCTGCCGATCTTCTCCCCGGCCAGCGTCGGCCGGACCCATTTCTCGATCTGGATCGGATCGCCCGCGGCGATCAGGTGCGGCAGCGCGATGCCGTGAGTGAACAGCGACGCGAAGACGCCGCCCGCGGCCCCCGCGTAGTGCAGCTCTTCGGCGAGGATCGACGCGTCGATCAGGTCGCCCCCGGAGCCGCCGATCTCTTCGGCCACGCCGAGCCCGAACAGTCCGAGTGCGGCGGCCTTGCGGTGCAGTTCGCGCGGAACGAGTCCGGTGCGCTCCCAGTCGTTCTGATGCGGAAGGATCTCACGCTCCACGAATCCCCGGACGGTGGCGCGCAACGCCTTCCGCTCGTCCGAGTCCCAGACGCTGCTGGTGATCGGCATGTCACTTGCTCCTGACGAAGCGGTCCGGCACGGGCACCACGCGCGAGCGGATCCACTCGCCGAGGCCCTTGGCCTGGGGATCGAATCGGACCTGGTCGGCGACGCCGCGGCCGAGGATCCCTTCGACGACGAAGTTCACCGCCCGCAGGTTCGGAAGCCGGTAGCGGTGCACCCTCAGCCCAGCGGTCTCCGGCAGCAGCTCGGTGAACTTCTCCACCGACAGCGTCTCGTCGAGCCAGGCGAACTGCTCGTCGTCGGTCACCCACAGGCCGATGTTGGCCGAGCCGCCCTTGTCGCCGCTGCGCGCGCCGACCAGTTCGCCGAGGGGTGCGTCGTGTGTGGGTCCCCAGTCGGTGACGGTCGCGGGGGCCGGATCGTCGGAGTCTGCGGTGGGCGCGGTGCGCAGCGGCGACGGCGGGATCACCACGCTGACTCCGTCCGGGGTGACGACGCGGTGCTCGACGAGCGCGGCGTCGACGTAGCCGGGTTCGAAGACGCCGAACGGCGAGCCGTTGCCGGGCGGGGCGGTGAGGTGGAAGCCCGGGTAGCTGGCCAGCGCCAGCTCGACGGCGGCGGCGCTGAACGGCCGGCCGACCTTGGCCGGGTCGGAGTCGCGCGCGACGCAACGCAGGAGCGCACTGGCCTGCTCCTCGTTCGGCGAGTCCGGGCGGTCGTGCCGCACCAGCTCCCAGTCGAGCTCGGCGGGCTGCACCGGCAGCGCCGCGGTGAACTGTTCCTTGAACAGTTCGGCCTTGGCCTCGACGTCCAGACCGGTCAGCACCACCTCGACCTGGTTGCGGATGCCGGCCAGCTTGTTCAGCGACACCTTCAGGGTGTTCGGGGGCGCCTCGCCGACCACGCCGGACACCGACACGCGGTCCGGTCCGACCTGCTCGAGCGCGATGGTGTCCAGCCGCGGCGTGGCGTCGGGGTTCAGGTAGCGCGGGCCGCCGACCTCGTACAGGAGCTGCGCGGTGACGGTCCCTACGGTGACGGCGCCGCCGGTGCCCTCGTGCTTGGTGATGACCGACGACCCGTCGGCGGCGACCTCGGCGATCGGGAAGCCGAGATGCCCCATCGGAATGTCGGTGAAGAACGAGTAGTTGCCGCCGGTGGCCTGTGCCCCGCACTCGATGACGTGTCCGGCGACGACGCCGCCGGCCAGCGCGTCCAGGTCGCTCGGACCCCAGCCGAACGACGACGCCGCGCAGCCCACGACCAGCGACGCGTCGGTGACGCGCCCGGTCACCACGACGTCGGCGCCGGTGTCGAGTCCGGTCTTGATGCCGAACGCGCCGAGGTAGGCGTTGGCGGTCAGCGGATTCCCGAGGCCGAGCTCTTCGGTGCGCGACATCAGGTCGTCGCCGTTGACGAAGGCGATGCGCGCGTCCACGCCGAGCTTCTCGGCGAGTTCGCGCAGGGCGACGGCGAGGCCGTGCGGGTTCAGTCCGCCGGCGTTGACGACCACCTTCACGCCCTTGTCGACGGCGAGCCCGAGGTTGCTCTCCATCTGGCGCAGGAAGGTCTTGGCGTAGCCGCGGCTCGGATCCTTCAGCCGGTCGCGGCCGAGGATGAGCATGGTCAGCTCGGCCAGGTAGTCGCCGGTCAGGTAGTCCAGTCGGCCGCCTTCGAGCATCTCGGCGACCGCACTGAAGCGGTCACCGTAGAAGCCCGAGGCGTTCCCGATCCGCACAGACTCAGTCATCGCGTCTCCTTCGTCGTCGAAAGCTGAGATCAGCGTCACATCCCGCCGCCAAAAAAGCAAGCTCGCTTGCTTGTTTTTCAATCGATATACCCCGCCCACGCCGATGGGTAGCGTCGACGCCGATGTGTACAGAGCCTTCCACCACCGTCCCGGCCGGCCACGACGTCGACGCCGTCCGCGAGTTCACCTCGACCCTCGGCGTGCCCGGCGTGGTCGACGTCCACACCCACTTCATGCCGCGCAATGTGATGGACAAGGTGTGGACGTACTTCGACGCGCTCGGGCCGCTGCTCGGACGCGAGTGGCCCATCGCCTACCGCAGCTCCGAAGCCGAGCGCGTGGCGACGCTGCGAGCGTTCGGCGTGCGGGCGTACTCGTCGATGATCTACCCGCACAAGCCGGACATGGCCGCCTGGCTGAACTCGTGGGCCGTCGACTTCGCCGCGCAGCATCCCGACTGCCTGCAGACCGCCACCTTCTATCCGGAGCCCGGTGCCGATCAGTACGTGCGCGAGGCGATCGACGCCGGCGCGCGCGTCTTCAAAAGCCACATCCAGGTCGGCTCGTACTCCCCGATCGACCCGCTCCTCGACGGCGTGTGGGGCCAGATCGACGACGCGCAGATCCCCGTGGTGATCCACTGCGGCTCCGGCCCCGCGCCGGGAATCCACACCGGGCCCGAACCGATCCGCACGCTGTTGCAGCGGTTCCCCACGCTGCCGCTGATCGTCGCGCACATGGGCACCCCCGAGTACGCGGACTTCCTCGAGCTGGCCGAACGCTACGCGAATGTCCGGCTCGACACCACCATGAGCTTCACCGACTTCGCCGAGGCCGACGCGCCCTACCCCCGCGAGCTGCTCGACCGGGTCGGCGCGCTGCGCGACAAGATCCTGTTCGGCAGCGACTTCCCGAACATCCCCTACCCCTACATCCACGGCCTGCAGGCGTGCGCGCGGCTGGGTCTGGGCGACGATTGGCTGCGGGCCGTGGTGCACGACAACGCGGTTGCCCTGTTCGGACTGTGACCCGGCGAAAGCGGTCGCGCTTTCCGGCCCTGCACATCGCTACTGAGAACGTCGTCTACGAGGCGGTCCGAGGGCGATAGGTCTTTTCAGTCTCCCTCGGGCGACATTCCCAGCAGGCCCGGGGCCTCAACTCGGCGGCAGCCGGCCCGCGAGCTTCTCCAGGTACCCGCGCGCCCGCTCGATCGATTCGTCGGGCAGGCCGTAGAGCACCTCGGTGACGCCCGCGTCCCGCCAGGCGTCCAGGCGCGCGGGGTCCGGACGGCCGTCGAGCACGACGATCTGCGGCTCGCCGTCGCGCCCTCCGTCGTGCCAGATGCTCTGCAACAGGCCGATCGCCCCGATCACGTCGCGCTCGCCCGGGGTGGTGATCCAGCCGTCGGCGCTGCGGGCGATCCAGCGGAAGTTCTTCTCGTTCCCGGCCGCACCGACCAGCACCGGCGGACCGCCGTCCGGCGGCTTGGGCCATGCCCAGCTGGGCCCGAAGTCCACGAACTCGCCGTGGAACTCGGCCTCGTCCTGCGTCCACAGGGCCGTCATGGCCTGCAGGTATTCGCGGAGCATGGTGCGACGCCGCGCCGACGGGACGTGGTGATCGCTCAGCTCGTCGAGGTTCCAGCCGAAGCCCACGCCCAGCTTCACCCGGCCGCCGGACAGCTGCTCGAGCGTCGCGATCGTCTTGGCCAGGGTGATGGGGTCGGACTGCACCGGCAGCGCGACGGCGGTCCCCAGCGCGATTCGCCGGGTGACCGCGGCGGCCGCCGCGAGCGACGTCCACGGGTCCAGCGTCCGCATGTACCGGTCGTCCGGCAGCGACGAGTCGCCGGTCTGCGGATGCGCGGCGTCCCGGCGCGTCGGGATGTGACCGTGCTCGGGCACGAAGTACGACGCGAAGCCCGCCTCCTCGATCAGCGGTGCGACGACGTGCGGCGCCAGCCCGCGGTCGCTGGTGAACTGAACGATCCCGAAATCCATCGCGCTGCTCCGCCCGCTCTCAGTGGTCCGCTTCGGCCGCGGCTTCGAGCTGGTCGGCGTGCACCAGCTTGACCCGGCGACGGCCTGCGGCCCGTCCCGCGTCGCGTTCGGCGGCGTCGATCCGCCGCCAGCCGTCGAGGTCGATGCGATGCGCACCGCGTTCGACGACGAGTTCGGCGACGTCGTCGGCGGACTGCGGCGGCTCGGCCAGGACGCCCGCCGCGAAGTCGGCGACGATCGCCTGCGCGGCCTGCATCCCGCACAGCCGGTTGCGGCCGATCCCGCCGGACGGTCCGCGACGGATCCAGCCCGCGACGTACAGCCCGGGGATCACCTCACCGTCGGCGCCGTCGCACACCCGGCTGTCGGTGTTAGGAACGATCGCGTGCAACTCGTCGAAGGGCAGCCCGGGAACCGGGCGGCCGCGGTAGCCGATCGACCGGACCACGATCGACGCGCCGACCTCCAGCTTGTCGCCGGTCGCCCGCACGGCGCCCTCGTCGTCGTAGGCGTTGCGCATCAACCGGACTCGTTCGACGCGGTCGTCGCCGTCGATCGCGACCGGGCTGGCGAGGAAGCGGAAGACGAGCCGCTTGTCGGCAGCCCGTTCCGCGGACGCGGCGAACTCGCGGGCCAGGCGGATCTTGGTGGCGATCACCGAGTCGAGCGTGCCGGAGTCGAGGGCCGCGGAGACCGCGCCGGACAGTGCCAGCTCGGCGGGGTCGATCACCACGTCGACGCCGTCGAGGTCGCGCAACGAGAGGAACTCCGAATTGGTGAAGGCCGCGTTCTCGATGCCGCGGCGACCGACGACCACCACCTCCCGGATCTTCGACGCCGTCAGCACCGCGAGCGCGTGGTCGGCGATGTCGGTGGCGACCAGCGAATCGGGGTCGGCCAGCAGGATCCGCGCGACGTCGAGCGCGACATTGCCGGTGCCGATCACCACCGCCCGCTCGCCGGAGAGGTCGAAGACCCGGTCCGCGTAGTCGGGATGGCCGTTGTACCAGGCGACGAAGTCGGTCGCGGCGAACGAACCCGGCAGGTCCTCGCCGTCGACGCCTAGCCTGCGGTCGTGCGGCGCGCCCACCGCGTAGAGCACCGCGCCGTAGCGCATCCGCAGTTCGTCGCCGGTGATGTGCCGGCCCACCTCGACGTTCAGGTGATAGGTGAAGTTGCGCTTGCGCTCGACCGCCGCAAACGCGGCGATCACGCCGCGGGTCTGCTCGTGGTCCGGTGCCACGCCCGCGCGGACCAGGCCGTACGGGGTGGGCAGGCGGTCGAACACGTCGACGCTGATCTGCGAGCGTTTCACCAGTTCCTGCGCGGCGTAGAACGCGGCCGGGCCGGCGCCGACCACCGCCACCCGCAGCTGGGCGCCGTCCGGAAGACGGGGCTGCCCGGCCGGGGTCGCCAGCCCGCCGTCGACGTCGTGATCCCGGTAGTAGTCGGCGTTGATCTGCAGGAACGGCTCGTCGCGCGCTTCCAGCGAGTCGTCGGGCACGATCGCGCCCACCGGACATTCGTCGATGCACGCGCCGCAGTCGATACAGGTGTCCGGGTCGATGTAGAGCATCTCGGCGGTCAGGAAGTCCGCCTCGTCCGGCGTCGGATGAATGCAGTTGACCGGACACACCTCCACGCAGCTGCCGTCGTTGCAGCACGACCGGGTGATCACGTGGGCCATCGCGAAAGCCACCTCCGAAGGCGTCTAGAACAGGTTCTAGTCGCCTCCAGGGTAACTTAGCGGGCACCCGGATCGGCGGACCCAGAAGGACACTCGATGACGACCCACCACAGCACCGGAGCCCCGGCACCGACCCGCGCACCCTACGCCCCGCTCGGGGACCGCAAGGACGGCGCACGGTTCTTCCAGGCCGGATACCGGGTGCGCACCGGCGACGTCGATCAGGAGATGCGCGCCCGCCTCGACGCCCTCGCCCGCTACCTGCAGGACATCGCCAACGACAACATCGAGGCCACTGACTTCGGCGACTCCGACCCGTTCTGGATCGTGCGGCGCACCGTGATCGACGTCCTGGAGCCGATCTCCTGGCCGGCCGACGTCCACGCCGAACGCTGGTGCGGCGCACTGTCCACCCGCTGGACCAACATGCGGGTGCGCCTGACGTCGACGCCGGAGACCAACCGCTTCAACCCGGACCCACGCCCCGCCGGACACGTCGAATCCGAAGCGTTCTGGATCAACGTCACCGATCAGGGCATGCCGTCGCGAATCAGCGACGACGCCTACGAGGTGCTGTCGTCGATGACCGACGAGCACCGGCTGCGCTGGAAGTCGATGAACCCGGACAAGGCCCCCGCCGAGCACGACGTCGCACTCCCCGACCGCGAGCACGTCCTGCGCTCCACCGACTTCGACCCGTTCAAACACCTCAACAACGCCGCCTACCTGGAGGCCGTCGAGGACGAACTGGTCGCCCACGCGGACCTGCTCGACGGCCCGCACCGGGTGGTCATCGAATACCTCCGCCCGATCACGCCGGGCACGCCGATCACCTTGCGCCGCGCACGCGTCGACGACTGCCTGTTCGTCTGGATGCTGATCCCGAGCGACGACGGGCCCGTCGTCGCCGCGACCGTCACGGTGTCGACGATCCCCGCGTAGCTCACATCATGTGCTTGGGGTGCACCGAAGACGGCAGCAGCTGCAGCATCGACATCCGGAAGGCCATCTCGCGACGGTTGTCGACCTCCTCCGAGTACAGGTCTTCCAGCGCGGCGTCGCCGAGATTGTGCGGCCCGACCACCCGGTACGAGGACTGGTTGAAGCTGCCGAACCACAGCTGGATGAAGAGCTTCGGGCTCAGCAGCATCTTGCGCATCGGGATCATGCAGCCGATCTCGCGGGCCAGCGCGTCCAGGTAGATCACCTGCGACGGCAGCGCCTCGGTGGCACGCGGGCTCAGCGCGGTCCAGTACTCCTCCCACTGACGCTCTTCGTCGATCACGGCGTCGAGCTTCTTGGGCAGCTGGACGTGCCCGTTCAGCAGCCGCGCGAAGTAGCGGGCCTGCATCTCCGCACAGATCGGGATGCCGCCGGAGAACGGCCGGGTCAGGCCGATGAATGCGACCGTGCCCTCGTGCTCGGGGTGGATGAGGTGGCGGTACAGGTTCCGGACGTTGTTCTCCGGAACCTCTAGCTCGCCGAGTGAGAAGTCGTGCTCGTAGCCGGTGCAGAGCACCACCGCGTCGAACTCCGCGGACGCCCCGTCCTTGAAGTAGACGCGGGAGCCCTCGGCGCGCTCGATCCCGGCGTCGTTCAGCTCGACGACGCCGTCGACGATGCTCGGGATGAAGCTGACGTTCTTACAGAAGATGCCGCGCTGCGACCAACTGCCGTCCGGGTGCGACCGCCGGTTCCAGGTCCGGATCATGTCGAAGTAGGCGTCGGTGTGCTCGACCCCGAGATCCAGCTTGGGCGGCTTCACCGGCTCCCCGAACGGATTGGTCTTCGGCTCGGCGCCGCGCCAGCGCGGAGTCAGCTTGTCGCGCAGCATCTTCAGCGCGCCCAGCGCCGTCGTCGCCACGCCCAACACCACCGAGAACGCCAGGAACACGGCCTTGGCGATCGGATTGGAACCCCAGAACGACTCGTACGGGAACGGGTAGTCGGTGGCGCGGCGCAGCATCTCGTGGTGGTGCGAGCGGACCGTGCCGTTGTCGGTGCTGCGCGTCTCGTTGAACACGCGCGGCAGCAGGTAAGTGTAGGAGCGGATCGAGAGCGTCGACGCCGACGCGACGTCGCCGATCTCGCGGATGATGTCGGCGCCGGACTCGGCGAGTCCGACGATGAGCACCCGCTTGCCCTCGAACGGGCTGCTGTTGCGGTACTGCGCCGAGTGGACGATCCGACCCTCGAATCCGGCCAGTTCGGCGATGGCGGCGTTCGGGGTCTTGAACGGGCCCGAGCACACGGCGACGGCGTCGAACTCTTCCGACGCGAGCTCACCGTCGTGCCGGTAGGTGACGGTCCAGCGGCGACCGGTGCGCACCACGTCGACCACCTCGCAACCGCTGCTGATGTGCTCGTTCAGGCCGAACTTGTCGGCGTATCCGAGCAAGTAGTCGTGGTACTGCTGCCGCGTGAAGAACTTCCGGCCGCCCCGGAACGGCAGGTCCGAGTAGGCCATCAGCCGCATCGAGACGGTCAGGTAGAGATTGTCGAAGGCCTTGGCATGCGCATCGTCGCCGGCATGCCGGTACCAGATGCCGCCGAGTTCGTCGTTGCGGTCGTAGCAGGTCACCTGGTGTCCCTCGTCGAGCAACTGCTTGACGGTCGTCAGCCCGCACGGGCCCGCCCCCACGACACACACCTTCACCGGAAAATCTCCTTCGACAGATTCGCTTCGCCGCACGGCGATGCGAAGGGAAGGCTACCCTTCCGAAATCGAATCGATCAATAGGATGCCGGACACAGTGAGGCACCGTGCCGGAATTGGGAGCTTCCGGCGAACACCTTGTCGCGCAACACTATCCGGCCGCCTGGATCACCAACTCCATCAGCTTGATCGGTGCCGCGCACGGATTGCTCGACGGCCCGCCGTGCGGCTCCACCCACCACGTCAAGATGCCGCGGCCCGGCGACTTCGCGGTCGCCCCGCAGATCTCCGGACGCTTCGGATCGCGCTGTGTGAACGCGGCCTGCGCCTGAATCTGCATGTTCTCGGTCTCGAAGCCCAGCCGGTGCGCCGTCTGCTTCTCGACGTTGAAGTCGCCCCACTCGTACCACGCCAGCGTCACGTCGACCGGCCCGGCGAACACCCAGCGGCAGATCGCCCCGACGAACGTGCCACCGACGGGCGACGCGCCGACCACCTTCCCGATGTCGGCGATCGGCAGGATGTTGCACTCGGTCAGCAGACCCTCGTAGCGGTCGGTGTCGACCGCACCCTTGTCCGTGCCGTCGCCGGCGCCCACCCGCTGCGGTGTGCCGTCGATCGTGCAGCCGCCCAGCGCGCCGAGCGCGAGGACCGCGGCCAGGGCGACGGCGGAGCGTCGCACGCGGCCGGTCACGACGCCTTCTCGATCGCCATCGCGGCCAGCTGCTTGGTGCCCGCGCAGAGCTTGTCCATCGGCACCTGCGGCGTCTGGCGCGGATCGCTCCGGCTGGAGATCTCGATGAAATCGCCGCCGAACTGCACACCCACCTCGCAGATGGTCTGGTACTCCCCGATGAACCCGGGATAGCCCTTGATGGTGACGTCCTCGGTGGTGTCGCGGGACAACTGCTCGTGACCGCGCTCACGGCCGATCGGAGAGCCCCGGTACCAGTTGAAACTCACCGTCGCGCCGTCGCGCAGATCGCTGGTGCGCCACTCGCACACCGAGGCGTTGTCGACGTAGAGCTCCATCCCGGTGATTCCGGTCGCGCCGGCGACGTCGGCCAGGGCGAGTCCGCCGCAGCGCTCGAACTTCGGCCCGGTCCCGGCCTTCGGATTGCTGCTCGTGGCCGCCGGAGTGTCCGACGACGATCCGCACGCCGACAGCAGCACCGCAGCGACGACGCCGATCAGCAGCACTCCGCCCGACCGCAGATGGTCGAGCTGACGGCGTTCCCGCTTGGTCGGGCGTCCGGCACCCGGATCGCGTCGCGGAATGCCGGCGATCACCTCCCGCGACGGAGGTGGCGGACTGTGGTCGATATAGCACTCGGCGGCGATCGGCGCCGAGGCACGCTTGCCGATCAGCCGCACCACCTCCACCACGCGGTCGCGCCCGTGCAGGCGCACGCGCACTTCGTCGCCCACCGACACCGGTGTGGCCGGCTTCGCAGTGACTCCGTTGACCTCGACGTGACCGGCCCGGCACGCGGCTCCGGCCGCCGAACGGGTCTTGGTCAGCCGGATGCCCCAGATCCAGCTGTCGATCCGCGTCGCCATCCAAACTCCCGCCTGCTCCGGCCTGTGGTCCGGCCTTCACTGTAACCACGCGACGCCGCCTTGGTCGGTCACAGATACGACACCCCCGGGGAAACGCGTGGCGGCCCCGCAACGCGACAGGGCCTCCCGGTCGCCCGGGAGGCCCTGTCACTGCGGCACTCTTCAGAGCCCGAACGAAAGAGTCCGGTGGCCGCCCGAAATCAGGAGGCCACCGGACCTACGACGAATGCGACGCTCAGCTGGCGAGGGCCTTCGCCTTGAGGCTCTCGTACTCCTCCTGCGACACGACACCGGCGTCGAGCAGGCTCTTGGCCGTGGCGATCTGATCGGCGGGCGACGCCTTGCCGGCCGCCTGACGGATGTACTCCTGCGTGGCGGCGTCATTGGCCTGCGCCGCAGCCTGGGCGCGCTCGGTCATGCCGGTGCCGCGGGCGATCACGTACACGAACGCCGTCAGGTACGGGAAGATGACCAGGAAGACGATCCACAGCACCTTCCAGCCGGCACTCAGCGAGCGGTCGCGGAACAGATCGGTGAGGATCATGAACAGCACGATCAGGTACGCCACGAAGGCGAAGACCAGAACCGTGTACCAAATGACATTCCAAAACGAGCTCCAGTCCACTGGGGACCCTCCCTGTATCGATCTCTAAGGCCCCGTCCGTCTCGGACGGGGCGGCAGCCACCACAGCATCACACGCCATCGACCCGGTCAACCCGAGATCACCCAATTCAGACGATGAAACCACCGGCGAGAGACGTGCGTCACACTCCACTCGGACTCGACCGGTCCCGTTTACGCTGGTCGCTTCGATGCTCCCCCGCGTGCAACGATTCGTTCAGAGACCAAAGTCCCTGCTCGTGGATTCGACGCGGGGAAAATAGTTACGCTACCGTAATCTCGCCCGTTCACCGATCAGGAGTACACCAGACCATGGCAGCAGTCATTCTTTACGGCACCGAGACCGGCACCGGCGAGCTCGTCGCCGACGCGATCGCCGACGTTCTGGCCGCTGACTTCGACCCGTCGATCTACGATATGAGCGACTACGCCGCCGAGGACCTCGACACCGAAGACTTCCTCGTCGTGGTGTGCTCGACCTACGGCGAGGGCGAACTGCCGTCCGGAGCTCTCCCCTTCGCCGAGGAACTCGACGAGGAGAAGCCGGATCTGGCCGGTTTGCGTTTCGCCGTCTTCGGTCTCGGCGACAGCGTCTACGACGACACCTTCAACCGCGGCGGCGAGATCATGGCCGAGAAGCTGACCGCACTGGGCGCGACCCAGGTCGGCGAGCACTTCCGCCACGACTCGTCGTCGGCCGTCAAGCCTGCGAAGGCGGGCGAGGAGTGGGCCGCGGAGCTCAAGGCCGTCATCGCCGGCTGAGTTCGGTCACGTGCAGAGCCATACAGACGAACAGAGCGCCCCGGGTGCCGCGCGAAGCGCGACCCGGGGCGTTCTGCTCTTCTGAAAGCTTCTTCTCTACCGATTGAGGCCGGCCGGCTCCCGCCTCTCTGCACGGTCGCCGCGCACGGCCGCGTCCTTGGCCAGGTTGACCACGGCGACCATCGCGATCGCCATCACGCAGATCAGGACCGTTGCGAGGCCGATGCCGACGCGAATGCTCTCGCCGAGCAAGACGATGCCGAGCACCATCGCCACCACGGGCTCCATCACGTTCATCGCCGGGAACGACGTCTGAAGATCGCCCGCGCCGAATCCCTTCTGCTGCGCGACCACCGCGAGCGTCACCACCAGCACCAGCAGATACACGTCGGGCTTCTGCATCACCC
Source organism: Gordonia sp. (in: high G+C Gram-positive bacteria) (assembly GCA_047605365.1). Lineage (GTDB taxonomy): Bacteria > Actinomycetota > Actinomycetes > Mycobacteriales > Mycobacteriaceae > Gordonia. The sequence goes on from JASGFV010000006.1 coordinate 18,326, forward strand.
CGACCGGGTCGTTGACCAGGGTGATGGCGACCGACTTGATCAGCAGAGCCGCGACGCCGAACAGCGCACCGGCCGCCAGGCCGTAGCAGAGCGCACGATAGTGCGCCCCCGCACAGCGCTCGGCGATCACCACCAGCGCGATCAGCACCACGATGACCGCGGTCACGGTGACCGCGAAGAGCACCGGCGACGAGCGACGATCCGTCGGCTCCGGCCTCGCCAGTATCAGGAACACCGCCACGCAAGTCACCAGGACGGCCACCCACACCCAGTCCATCCGGCTGGGTCTTCGGTGATCCACCCAACTCTCCAGCGGCAGCGCGAAGATCACCGCCAGCACGACGAGGGGCTGAACCATCAGGATCGAGCCGAGGCCGAGCGCCGTCGCCTGCAGAGCGAATCCGCAGATCGCGATCAGCGCGCCGGCCCACCAGCCCGTGGTGATGGCGCCGCTCGACGCCGAGGCGCGTTGACGCAGCACAGTGCCCACCGCGATCAACAGCGCGGCGGCGATGGCAAGCAGCGCCGGAACCCAAGTGTGCATATCCCGTCCAGATTAGTCGGGCGGCCGCGTTCCGGCCGGACTGCGGGCGGGTGAATCGTCCGAGCCGACCCCTACCGACGAGTCCCGATGTTAGCGTCGGGGCGTGATCGTGCGAGAGCCGTCCGCGGACGACCTTCCGTTCCTGCGACGATGCGTCGTTCTGGCGCGGCACGCCCGCGAGGTGGGCGACGAGCCGTTCGGTTCACTCCTGGTGTCCGACGGCGAGATCCTCTTCGAGGACTTCAACCATGTCGGCGACGGCGACGCCACCGCGCACCCCGAGTTCGCGATCGCCCGCTGGGCCGCACAGCACCTGCCCGAAGAACGACGACGCGCCGCCGTCGTCTACACCTCCGGCGAGCACTGCCCGATGTGCGCAGCGGCGCACGCGTGGGCCGGCCTCGGCCGGATCGTCTATGCCGCCAGCTCGGTCCAGCTTCTGCAGTGGCGGCGGGAGTGGGGCCTGCCCGAGCTGCCGGTGTCCACTCTTCCGATCGCCGCCGTCGCCCCCGGCGTCGCCGTCTGCGGCCCGGCTCCCGAACTGCTCGACGAGGTGCGCGCGCTGCACGCGCCGGCCTGACGGCCCCACCGACACCCGACCACTCGGCCCGAGCGATCCCGCCGCCCGAGTGATTCGTCCCACAGGGTGCTGTCGCCGGGCCACGTCGGTCACACTTCCGCGGTGCGAACCGCGCGAAGCCCTGCCGAAACACGTCGGACACAACCGGAGTGACACCGATCCCTCTGTGCCCGCGGAAGCGATCTGAGGCACCGCCCATACGGTCCCGCACCGCGGGCCGGCGTCTACCGAACGTACCTAGCCGACCCTAATTCGAGAAACATTCTCGTCACGGCGCGATTTGACATTCACCACCGTCCCATTCCGGTCTCGACAGAATGGGGAACACGGCCGTTGCGCACCTGGAAGGTCGCTGTTAGCTTGGCTCCACTGAAGACGGTCGCCACGCTCACAACGCCGTCCGGGGAGGAATGAAATGCTTATCTCGCATCCGAATGTCTCGGTCGTCATTCCGGCCATGAACGAGGCGGAGAACCTCCCGCACGTCGCCCGCAGGATGCCGCAGGGGATCGCCGAGATCATTCTGGTCGACGGCAATTCCCGCGACCGCACGGTCGACGTCGCGCGGGAGCTGTGGCCGGACGTCCGCGTCGTCAACCAGACCCGAAAGGGCAAGGGCAACGCACTGGCGTGCGGATTTCTCGCCGCTCGCGGCGACATCATCGTGATGGTCGACGCCGACGGCTCCACCGACGTCGGCGAGATCCCGACGTTCGTCGACGCCCTGACCGCGGGCGCCGACTTCGCGAAGGGCACGAGGTTCGCCTACCGCGGCGGAAGTTCGGACATCACGCATCTTCGGCGAATGGGCAACTATGCCCTCAATTCGATCGTCAATAGTCTCTACGACACGAAATTCACCGATCTCTGCTACGGATACAACGCCTTCTGGCGTCATTGTCTTCCGCATATCGGATTGCCGGAGCCCACGCTGGAAGACGCTCAATGGGGAGACGGATTCGAGGTCGAGACCTTGATGAACATTCGTGCCGCCCGCGCGAATCTGAAGATCGTCGAGATCGCCAGCTTCGAGCGCGACCGCATCTACGGCGAATCGAATCTGAATTCGCTGACCGACGGCACGCGGGTGCTCCGGACGATCGTCGCCGAACGCCGCCGCACCGACTCCCTCGTCGTGGACCGACTCCACCCGGGCACGGCCGCGACGGCTCGGACCGCGGGGCGGATGTCCGGGCCGCGGGCGAAGCTGGCCCGCGCCATCGGCGGTCCGCACGTGCGCGTCGAGTACGCCGGCCCCGAACTGTCGGGCAGCGGCAGCGGACCCGCGCGGCCGCAATGACCGCCGCCGACGTCGCTCCCCTCCGGGTTCTGGTCCTGGACCAGGGCGCCGGGCTGTGGGGAGCACAGCGACACATCCTGCGACTGCGGCCGCTGCTCGAAGCGCGCGGGATCACCCTGACCCTCGGCTGCCCGGACACTCTGCAGCAGTACGGCGAATGGGAGCGGCTGGGGCTCCCCGTGGTGCCGCTGGACCTCCCGATCGACCGGGCCATCCGGGCGGGCGGACGGTTCTCGGCCACCCGCCTGCTGCACGAACTGCACCGCACCACCCGGGCTCAGGCCGTGGTCCGCGCCGCGGTCGACGCCGGCGCGTTCGACATGGTGCTCGCCAACTCGCACTGGACACACGTGGACTCGGCGCTGGCGCGGACCCTGGGGGCTCCGCCGACGCTCGGCCTGCTGCACGAGGAGACCGCGGGCGGGGTCGCCTCCTGGATGCGAGGCAAGGCCGTCGAGCACATGGACGCCGCGGTCGCGGTGAGCAAGACCGTCGCCGACCGCCTCCCGGCCAAGGCGCGGGCGCACACCGTGGTGATCCCCAACGCCGTCGACACCTCGGTGTACCGGCCCGGCCCGGCCCCCGCACAGCGCGCCGAGCTGCGCGCGCGACTGGGCCTGCCGATCTCCGGGACGCTGATCTTCGCCGCCACCCGGATCGATCCGGCCAAACGCATCGAAGACTTGATCACGATGGCCGCCGGCCTCCACGACGCGACGCTGCTCATCGCCGGCACCACCAGTTGCAGCAACTCCTACGAGGCGGAGATGACCGTGCGCGCCGACGGCACGCACGGCAGGGTCCGGCTGCTCGGTGCACGGAACGATGTCGCGCAGATCCTGCAGGCCGTCGACGTCTCGGTGCACGCCGGCACCGTCGAGGGCATGTCCCTCGGCCTGCTCGAGGCGCAGGCGGCCGGACTGCCCGTCGTCGCCTACGACGCCGCCGGCGTCCGCGAGGTGGTGGTCGACGAAGTGACCGGCAGTATCGTCGCACCGTACGACGTCGACCGGCTCGGCCGCTCGGTGCAGCGCTTGGTGAACGACGGCAGGCTCCGGGCCCGATGGGGCCAAGCGGCACGACGGCGCGCCGTCGCCCAGTTCGACATCCAGCGGCAGGCCGACGCCATCGCCCGGATCATCCGCGACCACGCGCACGCCCTCGACGACGCCGAACGGCGAACCGCGTCATGACCGGGAGCGGCGCGCGCCTGCTCCACTCCGCGACCCCGGCCGCGCCGAGCGCGGGCACGCGCGAAAAGGCCCGGGGCACGATCGCCGGCGACACCACGGCGCTGGTCGCCACGTCGGCGCTGACCGCCGCCACCGGCGTGGTGTTCTGGGTCCTCGCGGCCCGCTACATCCCCGCGCACGAACTCGGCGTCCAGACCGCGGTCCTGTCGCTGGTGATGACGGCGGGGACGCTGGCGTCCGCGGGCCCGAGCAATGCTGTCATCGCGATGATCCCGGCGACCGCCGTGGACTGGCGTCGTCGTGCGCTGGCCGAAGCGGGGGTCCTGGTCGCCGGAACGGCCCTGGCAGGCGGCGCGATCGTCGCCGTCGTCGCCTCGCTTACCCTGCATCCGGTGACTCCGGCCGAGCTCGCGCCGGTCATGGTGATCGGCGCCGTGGTGGTCGGCGCGTTCGCGTACAAGGACGCCGCGTGCACCGCGCTGTCGATGGCCCGGATCCTGCCCGGTGTGAATCTGCTGGCCGCGGGGGCGAAGATCGGGATCCTGGCGCTGCTGGTCTGGGGCGGAGCGGGGTCGTCGCCGGTCGGCGGGACCGTCGCCGCCACGCTCGTCTCGTCGGCGCTGGTCGCCGTGCTGCTGGTCCGCCTGATACCGCGCTGGACCTCGATGAATCCGCCCGCCGACGATCTCGCCCGCCCCTGGGACCGCACGGTGCTCTACCGGTTCACCGCCCGCGACGGCGGGGCGTCGGCCATCACCCTGGGCACGTACCTGGCCACGCCGTACTTCGTCACCTGGATCGCCGGGCCCGCCCAGGGCGCGCTGTTCGCACTCATGCTGCCGATCGCCCAGGGTGTCGACTTCATCTCGACGGGCGCGTCGGCGGCGCTCACCAAACACCTCGCCACCACCCGGGATCATCGTCGAGTGCTGCGCCAGGTGTGGGCGTGGGTGGTCGGCGTCTGTCTGCTCGCCGGGACCGCGATCGTCGTGCTGGTCCCGACAGTCCTGTTCGGCTTCATGGGCCGCGGCTACGACCACGACACGATGACGACCGTGCTGACCGTGCTGGTCGCGGGCAGTGTGGCCCGGGCGAGCTTCGTGGTCTGGGCGTCGGATCTGCGCGCACGGCTGGCAGTGGGCACCCTGCTGTGGCTCAACACCGCCGTCAGTCTCGCGACCGTGCCGGTCCTCATCGTCTTCACCGCCGAGTGGGGTGCGATCGGCGCGGCACTCGGTCTGGCAGTCGGATCCGCGGTCTACGGCGCCGTAGGGGTCGTCGCACTGTGCGGCCGCCTGCGTCGGCCCGGAAGACACGCACGACACAACGTGTATCGGAGGCAGGCATGACCGGTCCGAAGGTGGTGCTGTGCAACGTCTGGCACGACGACAACAAGGGCGACTCGGCGATCGCCATCGGCACGGTTCGGCTGGTCCGGCACGTGTGGCCCGACGCGCAGATCACCGTGGTGGGCCTGACCGAAGAGAAGTCGCCCGCACGCGGCTCGATGCGGCACCTCGACCGCGCCGCCCCCGGCCTCACGCTGCGCGGCAGCGTGCTGCCCACCGAGCTGCGCGGGCGTCGTAGAGCGTTCCCCGTGGTCGACGTGCCGGTGTGGCTGGCCCGGCTCGCTCCCCATGTGGTCCGGGCCGCCCGCGGCCGCCTCGACGACGACCTCGCCGAGCTGTTCTCCGGCTGCGATCTGGCGATCGGCGTCGGCGGATCGAACCTCTACATCGACCGGTCGGTGTCGCCGGCGGTGAGTCTGGCGCGGCTCTTCACGGTGGCGCGACCGCTGTCGGCTGCGGCCCGGGCGGGCGTTCCGACGGTGCTCCTCGGCCACACCCTCGGCCCGTTTCCGTCGGAACGGAAGACCAGTTGGCGGATCGCGCGACGGCTGCTGTCCGACGTCGGCGCCGTCGTCGTGCGCGACGGAACGTCGGTCGGGGTCGCCGAGGCCCTCGGCGTCGACGCCGAACTCGCCCCCGACCTCGCCTACGCGGCGCGATCGCAGGCGCCCGCGCCGACCCCGGCGGGACGACAGGTCGTCGTCGCGCTCCGTCAGCACCCCAGCGAGCCCGCCGCGGCCGCCGGCCGTCTGATCGGGGAGATCGCCGACGCCGTGCAGACCCTCCGCGACGCCGGGCTCGTCGACTCGGTGCTGGTGGTGGCCCACACCCTGGGCCCGACGCCCATCGAGGACGACCGGGCGATCAGCCGGACCGCGGCACGCATCTTCGCCGAGCGCGGCCTGCCCACCGCCTACAACGAGGCCGACCGCAGCCCCGAAGGGCTGATCGACCTCTACGCCACCGGGGCGGCCATGATCGCCGTCCGGCTGCACGCCGCGATCCTCGCCATGACCAGCGGAACACCGACGTTCACCGTCTCGTACTTCTCCACCAAGGCCAGGGGCGTGATGACCGACGCCGGTGTCGGCGAATGCGTCGGCGAGTACACCGACGTCGTCGCCCGCGACATCGTCGGGGCCCTGACCCCGCTGCTCGAGGACGGCTTCAGCCGTGCGCGGCTGGCCAAGCACAGCGAGGCCAACGCCGCGCACCTGCGAGCACGCGCGACGTCGTGGTTCACCGGCGCCCACCAGACCGATCACTCACAGGGGGACTCATGAACGCCATCACTGCGATCGCACCGATCCTGACCGACGCCGCCGATCCCGAATGCCACGACGCGGAGTGGGTCGGCGAGATCAGGGCGGCCGACACATTCGCCGCCTCGGTCGCCCTGGCCGAGTCCGGCGGGTACCGTCGCGCCCGGCTGCTGGTGCGCGACGGTTCGTCGGTGCTGGGCTTCATCTCGGTCGGGGTGGAAGACGGCTGCGCGATCGGCCGGGAGATCGCCCGCGAAGCGTCACGACTGCCCGCCCGCACGGACGAACCGGCCGCCGCGCCGTACCGGGGGCCGGTATCGGTCGTCGTGTGCACGCGCGACCGCCCCCGCGATCTGCGCCGTGCGCTGGAGTCGATCCAGCAGCTCGACTACCCCGACTTCGAGGTGGTCGTCGTCGACAACGCGTCGTCGTCGCTGGACACCTGGCGGATCGTCGCCGCCCTCGACGACTCCCGCTTCCATGTCGTGAACGGTGCGGTCCCCGGGCTGGCGTCGGCCCGCAACCGGGGTGTCGAAGCCGCTCGCCACGAGGTGCTCGCGTTCACCGACGACGACGTGAGCGTCGACACCGACTGGCTGGCCATGCTGGTGCGCTCGTTCGCCGATCCCGAGGTGGGCTGCACCACCGGACTGGTACCGCCCGCGCAGCTCCGGAACCCCGCGCAGTTGTCGTTCCAGCGGCGGGTCGGGTGGACGCCGCAGCTCTCGACCGCGACGTTCCGGATCTCCGACGGCCCCGCCAACGGCCCGCTCTTCCCGTTCAACGTGGCCCGCTACGGCACCGGCGCGAACTTCGCCGCACGGCGCAGCGTGCTGCTGGACCTGGGCGGCTTCGACGAGGGGCTCGGCGCGGGCGCTCCGACGCGCGGCGGCGAGGACATCGACTGGTTCGTCCGCTGCATCGTGGCCGGACACACCCTGGTGTTCGACCCCGACGCCGTCGTCTGGCACGTCCACCGCGACGACGTCGACGACCTGTCGGCGCAGGCCGCGGCCTACGGCACCGGCCTCGGCGCGTGGCTGACGAAAGTGGCCCTGGACCGCGAGTTGCGGCCGATCGCCGCGCGCCGCACCGCAGCCGCCGCACGGCACCTGATCACCTCGCTCAACGACCGCGCCCACGCCGACGGGACGACCGGCGGGCCGTCGCGCACCGCCACCCGCGACGAGTTCTTCGGCCTGCTCCGAGGACCCGGCGCGCTGTGGCAGGCGCGCACCCAGGGCCGACGCGCCGCTCCCCTCTGCCGGACGGACGGGGGCTGATCGTGGTCGCCTACCTCGACGCCGGCGCCGCTCCGGACACCGTCTCGCAGCCTCCGGCTGCGGCGCCGCCCCCGGCTGCCGCGCCGTCGATCTCGGCGGCGTCGGCGCTCGCGGGCGGCGTCTGCGGGTTCCTGTCCCTGGCCTGGCCGGGCGGACCCGCGGTCGGAGCCGTGCTGATCTGCGCACTCGTCGGAGTCGGCGTCGGCAGCGCCGCGACCTGGCACGTGCCGATGCCCGCCTTCCTGCGCATCCCGCTGGTGCCCGTGCTGGGCGTCGCGGCGTCGATCCTGGTGTCGTCGGCGCTGCTCTGGTCCGGCGTCTACACCGCCGCGGGCGCGACCGCCCTGCTCAGCGCCGCCTCTGTGGCGTCGGGGCTGATCGGTGTCCGCCGCATGTCGACGGCGGCCTGGCCGACGCTCCCGCAGCGGCACACCGTGCACCTCGCGCTCAGCGCACGACGACGCGTCCTGATCCCCTTCGCCATGTCCGCGGTCCTGTGGGCAGTGCCGCTGGCGATGCTCGACGACGAGACCGCCGGCCCGCTCGGACTGGCCGTCACCCCGGGCGGCGCGGTCCTGGTCGCGAGCATCGCACTCTGTGGAGTCGCGGCCGTCGTCGCCGCGATGCGCGGCCGGTGCGGCGTCGCACTGGCCGGCAGCGTGGTCTTCGCCTTCTTCCTGCGGGCCCCCGCCGCGATCCTGACCGAGGCCCCGCAGTATTCGTGGACGTACAAGCACATCGGGCTGGTCGACTACATCCAGCAGAACGCGGCGCTGCCGGCCGGCTACCTCGACATCTACAACCGCTGGCCCGGATTCTTCGCCGGAGCCGCATGGTTCAGCTCGGCCTCCGGGGCGGGACCGCTGATCGTCGCACAGTGGATTCCGGTCGCGATCCACGTGCTGCTGGTCGGCGTGCTCTGGGCGGTCGCTCGGGCTTTGCGACTGAGCCCGGTGGCCGGCGTCGGCGCGATCGTGCTGAGCGAGGGCCTGAACTGGGTGGGTCAGGACTACTACTCGCCACAGGCGATCGCGTACCTGATGGCGATCATGGTGATCGCCCTGATCGCGGCGTCGAGGCGATACACGCCGGCCACGCTCTACGTGGTTCCGCTGTTCGCGGCGATCGTCGTGACGCATCAGCTCACGCCGATCTGGCTGCTGATAGTGCTGGTCATCGGGGCCGTGCTGAACGTGGTGCGGCCGATCTGGCTGACCGCGGTCTGCGTCGCGATGTGGGCGGTGTACGTGATGCCGCGGCTGGCGTCGGTCGAGAAGTACGGGCTGTTCAACGGCCTCAATCCGCTGAAGAACTCCAAACCGCCTGCGGCCGCGGCCGCGGGCAGTTCCCCGGGGCGGGCCTTCACCGAACTGATCGACCGGGGCATGGCGTTCGCGCTGTGGCTCGGCGCGGCGCTCGCGCTGGTCTATCTGTGGCGCACGTCGGGCTTCCCGCGACTGCTGTCCGCGCTACTGGTGTCGCCGTTCCTGCTGCTGGCCGCCCAGAGCTACGGCGGCGAGGCGGTCTTCCGCGTGTACCTGTACTCGCTGCCCGGCTGCGGTCTGCTGATCGCCGCGGCCGCCGCTCAGCTGTTTCGCCGATCCCGCCGCGCGCATCCTCGGTTCAGCTCCGGCATCGCGGTCGCCGCCGTCGCAGTGGTCGCCGTGTCATCGATGCTCGGGACGTTCGCGTACTACAGCGGGTGGTCGTACAACACCGTGACCCTGGCACAGGTGAAGCTGAGCGATCGGCTGTTGGCCGAAGCCGGTCCGACGACGCTCATCGTCGCCCTCGCACCGTCGGGAGTGCCCCAGCGTTCGACGGCCCGCTATGTCGACGTCTCCACGGTGAACCCCGGGTACGACCGCCCGCTGCTCTACCTCAAGCAATCACTCTCTCGCGGCTTCCCGACCGACGAGGACATGCGCTACCTCGACGTGCTCGGGCGGATGAACGGCGACGGCCTGTACCTGGTGATCCCGGAGCAGATCGCGGCTTACAGCGACTACTTCGGCTACTTCAAACGGGGTGCGGTCGAGGATCTGGTCGACCGCCTCGAGTCTCGCCCCGGCTGGGTGCGCGAGCCGTCGCCTCCCGAGTCCAAGGTGTTCCGCTACCGCTACTCGGCCGCGCCGTCCGAGGGAGGCGACCGATGACCCGGACCGTTCACCCGCCGGCCACCGCGTGGCGGGCGCCGACGCTCGATCTGACGAGACTCCGGTCGCGGACGCTGCTGGGCCTCGGCCCGCTCGACATGCCCACCGCCGACGACCTCGCCGACCACCTGATCGCGCTCGGGGGGCTGTCGGAGTGGAATCGGATCGGCACCGTCACCGGCGCAGACGGCCAGTGGCGGCGCGACCTCGAATCCGTGCGGGACGCCGTCGTCGACTGGTCGTCGTTCGGTCCCGGTGGCGACACCCTGTCGCTGGTCGACAAGGTGAACTGGCTGTCCGACGAGACCGCCTCCGGCGACCGCGTGCGGATCTTCCGCTCGCCGCGCGACGTGATCCTCGACGTACCGCACGAGATCATCGACGGCCAGGGCGTCGCCCAGATGTGGGCGACGCTGGCCGGCGCCCCGCTCGACGACGACTGGGCCGCCTCGACGACACCGGCCGTCTCGGCCGCATCGCTGCTGGCCGGCCACCTGCTGCGGCATCCGGGCGCGATCGCCCCGCTCGCCCTCGACGCCGTGCGGGCCCGGAGACAGCCGCCGCCGGTGCTGACGCCGTCGCCGTCCACCGGTCGACGACGGGGCTCGACGGTCTGCCTCGACCGGACGCGGCTGGCCGAACTGAACCGCTGGCGGACGACGGCCGGCGGCGGGGCGTCGCTCGCGGCGACCGTGATGACCGGAGTGACGTCGGCGTACGCGTCGCACCAGATCGCGATCGATCCGGTGGCGGTGGTCGTCGCCGACGGCCGTCGCTACGGCGGTCCGGACCTCGCCGGGTACTACGGCAACTTCTCCATCGGGATGAATCTGCCGATCAGCAAGTATCCCCGGGCGGCCGACCTGGCCGCAGCGATCCGTCGTTCCATCGCCTGCGGCCGTCCGCTGGCGGCGATGACGGCGGCCGGGATCGGGCACCGACTCGCACGCGGCACGATCGACGACGCGCCCGCCGCGGCCCTGCAGGCCACCACCTCGCGACTGTCGTTCAGCTACGTGCCGGTGCGGCCGGAACTGGTCGACGGCCGCTGGATCGGCGGCTTCGAGAACCGGCAGACCGTCTGCGTCGCCGACCAGATCGGACCCACCGGGATCGCGACCCTGTTCGCGAAGTACCCGGACGCGATGGACATCGCCGCGACCTTCGATCCCGACGTCCACCCCGAACCGCTGATCGGCGCGGCCCTGGCCGCCTTCGCCGCCGAACCGATCGAGTACCTGGAGAAGGGCGGCCGACGATGACTCTGCGCTCCCGGATCTCCCGCTCCGCGCGAGCGGCCGTCGCGTCTCCGAACGGTGTGGGCTGGCGGTCGCGGTGGTCGATCGGCGCAGCTGTCGCCGTTTCGGTGGCGACCCTGACCAGCGGCTACGTGGTGACCGCGGAGCCGGGTTCGCGCGCCGACGACTACGAGCGCCTGGTGCAGACGTTCGACGGGGTCTACGCGTCCGACAGTTTCACCGGTCCGGCCGGATCGTCCCCGAGCTCACGACTGTGGACGCCCCGGCTCGGCGGCGGCGGATGGGGCAACAAGGAACTCCAGAAGTACACCGACGACCCGGCGAACCTCGCCCTCGACGGTCACGGCAACCTGCGCATCACGGCAATGCGGACGGGCCGCAAGTACACGTCCGCCCGGATCGACACCCTCGGCAAGCTGGCGGTCGACAGCGGGCTGGTCGCGGTCCGCGCCAAACTGCCGCACCGGCGCGGCACCCTGCCCGCGATCTGGATGCTCGGCGCCGACGTCGAGCAGGTCGGCTACCCCGAATCCGGCGAGATCGACATCGTCGAGCGCACCGGCCAGGACACCACCTACGGGCTGCTCGGACCGCACACCGACCCGCGGATCCGGGCCCCGTGGAAGGTGCAGGACGCTTTCGCCACGCCGCTCGACGAAGACTTCCACACCTACTGGATCCACCGGAGGGCCGGGCGCGTCGAGTTCGGCGTCGACGGCCACAGCGTCGCCGTCATCACCCCGTCCGACCTGCCGAAGGACGCTATGTGGGTGATGGACGCACCGTTCTTCCTGGTGCTCAACGTGGCGATCGGCGGTCGCTGGCCAGGCGATCCGGGCCCTGGTTCACTGCCGGCGACGATGCTCGTCGACTGGGTTCGGGTGTACCTGTGAGCCGCCACGAGCCGGTCCGGCACGCTCTGCGTCGTGCGTTGTGCGGGCTTCTCGTCGTCGGCGCTCTCGCGGCCGCCACGGCGTGCGGGTCCACAGCGCCCGACCCCGTGCCGCAGGCCGGGATCAGCGAGACGCCGCTGGGCGACGCGATGCGCGCCTACCACGAGAACCGCGCACAGTTCACCGGCATCGCGGTGTGGTTCCACGGCATGGATTCGCCGCGCGGCACCGAAATCCAGGGGGCATTGAACCAGCGCCGGTTCGTCGATCCGTTCCTGCGCGCCGGATGGGTCGTCGCCTCCGCGGACGCCGGCGGCAACTCCTTCGCGAATCCCGGATCGCTGCGGACCTATCTCGGTCTGATCCGCGCCGTCCGCGCGCGGTTCGGCGAGCAACTGCCGCTGGCCTTCCTGTCGGAGTCGATGGGCTCCCTCGCCGCACTCAAGCTCTACGCGCGCCCGGAGTTCCGCTCGATCCGCGGCATGGTCGGCGTCTCTCCACTCACCGGGCTGCCGCCGGAAGTACGCGCCGTCGACTACGTCCGCGACCCGTGGGGCGGCGAAGTCCCGGCCTCCGCGGACCCGCTGACCAAACCGGCCGGCACATACGCGGGCCGGCGGTTCTTCTTCGTCTACTCGCCGGAGGACCGGCTGATTCCCCTCGACGCCGGGGCGCGAGCGTTCACCCTGCGATTCGATCCGCCGTCCGACGTCGACCTGAACCAGTGCTCCGGGGACCACGGCGACGAGAGCTGCTACCTCGGGCCGCAGGCGCTGGCGTTCATCCAGAAGGAGCCGACATGACCCCCTCTCCCCTCCGAGTGGATCCCGACACCACCGTCGTCATCTGCGCCTACACCGACGAGCGCTGGGACGAGACCTGCGAGGCGATCGCCTCCGCATGCGCGCAGTCCCCGGCCCCGGCCGAGGTACTGCTGGTGATCGACCACAACCCCGCTCTGCAGGCACGCTTCGAGGCCCGCGTTCGCGACTCACCGTGGTGCGTCAGGGTCCTCGAGAACACCTCGGCCAAAGGCCTGTCCGGGGCCCGCAACACCGGCGTCGCCGCGGCGGCCACGCCGTACGTCGCCTTCCTCGACGACGACGCCGCGGCCGCCTCCGGCTGGCTGTCGGCGCTGACCGCACCGCTGGCCGACCCGTCGATCAGCGGGGCCGGCGGCCGGGCGATCCCACGCTGGCCCGGCGACGCGGCCCCGGCGTGGTTCCCCGACGAGTTCAACTGGGTGGTCGGCTGCTCGTACCGGGGCCTGCCCGAGACGTCCGCCGAGATCCGGAATCCGATCGGCGCAAGCATGATCCTGCGACGCGACGACGTCCTGGACGCCGGCGGCTTCCACACCGGTCTCGGCCGGATCAACCGGATTCCGCTCGGCTGCGAAGAGACCGAGCTGTGCATCCGGATCACCCGGCTGACCAGCGGTCGCTTCGTCTACGCGCCGGAGTCCGTCGTCGTGCATCGGGCCTCGGCGGACCGGAAGTCGGCACGCTACTTCTTCCGGCGGTGCTACGCCGAAGGCCTCTCCAAGGCGGCCGTGACGTCGCTCGCGGGCAGCGACGACGGCCTCTCCTCCGAGCGCGACTACGTCCGACGGGTGCTGCCGGGCGGGGTCGTGCGACGCCTCGCCGCCGCGACTGCTCTTGGACGCAGGTCGGCCGCGCCGCGTCGTTCCGAACTGGCGGGCCAGGTGTCGATGATCGTGCTCGGCGCCGGCGTCACCGCCTGCGGATACCTCCGCGGCCGAATGTCCCACGTGAACGTTCCGGAAAGGGAGACCCCCGATGTCAGCGCCAAGCAGTAGCCGCGAGAGCACCGTCGCGGCGTGCCCCGCCTTCCCGTTCACCGCGGTGGTTCCCGCGGCGGGGATGGGCACCCGCTTCCTGCCCGCCACCAAGACCGTGCCGAAAGAACTGCTGCCCGTGGTCGATACGCCGGGCATCGAACTGGTCGCCGAAGAGGCCAAGGACGCCGGTGCCCGACGGCTGATGATCGTCACCGCGCCCGGCAAGGGCGGGGTCGTCGCACACTTCGTCCAAGACCTGCTGCTGGAGCGCAAGCTGCACGACTGCGGGAAGGACGCGATGCTCGCCAAGGTGCGCAACGCGTCGTCGTTGCTGGAGGTGTCGTCGACCGTTCAGGAGGAACCGCTCGGACTGGGGCACGCGGTGGGATGCGTGGAGCCGGAACTGGGCGACGACGAAGACGCCGTCGCCGTGCTCCTGCCCGACGACCTGGTCCTGCCGACCGGGGCCCTCACCGCGATGGCGCACGCCCGGGCCCGGTTCGGCGGCAGCGTGCTGTGCGCCATCGAAGTGCCCGGCGCGGCGATCAGCGCGTACGGGGTGTTCGACGTGGAGCCCGCCGACCCGGCGACGCCGCACGTCCGCCGGGTCCGCGGCATGGTCGAGAAGCCCGATCCCGCCCAGGCGCCGTCGAACCTGGCCGCCGCCGGACGGTACATCCTCGACCGCGCCGTCTTCGACGCGCTCCGCGACATCACGCCGGGAGCCGGCGGAGAACTGCAGCTCACCGATGCCATCGCGGTGCTCGTCGCCCGCGACGAGCCGGTGCACGTCGTCGTCCACCAGGGGCATCGCCACGACCTCGGCAACCCCGGCGGCTACCTCAAGGCCGCCGTCGATTTCGCCCTCGACCGCGACGATTACGGCCCCGAACTGCGGGCCTGGCTGCGCAGCCGGCTCGCCGACTAGGGCTGGCCGGGTTTCTCGACAACACGACACTCCTCAGCTGCCGCTCCCTCCGAAGTGGTCCGCGGCAGGGTCGGCGTCAGCCGGGCTTCGTCAGGTCCACCGGCTTGGTCGGGTCGTAGACGCCGTTGTTGAGGGCGCCGGCGATCTTGAGCGCGCGGGTGCGCTTGGCGAGGTTCTTGTCGTCTGGCGGAATGTCTCGACCGTGCCGATTTCAGGAAGCCGGCGAGTGGGACCAGACGACACCGCCCACGCCGCACGGCCCCAACCTCCGAGAGGGGCACCCGGATCGGTGTCGTCCACTGACACGAACTCGTGTCACCTGAAGGGTTTAATTGCCCGATTCGGGACAGTTTCGGGGCAACGGCATCTCATTTCGGCGATATCAAGTGAGTGCGGTCACCACCGTGGCCGCCCGTCGCTTCAGGGAGAACCATGTCTCGGAACCATCGCCAGCCCACTCGCCGCGAACTCCGCCGCGCACAGGAGCGGAGCGAGCCGAACCGCCGGGCCCGCAAGGCCGCACTGGCCGCCGGCGCCGTCGTCGCCTCGGCGTCCATCGCCTTCGGCCCCGGCATCGCCCACGCCGAACAGCTGAACTCGGTGCAGAACGCCGAGAACGGGTACGCGACCTGGAACAACCTGATCATCGTGGCCGACAACCTCGGCAGGACGCAGGGCGCGCTCCTCGCGCCCTTGCGCGGCCTCGCCCCCGACGGTTCGCTGCCGACCACCACCAACACCCGCACCGGCGACTCGACCAAGATGACCTTCATCGAGGGCCTGCCCGCCGTCGTCGGTGCGGCGATGAAGACCCCGAGCACCGAGCACGTGCCCGGGGCGGCCGGAGTCCTGGGCGCGGGAGCACTCGCCGCCGGACTGCCGCAGTACGCGACGGTCCTGCCGACCGTCCTGGCCGCCGGAAACACGGCGACGACGGTGACGCCGAAGTCAGCCGCCACCATCGCGGCGCTGCTGGGCATCGACGCCACGACACTGACCAAGAACACCGCCGCTGACGTCACCGGCCTGCTCGGCGACAAGGTCGATCAGCATGCCGGCTACATCGCACCGAAGCTCGACCTGAACAACCCGCTCGGCCTGCTCGGCCTCCCCGATGTTCAGCACGACTCCAGCGCGTGGAGCAACAGCTACGACTGGCCGATGCTGCAGATCAACGGCAAGACCTGGATGGTGCAGGACCGCTACACCGTCGACCCGGTGACCTCCGCGGCGCTGAAGGACAAGTACCGCGAGCAGATAGGCACGCTGGACACGCTCCAGGTACAGAAGGGACAGACGAAGGCGGTTCATGTCGGCGACGACGTCACCCAGATTCCCTGGTGTCTGAAGTGGGGCGGATTCCTGAACCTCACGTGCAAGCAGTGGGGCACCAAGGACGTCGTCACCCCGAAGTACGAAACGCAATTCGTTCCGGAGCTCGGCGCCGACGGCAAGCCCGTCTACGAGACCACCTACGACCCCAACCTCGGCGTCGAGAACGCTCTCGACAATCTCAACGGGATCGACGTCGCCGGCTTCTCCTTCCTCAAGCGCGAGGCGGGCGGCGAGTACAAGTTCCTCGACGGCTCGCTGGGCTGGCTCACCTCCACCACGCAGGTGATCGTGCCCGGCGTGGGCGGCAAGCCCGACCAGGTCACTACAGTGCCGCTGTCGGCGGCCGGCGTGGCCCTGCCGTTCGGTCTGCTGACCGCAGGCGGCCTCTACACGCCGGGCATCGTCACGCAGAACGGCCAGACCGTCAGCTCCACCCTCGGCAGCCGTTCGCAGGGTCTGGCGATCCCGCTGCTCGGGCTAGGGGTCGACACGACGTCGCTCCTGGAGTCGTTCCAGATGGGGCCGGACGGCATCGCCTACAACTCGGGCTGGACGCTGGGAACCATCGACGCCGGCCTCGGCGTGCCGATCCCGGTGCTGTACTCGCTCGGCTCCTTCAACGTCGGACCGAAGGGCGTCGGCTACACGAGCCCGTCGTTCTTCGGCGTCGGACTGCCGAGCTTCCAGCTCGGCACCACACCGGGAAGCACCGCGATCGACGGCGACATCCTCAGTCAGCTCACCGGGGTCCTGGGCGATAAGCTCCCGACCAGCCTGATCGTCCTCGACCCGAAGACGCTGTTCGCGCTGCTCAACATCACCGACCCGACCGGCCTGGGCCTCACCGACCCGTTCGACACCACGCAGAAGGCACTGAATCCGCTCTTCACCGGCCTGGTGACACCCAGCGGCACGGCGCTGGCCCAGCTCCTGGCCGACCAGGCGACGAAGTCCGCGAACTCGTCGTCGTCGCTGAAGAAGAAGCTCTCGGGCGACGTCGCAGGTCTCACCGGCAAGCTCGCCGAGCACACCGAGGACGCCGCCAAGAAGGCGGCCGAGGGTCCCGGGTCGATCACGGTGACCGGGCCGACCACCAAGCAGTCCGTCGAGCAGAATCCGATTGTCGTCAACGATCCCGAGCCGATCGCTCCGATCACGAAGAACGACGACACGGCCGGCTCCGACAAGAACGACGCCGACACCGACGGTTCGGACAAGGGCGCGGACAAGGGCGACGCCGACACGACTCCGGTGACCGAGACGCCGAGCCCGGCGCCCGCGCCGTCGGCGTCAAACACCACCGAAGAGTGACCGGTCGCCGTATGCCGCAGTCGCCGGACGACTGCGGCATACGGCGCTTTCTGCTGCCACGGGCCGATCATCCGCGGTGTGACGTGCGCACGCCCCGACTGCCCGCGCGTCCTGCACAGATCTGTCGGACCAGCGAACTACCGTAGAGACATGGACTATCGCAGCGCCCTCGAGCAGCAGATGACGTTGTCGGCCGAATCCATCGCGCAGGCCTGCGCGGGAGAACGGCTGTCCACCCTCATGTCGTACTGCTACGACGAGTACCTCGAGCTGCGCGAGATCGCCGAGGAACTCGCCGACGCCGAGACCTCCGACGCCGAGGCACAACACGCCTACTACGTGCAGGAGGCGAGCGCCTGGCGCGAGACCGCGCACATCCTGCGCGAGATGTCCCGCGACCCGATGGTCGTCGTGCGGCGCAACGAGTCCGGCGTCGCATGAACACGACGCCGCGCACGCTGATCTTGATGCGCCACGGCAAGTCCGGCTACCCCGCGGGCGTGCCCGACTACGACCGGCCCCTCGCCGCACGCGGCCGACGCGAAGCGCACCTCGCCGGCGAGTGGATGAACGACGACGCCCTCGACGTCGACGCCGTCATCTGCTCCGGCGCCGAACGCACCCGACAGACGTTGCAGCGCACCGGGATCGACGTCCCCACCATCTACACCGACGAGATCTACCAGAACACCCCGGAAGACGTCCTCGAGGCGATCCGCGCGTACGCGCCCGACGACGCCAAGACGCTGCTCGTCGTCGGCCATTTCCCCGGCCTCCCGATGACCGCGCTGATGCTCGACGCCGACTGCGCGATGGGCGAGTTCCCGACCTCCGCCTACGTCGTGCTGCGGATCGGCGTGCCCTGGGACCGGATCGGCCTCGACGTGGACCCGCAGGCCCACTTCGCCGCCTTCCGCGTGCCCCGCGCCGAAGAGGACGCCGAAGACTAGTCCCGGTTGACCCGCAGCTCGCTGACGACCGGAGTCGGATTCGCCGTCAGATCCAGGACCGGGCAGTGCTTTTCGACCGCCTCGTGCAGTTCCGCGTAGCGCTCGTCGGTATCCGGGCCCTCGACGTCGACGGTCACCCGGACCTGGGTGAAGCCGGCGCGCACCGCCCGGCCGGTCGCGGCCGCGATGCCGTTCAGCGGAGTCTGTTCGGTGGGCTCCGGGACGTCGAGAAGCTCTGAGGTCGTCATGCCGATCGACGTAGGCGCAGGCGCCGGGGCCGCCACAGTTCGAATCAGTGAGATCCTTTGCCGTTCAGTCGAGCTCCAGCCGCACCGCCAGCAGCCGTACCGGCCGATCGATCTGAAACGCGTCGAGCAGAGCGTCGACGACCGGCGACACGTCGCCGAACGACGTCGACGCCGCGCGCAGTTTCCGCATCTTGGTGCGCGTGAAGAACGTGCTGGTGCGGACGGCCACGCCGACGCGCACAGCCTGCCGCCCCTCGTCGACCACCTGCGCCAGCACTTCGCGGGCCAGTTCCGCGGCCGCGGCGTGCAGTTCGGCGGGCTCGGTGAGATCCCGCTCGAAAGTCCGGGACTTGGAATGCGACTTGGCCGGCGGCCGCTCGACGGTGATCGTGTCGTCGCCCCCGCCCCGCGCCAGGACGTACAGCCAGTCCCCCTGGTGCGGCCCGAACAGGGCGCCCAGTTCGTCACGGTCGACGGCGACCAGCTGATTCACCGTATCCGCGCCGTGGGCCGCGAGTTCGGCGGCGGTCCGCGATCCGACGCTCCACAGGTCACGTGCGGGCCGCTCCCCCATCAGCGCGTACCAGTTCGCGTCGGTCAGCACGAACACTCGGTCCGCGCCGGTGCTGCCGGGCTCCCGCGCGGCCTTCTTGGCGAAGCCGGCCGCGGCCTTGGCGCGCTGCTTGTTGTCGGACACGCCGAGGCAGCTGTCCAGGCCGGTCCGCGTACGAACTTCAAGCCGCAACGTCTCCGCGAAGGCCGCCGCCTCGTCCTGCGACGGCGCGTCGTCGCCCTCCGCCCCGAGCCCGACGTAGCCCTCGTCCCAGCCCCACACCTCGACAAGCGGCCCGGCGTCGCGCACCGCCTGCCAGACTTCGGCGGAGGCCGCCTCGTACAGTTCCATGTCGAGCGGCAGGTACATCACATCGGGCGACTTCTTGTACGCAGCCCGCAGCGGCATCCCGGCCCGCACGCCCCGGGCCCGCGCCTCGTACGACGCGCAGGTCACCACCTGCCGGGCCTTCGAGGGGTCGCCGTCGCCCCCGACGATCACTTCGACGCCGGTCAACTCAGGTCGCCGTCGCCGCTCCACCGACACCTGGAACTGGTCGAGGTCGATGTGCAGCAGCCATCGGCATCGCACGGGATCAGCCACGCTCTCAGCCTACGACGACCCGCCCCGCCGGAGGCTTCGACGAGCTCAGCCGGCGGCTTCCATTCGTAGCCGCTCCCCGCCGGACCATTCCCAACGGTGGTCGAGTAGGACCCGAGGCACGAGGCCACCGTGTCGAGCCGGCCCGCTGGTTGTCGAAGTCCCGGGGACTTCTCGCACCGGCCCAACGATTCGACACCATCCCCCGCGCCGACTCCCAGCCGATTGCCAGAATCCGGGCACCGGCGCATAAGGTCGAGTCATGATGCGTCGTTTCCTGATCATCGCTCTGACCACCCTGCTGTCCGCCACGCTGGTGTCCGTCCTGGCCCCCGCGGGCCAGGCGCAGGCACGCATCGTCGGCGTTCGTGAACTGTCGCCGCAGGTGAGCCTGGTATCGGTGTACTCGCCGTCGATGAACCGCGTGCTGCGCAGCCACGTGCTGCATCCGGCGGGCAAGCCCGCAGGCCTGCCGTCGTTCTACCTGCTGGGCGGAGCCGGCGGCGCCGAGGACGGCATCTCCTGGTACAATTTCGGCGGCGTCCGGAAGTTCTTCGCCGGCAAGCGTGTCAACGTGGTGCTGCCGATCGGCGGCCGGTTCTCGATGATGACCGACTGGCAGCGCGACGACCCGCTGCTCGGCCGCAACAAGTGGCAGACCTACTTCACCCGCGAGCTCCCACAGGCCGTCGACAAGCACTTCCGAACCAGCGGCCGCAACGCGCTCGGCGGCGTGTCGATGTCTGCGGGACCCGCGCTCGACCTCGTGATCCAGGCCCCGTCCCGCTTCAGCGCCGTCGCCGCCTACAGCGGCTGCCCCGGAACCACCGACCCGCTCGGCCGCGCCGCGGCGAACGCCATCCCGCTGCGCGGCGGCGGCAACCCCGGCAACATGTGGGGCGCTCCCGGTGATCCGGCCTGGGCCCGCCACGACCCGGTGCTCAACGCCGCCAAACTCCGCGGCAAGACGATCTTCCTGTCCGCCGGCTCGGGTCTGCCCGGTCCCGTCGACGGCGGGCCGATCGAAAGCATCGGCGGCCTGTTCGGCGGCAACATCCTGGAGGGCGTCGCCCTGCAGTGCACCACCAACATGTCGAACCGGCTCAACGCGCTCGGCATCGGCCACCGCTTCAACCACCGCCCCGACGGCACCCACAGCTGGGGTCTGTTCTCGGCCGACATGCGACTGTCGTGGCCGATGATCGCCCGCGCCATCGGCGTCCGCTGACGACTCCAGCCTCTTTCGCACCTGCAGAGTCCACTCCGGCCTATTGTGCCGCTATAGGCCGGAGTGGACTCAGCGGGTGCGAACACGTCACGCGGCGATTCCCAGACGTCGGATCCAGTAGCGGACGTCTTCGAGCATCTGACCGCTCAGCACGTCGGCCCAGGTCCAGCGGATCACCTTCGGTCCCAGCCGCTCGATCTCGTCCTGCCGCTTCTTCTCGCGAAGCACGACGTCGAGCACCGACTGACCCCGTTTGAGCAGCCGCCCGTACTTGACCATGCCGTCGAACTCGCCGACGAGCTTGCCGTCCCAGTCGAAGTCGACGAACGCCACCTGGCTCGGCAGCCGATACCGCACCTGCAGCCGAGGCATCGGGACGCCGCCGTCGATCATGTAGGCGCGGCTCAACGACTCCCCGGCCGACTCGGCCACACCGTCGGCGAAAGCCAATCCGCGGTCGGCCATCGCGCTGCCCACACGACGGCGCCCACGCAGTTCCCGTTCCAGCCCCTCCCGTGTCGCACCGCGCCGAAGCGTGCCGTCGAACGTCGTGAGCGATCCGGCGAACCCCGCGACGCACGAGACGTCGACTGCGGTGCGTTCCAGCGACGTGGCAGACACACCCTCGACGTCGACCACCTCCGCCCGCGGCACCGGGCCCGGATGGATGTGGCGTCGCCGCAGGATCGAACCCCGGCCTGCACTGAGGTTCACGGTGTGGACGCGCTCCCGGTCGGGGTCGAGCAACGGCAGACGGTGAACCGCAGCAGCCGACTGGTGCGACAGCACGACGTCCTTCGCTCGCCCAGAGGTCGCGTGTCCGACGCAACGCAGCCGGTAGGCCTCGTCAGCCCGGAGCCGCTCGTCGTCCGGCAGGGCTGAACCGACCGCGTAGCAGCCGTAGCCCAGGCGTATGAGCTCGCCGTCCGCGACGTACGACTCGAGCTGACGATCGGTGTACCCGCGTCCGATCATCGCTTGCCTGCGCACTATTCCGTAGCTGTCTTGTGGAAAGGTCATGTCGTTTAGACGCGACACGCCCTGGCACGGTTCCACGCCACGCCGAGAAGCGCACCCGCGACGCTTCGCACCCGCACGGTCACCTCCGGCCGATAGCGCAACAGTTGGCCGGAGGTGACTGTGACGGTACGAACGACGGAACCCCCGATCTGCCGAAGCAGATCGGGGGTTCCGTACTGACCAGCGGCTAGCGGTAGTCGCTGCCGTAGCCGTAGTCGTCCAACGGGACAGCCGCACCGCTCGGAGCGCCGAAGGCGCCGTCCGGGCTGTAGTACGTGTCGTCGTAGGTCGGCAGGGCGTACGCCGCTGCGCGAGCCTCCTCGGTCGGCTGAACCTGGATGTTCCGGTACCGGTTGATGCCGGTGCCAGCCGGGATCAGCTTACCGATGATCACGTTCTCCTTGAGGCCGACGAGCTTGTCGCTGCGGCTGTTGATGGCCGCATCGGTCAGCACGCGAGTGGTCTCCTGGAACGACGCCGCGGACAGCCACGAGTCGGTGGCCAGCGAGGCCTTCGTGATGCCCATGAGGACCGGACGACCCGAAGCCGGCTCGCCGCCCTCGGCGACGACGGCGCGGTTGGCCGCCTCGAACTCGGCGCGCTCGGTGAGCGAACCGGGCAGGAACTCGGTGGCGCCGGAGTCGATGATCGTCACGCGACGCAGCATCTGACGGACGATGGTCTCCACGTGCTTGTCGTGGATCGACACGCCCTGGCTCCTGTACACCTCCTGAACCTCGTTGACCAGGTGAATCTGCACCTGACGGGGACCCATCACGCGCAGCACCTCGTGCGGATCGGCCGAGCCCTCGAGCAGCTGCTCGCCGACCTCGACGTGGTCGCCGTCGGACAGCAGACGCTCGTTGCCCTCGTCGTCCTTGAAGACGCGCAGACGCTGACGCTTCGAGATCTTGTCGTAGACGATCTCTTCCGAACCGTCGTCCGGGATGATCGTGATCTTGTCGAAGCGATCACCCTGCTCCAGACGCACACGACCGGTCGCATCGGCAATCGGCGCCTTGCCCTTCGGCACACGAGCCTCGAAGAGCTCGGTGACTCGGGGCAGACCGCCGGTGATGTCCTCACCGACGCCGCCCTGGTGGAAGGTACGCATCGTCAGCTGGGTACCCGGCTCACCGATCGACTGGGCCGCGATGATGCCCACGGCCTCGCCGATGTCGACCAGCTTGCCGGTCGCCATGCTGCGGCCGTAGCAGTGCGCACACACGCCGGTGCCGGTGTCACAGGTCAGCACGGAGCGGACCTTGACCTCGGTGATGCCGGCGGCCAGGCACGCCTCGATCGACGGATCGCCCAGGTCGTGACCGCGCTCGACGATGACGTTGCCGTCGGCGTCGACCGCGTCGGCGGCCAGGGTGCGGGCGAACGCCGAGGTCTCCACGTGCGCGTCGCGGATCAGAGCCTGACCGTCGACGGTCTTCTCGTACGAGCCGAGCGGCACCATGATGCCGCGCGACGTGCCGCAGTCGTCCTCGCGGACGATGACGTCCTGGCTGACGTCCACCAGACGACGGGTCAGGTAACCCGAGTCGGCGGTACGCAGAGCCGTATCGGCCAGACCCTTACGCGCGCCGTGCGTGTTGATGAAGTACTCGGCGACGGTCAGACCCTCACGGAACGACGACTTGATCGGACGCGGGATGAACTCACCCTTCGGATTCGTCACCAGGCCCTTCATGCCTGACAGGTTACGCACCTGAGTCATGTTGCCGGTGGCGCCCGACTTCGGGATCATCGTGATCGGGTTGTCCTCGGGGTAGTAGTCCTCGAGGGCCTTACCGACCTCTTCGGTCGCCTGCTTCCAGATCTCGACCAGAGCGTCACGACGCTCCTCGCTGGTCAGACCACCGCGCTGGTACTTGCGCTCCAGCTGGTCGGCCCGGCCCTCATACTTGTCGAGGATCTCAGCCTTGGCCGGCGGCACCAGAACGTCCGACATCGCGACGGTGACTCCCGAACGCGTGGCCCAGTAGAAGCCCACGTCCTTGAGCTTGTCGACGGTCTGCGCGACGACGATCATCGGGTAGCGCTCGGCGAGATCGTTGATGATCACGGCCTGACGCTTCTTCGGCATCTGATCGTTGACGAACGGGTAGTCGCGCGGCAGCAGCTCGTTGAAGAGCACGCGGCCCAGCGTGGTCTCGGCCTCCCAGGCCTGACCGCGGTGCCAGCCCTCCGGGAACAGCTCGGCCTCGACCTCTGCAGTCGGACGCTGCTCGGTCAGGCGCACCTTGATCGGGGCCTGGACGCTGAGCACGCCGCGGTCGACGGCCATGATGGCCTCGGCCGGGCTCGAGTACACGCCCTGCTCCGCCTGATCCTTGGCAGCCGCCTGGAAAGCTCCGGCAGCCGACTCCTTCAGGGTGGTCAGGTAGTACAGACCGGTCACCATGTCCAGACGCGGCATGGCCAGCGGACGACCCGAAGCCGGCGACAGGATGTTGTTCGAGGACAACATCAGGATGCGGGCCTCGGCCTGCGCCTCCGCGCTCAGCGGCAGGTGCACGGCCATCT
>JASGFV010000007.1:0-41421 GCA_047605365.1 Gordonia sp. (in: high G+C Gram-positive bacteria)
CGCCGTTCGTCTGGCGGCAGCGCACCGTCGCCGCGACCACCCCGGCCGCCGTCGCCCGGGCCTGCGCGCGACTCGCGGAGCGGACGCCCGGCGTCGCCCGATTCATGGTCCCGGTCGACCTGCGGCGGCACGAGCCGACGCTGCGGTCGACGGCCAACCTGTCGCTGCCGCTGTTCGTCGACGTCGAAGGCGGCATGTCCTGGCGGACGGTGCACGCCCAGATCCTGTCGCAGCTCGCGCAGGGCCGGGAGCTGGCCGAGATGGACAACGGCGGCCTCGCCCGGCTGCCGGGCGGCGTCGCACGCGGGATCCTGCGGACCGCCAACACGCTCGGCGCGCGTGCCGACCGGAACCTGGTGACGGCGATCGTGTCGCACGCCGGACGCATCGACCCCGCCGAGGTCTCGGCGCCGGGCTTCACCGCCGCGCAGATCGTCGCGCTTCCGGTGCACACCGGACTGGTGCCGGTCTCGCTGGTGCTGCTGGAGTCGGGCGACTCGACGTCGATCACCGTGTCGTCGCGTTCCGGGCTCGGGGTGATCGCCGAGCTCGACGTCATGCTCGCCGAAGTCGCGGGCGAACTGACCGGCAGCACCGTGACACCGCTTCCGCCGGTTCCGGTGCTCCCGGTCAAGCACCGCGAGCTCGACGTCGACTCCATCGACGAGGCGTTCCGGCGTCAGGTCCTCGAACGGCCCGGGGCCGTCGCCCTGGACGGTCCCGCCGGGGCGCACACCTACGCCGAGCTGGACCGATGGGTCGACGCCGTGGCGTTGCACCTGGTGGATCGCGGTGTCGGCCCGGGATCGGTGGTCTCGGTGCTCGCGGGCCGCACTCCGGCGTCGATCGCGGCGCAGCTGGCCGTTTTGCGGATCGGCGCGGCGGTGCTGCCTCTGGATCCGAAGCATCCCGAAGCCCGGCTGACCAGCGTGCTCGACGATGCTCAGGCCGTGCACCTACTGCTCGGGGGCGACGTGTCGGCGCCGCCCACCGACGTGCCCGTGACCGTGATCGACGACGCCCCGCGCACCGACGACGTCCCGCCGGTCAGCTGGCAGGTCGACGGCGAGCAGACCGCGTACATCACCTACACGTCCGGCTCCACCGGGCGGCCCAAGGGCGTCCCGGTGCCGCACCGCGGGGTGGTGAACTTCGCCGAGTCGGCCGCGCGCTGGTGGCGGCTGGGTCCGGAGACGCGGTTCGCGCACCATCACACGCCGGCCGCCGACATGGCCTGCGCGGCGATCTTCACGCCGCTCATGACCGGCGGAACCGTGGTGCTGGTGCCGGACGAGGTGTCGCACGTGATGCTGCAGTCGATGCTGACCGCCGCCGACACCTTCATCTTCACGCCGAGCCTGCTGGAGACGGCGCTGCGACTAGGCCTGCGATCTTCGGGCGCACGCACCGTGGTGCTCGGCGGTGAACGCCTCAGTTACGGGCTGGCGCGCCGCGCCCGCGAGTTCTTCGGCCCCGGCACCCGACTGACCAACAGCTACGGCCCCACCGAGCTGACCATGGTGTGCGCCACCGAAGTGCTCGCCGGCCCGCTCGACGGCCCCGCCGACTCCGACGCCGTCCCCATCGGCACGCCGCCGATCAACACACCGGTGTTCCTGGTCGACGACGAGCTGCGCGCCGTCCCGGTCGGCGAGCCCGGGGAGATGTGCTTCGGCGGCCCGCAGGTGGCCGCGGGGTATCTGGGCCGCGACGATCTGACCGCGACGCGCTTCGTGACACTGGCCGGCGGGGAACTGGTCTATCGGACCGGCGACCTCGGGCGAGTCTCCGGCGGCCGCCTGGAATTCCTGGGCCGCGCCGACGAGCAGGTGAAGGTCCGCGGCAATCGCGTGGAGCCGGACGAGGCCCGCGTGGCGATCGAGGAGCATGAGGGCGTCGCACACGCCGCGGTGGTCACCCGGCCGACGCCCTCGGGCGGCCGGGCCCTGGTCGGCTACGTGGTGGCCGCCGAGCCCGGGATGACCGTCGAAGATCTGCGCGAGCATCTGCTGGCGCGCGTGCCGTCGTACCTGGTGCCGTCGGCGATCCACCTGGTCGACGACCTGCCGCTGTCGGCGAACGGCAAGCTGGACGTGCAGCTGCTGCCCGGCCTGCACGACGGCGCCGAGCTTGATGCCGCCGCGCCGGCGGCCGTCGCTGTTCAGGCCGCTGCGCCGGCCGCCCCCGCGGCCGACTCGCTGGAGGCCATCCGCGGCATCTGGACGTCGGTCCTCAGGGTCCCGGCCCGCATGGTGACCGACGACGCCGACTTCTTCGCCCTCGGCGGCGACTCTCTCGATTCCCTCGAGATGCTGTCGCAAGTATGCAAGGCGGTCGTCGGGAAGGCCGGGGAGGCACGGTTCGTCGAGCAGCTCGAAGGCCTGGTCAGCGACCTGACGCCGACACGTGTGAACGACGCCGCACGCCAGGCCCGCGAGGGGGTGCTGCTGTGATCTTCATCGGCCGGGGAGCCCTGTTGACCCGCGCGGTGCGCAGCGCACTGACCGGCGGACACCTCGTCGACCTGGTCTGTGTGCCCGGCGGCGACGTCGTGCCCTTCGAAGCACTGTTGCCGTTCGAGGCGCTCGGCGTCCGCGCGATCGTGTCCGACGACGTGAACGCCGACGCCGAGACGCTCCGCGCGGCCTGCACCGACGGCATCGGCTGGTCGATCAACAATCCGGCGATTCTGCGCAGTCCGCTGCTCGACTCCGGGATCGCCTTCTACAACATCCACAACGGTCCGTTGCCCGCCTACCGCGGCATCCCGGAGGTCGCGGTGATGCATGCGATCCTGAACGGCGAATCGTCGTACGCGGCGACACTGCACCGTGTGGACGCCGGCATCGACACCGGCGACGTGGTGGACGTCGAGGAGTTCCCGATCGGTTCCGACGACGGCTTCGCGCAGGTCATGATGGCCGGACTGCGCGCTTGCCACACACTGTTCGAGCGCAACTTCGGAGCCCTGGTCGCCGGCTCGGCCGACCCGACCCCGGCCGCCCGCACGGCGAGCGCCCGGGTCACGATGGGCGAGATCCGGCCCGGCTACTACGGGCGTCTGGAGCGTGCCGCGCTCGCCGAGTTCGCCGAACATCCGCGATTCGGCAGGGCGACGTCGTTCGGCGTGTTCGCGCCGCACTTTCCGGAACTGGCGGTCAGGTGATCTGGCCCGTCCGGTGAGACTGCTGCGGGGAACGTCGGCGGTCAGCGGGTGGGATGGCCAGATGTCTCTTCCTCGCCTGACAGACGACGTTCTCAGTTGCGCCAGGGCTCGCTGACGAGCTGGACGGCGGACCGCCGGGCGCGCAGGCGGCCGGAGTCCCCGGCGGCGGGGCGTCCGACAGCGATGATCGACATGATCTGCCAGCCGTCGTGCGGGCGGAGTTCGGTTGTCAGCGCGTCGAGGTCGAAGGCCCGGAACTGATGGGTGGCCAGACCCATCGCCTGTGCTTGGACGGTCAGGTGCGCGACGGCCTGGCCGAGGTCGTAGTCGGCGAACTCGGAGTACAGCATGCCGTCGCCCTGGCGCTTCGCGGCGGTGACGATCAGGGCTCCGGCCGCCGGGGCCCAGCGCGCCGAGCTCGCGGCGAGGCGCTCGACGATGCGCGCGTGCTCATCGCTTCCACGCAGCGCCGGAAGGAAGCCCCACGGCTGGGAGTTGCCCGCCGACGGCGCCCATCGCGCAGCGTCGAGCAGCACGGTCAGGTCGTCACCGGTCAGCGTGTGCGCGGCGTCGAACTCACCGGGGCTGGCGCGGCCGGCCAGCAGGGGGTGGATCTGCGTCGTCGCGGTGGTCACATGTGGTCAACTCCCCCGCGCCTCCGGCGTATTCCATACCCAGCGGGAAAACGGTAGACGTCACCGGCGCGGAGGCCACGGGACGAGCATCGACACCCTCCGCTGATACGCCGCGTAGGCGGGATACTTCGACGCCGAGATCGACTCGGTGAAGCGAGTCGACCCGATGAACAGCAGCGTCAGCAGGACCGCGCCGACAATCGTCCAGTTCAGGGCGCCGCCCCAGAATCCGAGACCGGCGACGACGCCCGTGAGCCCGGCGAAGACGTAGAACACCCACCACTGCGCCTGCTCGAAGAAGAAGTTCGGATGCCGGCTGCAGGCGAACAGCCCGGTGGTGGCGAAGCCCGGTTCCAGCGTGCCGCCCGCCCGCTGCTTGGCCTGGTGGAAGTTCCACTGCTGCTGGTCGGCGACCGTCTCCCCGGCCAAGAAGAGCAGAAACAGCACCGCGGGCACCACGTCCCAGGCAGTGAGACCGGCCGGGTGCGCCCACACGAAATAAGCGGGCAGCGTGATCAGCAGGAGCAGCGCGTTCTGGTAGAACGCGATGAACGTCGCGTTGAACACCTGGAACTGCCAAGGCTTCATCCGGCCCCGCAGCACCGCCCAGCGGTAGTCCTCCATGCCGGAGTAGCCGCCCTTGCGGGCGAAGTTGAACGTCAGGCGCGCGCCCCACAGCGTCACCAGAACCGCCATGACGGTCAGGCGGCCGGAGTCGCGACCGTCGAGCATCGCCGCGATCGCGAAGACCCACGCGTAGACCGCCGGCACAATCGACCACAGCCGGTCGACCCACGACGTCTCGCGGGTGATCACCGAGGTCACCCCGCAGAACAGCGCCGCGGCCGCAGCCAGCACGATGACGATCAGGAGCGGACCCACGCGGTCACCGTACCCGGCGCGATCGCCCGGTCGGGCCGTCTCGACCGGACCGGCCCACCACATGAAAACAACCCCTCACCTGGATCTACAGGTGAGGGGCGTTTGCGGAAGCGGAGGGATTTGAACCCCCGGTGCTGTTTAGGCACGCTCGCTTTCAAGGCGAGTGCATTCGGCCGCTCTGCCACGCTTCCCTGGCGATCAAGGCTAGCTCATCGCGCGCCTCTCGCCGAACTGGTTTCCCGGCCTCCAGCCGCGCCGAGTTGTCAGAGGCACGCGATACATTCCCGTCATGGATATCGGGGGATCATCCAACGACAACGTCGCAGGTCAATGGCACGACGCGCTGCTGCGGACGGCACTGGGCAAGCCCGAGCACGCCGGCTCGGAACTGCTCTCAGTGCTGCCGCCCGAAGTGTCGGCGCAACTCGACTTGAAACAGCTCGACCTGCAGCCGGGATCGTTCGTCGACGGCGAACTGCGCCAGAGCCACACCGATCTGCTGTTCCGGACCACGTACGCCGGCGACGACGCCTACGTGTACGTCCTCATCGAGCATCAGCGCACCCCGGAACCGTTGATGGCGCTGCGGATGCTCGGCTATCAGGTCCGGATCTGGCGGCGGCACGTCGCCGAGAACCCCGGTGCCACGACCATTCCGGTGATCGTCCCGGTGGTGATCTACCAGGGCCGACGACGATGGGCCGCGCCCGTAGACGTTGCGGATCTGCTCGACGCCACGCCGGAGGCGTCGGACGCGCTCGGCGCACTCGTCCCGCACGCGCGCTACGTGCTCGACGACCTGACCGTCGTCGACGACGACGCCCTGCGCGCCCGGCCACTGACACCCGGCGCCCGAATCACGCTCGTGTCCCTGAGCAAGGCTCCCGGCGACGACGACGCGACCCGCTGGCTGATCGATTGGCTCGCCGACTTCCAGGTTCTAGAATCAGATCACGACCTGATGACCGCACTGCTCACCTACTACCAGCGAGTGAGCGGCACCCCGCGCGAGCGCCTCCGAGAGTTCGCCGCGACCATCGGGCCCGAGGCAGAGGAGATCGCCATGACCACCGCTGAGCAGCTCGAAGCCATCGGGGAAGCGCGAGGCAAAGCGCTTGGGCAGTCAGAGATGCTGACCACCATGCTCACAGCTCGCTTCGGCGAACTCAACGAACCCACCCGTCACCGCATCGACGACGCGACACCCGACCAGATCACCACCTGGGCCACCCGGCTCGCCCGAGGAACCGACACCCTCGCCGACGTGTTCGCCGAACGCTGAGGCCGGGAGTCCGTCAGAGCCACTCCCACACCAGCGGGCGACGCCCGGGTCCGGCCGGGACCGGCGAGGTCGTCGAACGCAATCGCGAGTCGGCGGCCAGCGAGCGGCGCAGGTTTGACTGATGGACCTGCGCACCGCCGACCGTCTCGGTCAGCCTCACCGCGTCGGGCGTCGAGAACCACGGCCCGGTCAGCGCGCGGGTGAGGTCGTCGTCGTGCCAGAGGCCGGTCCGGACTGCTCGTAAGGACTCCGCGACGATCCGGTCGTGGTCGAACGGCAGCGAGGCCGACTCCCCGGCCGGCTCCCAGTGCACGTCGTCGGACGACTCGCCGAGAACCGCCGGATCGACCACCGCGACGAAGGCGATCGAGATCGCGTGCCGCCGCGGCTCGCGGTCGGGGCCGTCGAACGCGCCGATCTGGAACAGGTGCCGGACCTGCTCCGGGCCGATCCCGGCCTTGCCCGCCAGTGCGCGGTGCGCGGCGTCGTCGAGCAGTTCGCCGGTGTCCAGCAGCACGCCGGGCAGCGCGAACCGGCCCTCGTAGGGCTCGAACCGCCGCCGTGCCGTGCCCAGCAGCAGGCCCGCCGACGACCAGCAGAGCGGCACCACGTCGACCGCGATCAACGGCTGCACGGGCAACGTGCTCATCCGGCCACCGCCTCCGACGAGGCCGGCGGCGCCGCGAACGACGTCCCACGCGCGAACTGCGCGTCGACGGCCCGCACCGCGTATTCGAAGCGCTCCTCACGAGACCCGCGCAGCAGAATCCACGAGTGCCCGGCCGCGGTGAGCCCGTCGACGAACCAGTCGTGCATCGTCGCGCGCAGGTGTGCACCGTCGCGCCAGCCGTCCTGCTCGAAGGGCACGCCGACGTGGTCGGTCACCAGGTACAGCCGCCGAGCGGAGGGCTCGACGCGGACCGCGGAGGCCGCGCCCCGGCTCGCCGGACCGACGTAGCGTCGCTCCCACAGCGAGGTCGCGAAGGCGTCGGTGTCGACGACGACCAGCGGGTGCGCCAGCGCTGCGTCGTCCTCCCACCGCTGCTGCCGGCGGGCGATTCGCGCGAAGTGCTCGGTCCGCCAGACCAGGTCTTCGACGGCGGGTTCCGGACGACCAGCCGCACGCGACCGCGCGCACGCGTCGTCGTACAACTCGTAGGTGAACTGCCGGCCGTACTCCTCCACCCGCCGCATCGCCGCGTTCCCCGGTCGCGCGCGATAGTGATCGAGCAGGTCGCCGGCGAGCGTCGTGGTTCCGGTCGACTCCGCACCCACGACGACGATCCGCGTCGCCAGGCCGCGCCGCACCGCGTCGGGCAACCGGCCCCAGAGGCCGACCGGGTCGGCGCGGACCGCGGTGCCGCTGACCGGCGCCCCGGCCCGCGCGAGGTCGAAGAGTTCGCTGCGGGCGCCGAGTTCAGCGGCCAGTCGCTCGCCGTAGGACTCGCTGGTCACCACGACGTCGGGCCCGGGCAGTCCACGGACCCGCAGCGCCGCGGCGATCAGTTCGACGTGCGCGGTCCACGCAATGGACGAGCGGTAGTCGACGGGCGCGTCGTCGCGCACTCCGACGACGGTGACGTTCGACAGTCCCGCGCTCGCCTGCCGGATCCAGTCGACGCGCTCGTCCAGCGAGATCGACTCTTCGCGCGCCGCCATCACCACCACGACGGCCGATGTGTGCTGCGCAGCCCGCGCGATCAGCGCCAGATGCCCGTTGTGCGGCGGATAGAACTTGCCGATGACCAGCGACGACGTCATGCCACCACCTCCACGTCGAACTCGTCGGCCTGGGCTGCGAGATCGGCTCGCCAGCGGCGCAGACCGTCGAAGCACAGCAGCAGGAACCCGGTGTAGAGCAGCGCGGTCAGCCACAATCCCTTGACCACGTACAGCGGCACGGACACCACGTCGACAGCGATCCACACCCACCACTGTTCCAGGATCTTGCGCGCCTGGCCCCAGGTGGCCAGCAACGAGCCGGCGAGCACGAAGGCGTCCGCCCACGGCACGGTCGAGTCGGTGCCGGCCTGCAGCAGCAGTGCGACGGCGACGGTGCCGGCCGCCGTCACGACCAGGCCGAGTCCCGCCTCCCGCCCCGTCACGCGCCGGACCGGCAACGACGCCCCGCCGCCGGAGCCCCGAAGCCATTGCCACCAGCCGTACACGCCGATCACGGCGAAAGCGATCTGCAGCGCAGTGTCGGCGTAGAGCCCGGCGCCGACGAACAGCACGGCGAAGACCGCGTTGTTCGCCAGGCCGATCGGCCAGTTCCAGGCGTACTGCCTGGTCACGGCCCATACGCACAGCGCGCCGGTGACGAAGCCCGGCACCTCCACCACGCTCATCGCCTGACCTGCGACGTCGAACGCGGTGCTGTTCAGCCAATCGATGACGTTCACGACAACCTCCTCCGGCTAATAACTCGTTCTGAGTTTAATTACGGGGAGGCTGGGGTCAAGGGAATTCCACAAGGGGTCGATCAGCCGAACGATCCGAGGGCGCGAGCCAGCTGATCCACCTCGTAGGGCGTCGAATACGGCGCGAGCGCCACGGTCACGGCCCCGCCGAAATCGGCGACGCCGATCCGTACCAGCGCCCGGTTCGGGACGTCGTGCAGGGCACTGATCCCGTTGTCGGCGAGGCGACGGCACACTTGCTCGGCGGGCACCCCGTCGACCGTGAACGTCACCACCGGCACCCGGTGCGCGTCCGGCCCGATCACCTGCACGCGCCCCAGATGCTGCAGCGCGTTGACCAGATAGAAGGTGAGCCGCTGGAGGTACTCGTAGAGCTCGTCCATCGACCCGGTCAGCCGCGCACGACGATCCCCCGCCGCCGACGGATCCAGACCCGCCAGGTGCTCCACCGACGCCACCAGAGCCGCGAGTTCCGGCGCGCCGACCAGCTCGGGCTCCAGCCGCCGCGGACCAGACTCGCCGGGCTGCAACGACACCGACGACCAGTCGGCGAGCACCGACGGATCGGCCAGCGCCATCGCCGCCATCCGCGGCCCGCCCCAGCGCTCCGGGCTCACCAGCACCGCGTCGGCCCCGGTCTCGGCGATGTCGACGCGCACGTACGGCGCTGCAGACGACGCGTCGACCACCAGCAACGCACCCGAGCCGCGCGCGTATCCGGCGATCTGGCCGATGTCGGTGATCGCGCCCGTCGTCGACGTCGCGAGCGTCACCGCGATCAGCGTCGTGCGGTCGTTGATCAGATCCTCGAACTGCCACGGCGGGAGCGTGCCGTCGGTGACGTCCACCTCGGCCCAGCGCACCTGGGCGCCGTAGCGTCGTGCGGCACGCAACCAGGGCACGATGTTCGACTCGTCGTCGAGGCGCGACAGGATGATCTCGCCCTCCCACACCGCCCGCGGCAGCGCATCTGCCAGTGCGGTGATCAGCGCATTGCGCGACGGCGCGAACACGATTCCGCCCGGATCGGCCTCCAGGAGATCAGCGACGGCCTGCCGAGCCGCGGTCTCGGTCCCGGCGGCGGCGACGGCCTGCGGCGACAACCCGCGCGGCGACACCGGGAAGGCGGTGACCGCTTCGGTCCACGCCGTCGCCACCGAGGCGGGGATCTGCATTCCGTCGCGCGCGTCCATGTGAATCCACCCGTCGCCCAGCGTGGGGAACTGACCTCTCACAGAGGCGACGTCGAACGGCATGCGTACACGATACTTTCCCCTTTGGGCACAATGAATCACATGCACCCCACGTTCGACGGCCTGCCCGAGACCTCCCTGCCGCTGAGCTACTCCACGCCCGGCGGCCCCGACTCGTCTCCGGCGGCCTTGCCGACGGTCGACGCCCCCGACGTCGGGCCCGACGCGATCGACGACGCCGTAGCCGCCGAGAGCGCGACCGGCGTCGCCGCCATGGTCGAGCAGCCCGCCAAGGTGATGCGCATCGGCAGCATGATCAAGCAGCTCCTGGAGGAAGTGCGCGCGGCCCCTCTCGACGACGCAAGCCGCAACCGGCTGCGCGACATCCACCGGACGTCGATCCAGGAACTCTCCGACGGCCTGGCTCCCGAACTGCGCGGCGAACTCGACCGGCTCGCCCTCCCGTTCTCCGACGACCACACGCCGTCGGACGCCGAGCTGCGGATCGCCCAGGCCCAGCTCGTCGGCTGGCTCGAGGGTCTCTTCCACGGCATCCAGACGGCACTCTTCGCCCAGCAGATGGCCGCCCGCGCCCAGCTGGAACAGATGCGGCAGGGGGCCTTGCCGCCGGGCGCGCTCGGCGTCGACCCCGGGGCCAACGACGGTCACAGCACGGGGCAGTACCTGTAGCGCTTGTATGCTGTGATCCTGTGTCAGTCGTAGTCAGCAGCGGAGCGATCCCTCCCGCGCCCCCGACGTCGGATTCGCGGACCTTCGCGCGAGGCGTCAGAGACCTCCGGGACGGCTTCGCCGACCACCAACTGTGGCTGCATCTGGGCTGGACCGACAT
The DNA here is from genome assembly GCA_047605365.1 of Gordonia sp. (in: high G+C Gram-positive bacteria). Classification (GTDB taxonomy): domain Bacteria; phylum Actinomycetota; class Actinomycetes; order Mycobacteriales; family Mycobacteriaceae; genus Gordonia. The sequence continues at coordinate 10,429 of JASGFV010000007.1, forward strand.
CAAGCAGCGCTACAAGCGCTCGGTGCTCGGCCCGCTGTGGATCACCATCGCCACCGGCGTCACGGCGATCGCGATGGGCATCCTCTACGGGACGCTCTTCGGCTTCAGCATCAAGGAGTTCCTGCCCTACGTCATCCTCGGGCTGATCTTCTGGAACTTCATCCAGAACACCGTGCTCGACGGCTCGGTGGTGTTCTCCACCAACGAGGGATTGATCAAGCAGCTCCCGGCGCCGATCAGCGTGCACGTGTACCGCATCGTGTGGCGACAGTTGATCATCTTCGCGCACAACATCGTCATCTTCCTCGCCGTCGTGCTGATCTTCCGGCCGCCGATCACCTGGGAGGCGCTGCTGTTCTTCCCGGCGATGGCCCTGTTCGTCCTCAACGCCATCTGGGTGACCATCGTCTTCGGCATCCTGTCGACCCGGTTCCGCGACATCTCCCAGCTGACGACGACCATCGTCCAGCTGGCCTTCTTCATGACGCCGATCATCTGGAAGCTCGGACCGGAGATGGGCAACCGCGTCGGGAGCCGGGCCCGCCTCGTCGAGTTGAACCCGCTGTTCCACTACATCGAGATCACCCGCGGGCCGTTGCTCGGCGAGCACGTGGAGTTCTACCACTGGGCGGTGGTGATCGGCTGCACCGTCGTGGGCTGCGCCGCCGCCATGGTGATCATGCGCAACTTCCGCTCCCGCGTGGCGTACTGGGTCTAGGAGCGCACATGTCCGCAGAGAAGCGCGCCCACAGCGCCCGCAGCAAGAACCAGATAGTCTCGGCCGCCGACGTCCGCGTCGACACCTGGGACGCCTGCGTCGACTTCCCCATCTTCGACGCCAAGACCCGGTCGCTGAAGAAGTCGGTCATCGACCGCGCCGGCGGCGTCATCGGCGCCAACGACGCGGGGGTGCCGATGGTCGAGGCGCTGCGCAACATCAACCTGCACCTCGAGCACGGCGACCGCATCGGCCTCGTCGGCCACAACGGCGCGGGCAAGTCGACGCTGCTGCGCCTGCTGTCGGGGATCTACGAGCCCACCCGCGGCGCCTGCCGCGTGAAGGGCCGCGTCGCCCCGGTCTTCGACCTCGGCGTCGGCATGGACCCGGAGATCTCCGGGTACGAGAACATCCTGATCCGCGGCATGTTCCTGGGCATGTCCCGCAAGCAGATGCTGGCCAAGACCGACGAGATCGCCGAATTCTCCGAACTGGGCGACTACCTCGAGATGCCGCTGCGCACCTACTCCACAGGTATGCGGGTGCGCCTCGCGCTCGGCGTCGTGACCAGCATCGACCCCGAGATCCTGATCCTCGACGAGGGAATCGGCGCTGTCGACGCCGAGTTCATGAAGAAGGCCCGCAAGCGCCTGGAGGCGCTCGTGGAGCGTTCCGGCATCCTGGTCTTCGCCAGCCACTCCAACGAGTTCCTGGCCCAACTGTGCGACCGTGCGCTGTGGATCGACCACGGCCAGATCCGGATGGACGGCGGCATCGAAGAGGTCGTCGGCGCCTACGAGGGCGAGGAAGCCGCCGCGCGGGTGCGCAAGGTGCTGGCCAAGCTCGACGACGAACACGCCGCCGAAGCCGCGGACTCGGACTCGTCCGCCGTCTCTGCGTCCGAGCCCGACTCGACGTCCGAGCCTGTCGAGGACCGCGCGTGAGCGGGGCCGACGCCGGCAAGGTCGTGGCCGTGGTGGTGACGCATCGTCGTCGTGAGCTGCTGGCCGAATCTCTGGCCGTGCTGACCGCGCAGGACCGGCCGATCGACCACCTGGTCGTCGTCGACAACGCCGCCGAACCCGAGGTCGGCGAGCTGGTCACCTCGCAACAGGCGCCCACCACGTACCTGCCGTCGCAGCACAATCTGGGTGGAGCCGGCGGCTTCGCTCTCGGGATGCTGTACGCACTGTCGCTCGGCGCGGACTGGGTCTGGTGCGCCGACGACGACGGCCGCCCCGAGGGCCCGCAGGTCCTGTCCACCCTGCTCGACTGCGCACGACGCCACGACCTCGGCGCGGTTTCGCCGGTCGTCGTGAACATCGACGAGCCGGACGCGCTCGCGTTCCCGCTGCGCCGTGGACTGGTGTGGCGGCGGCGGCGTTCGGAGTTGTTCGCAGACGAGGCCGCCCCGACGCCGGTCGAGCCTGTCGAAACCGACTTGCTGCCGGGCATCGCGTCACTGATGAACGGCGCCCTGTTCTCCTCCGGCACCATCGACCAGATCGGCGTTCCCGACCTGCGTCTGTTCTTCCGCGGCGACGAGGTGGAGATGCACCGGCGCCTGACGCGCTCCGGCGTCGCCTTCGGCACCTGTCTGACCACCGCGTATCTGCATCCGGACGGCAGCGACGAGTTCCGTCCGATTCTCGGCGGGCGGATGCACACGCAGTACCCCGACAACGAGGTCAAACGCTTCTTCACCTACCGCAACCGCGGCTACCTGATGAGTCAGCCAGGCATGCGGAAACTGATCTTCCAGGAGTACGCCCGCTTCGGCTGGTACTTCCTGGTGCAGCAGCGCGACGTCGCAGGCTTCCGCGACTGGTTGCGCCTGCGCAAGCTGGGCCGCAGCGAGCGCTTCTCGCGTCCGTGACGTGAAGCGGCCGGCCAGAGTCTGCGGAACTGGTCGGTGACCGACCGCTTCCGCACGCTCTGCATCTGGCTCGATGACAACCAGAGAACTAGAACCTGTTCTAGCCTAGATTTCATGCGATTCACCTTCGCCGAGGCAATGACCGACCCGCACTTCTACGCCCCGCTGGCCCGGGCCGCCGAAGCCGCGGGGTTCCACGGGATGACGATCCCCGATTCCATCGCCTACCCCGAAGAGTCCGACGCGCAATACCCGTACACGCCAGACGGCGGGCGGGAGTTCCTGGAAGACAAGGACTTCATCGAGACCTTCATCCAGGCCGCCGCGCTGGGGGCGGTCACCACGTCGCTGCGGTTTCTGCCGTTCGTGCTGAAGCTGCCGATCCGGCCGCCCGTGCTGGTGGCGAAGCAGGCGTCGTCGGTCGCGTGCCTCACCGGCAACAGGCTGTCGCTGGGCGTCGGCACCAGCCCGTGGCCCGAGGACTACGACGTCATGGGCGTCGACTTCGCCCGCCGCGGCAAGCGGATGGACGAGTGCATGGACGTGATCCGCGGCCTCACAGCCGGCGGCTACTTCGAGTTCCACGGCGAGTTCTACGACTTTCCTCGGATCAAGATGTCGCCCGTGCCGACCGAGCCGATCCCGCTGCTGGTCGGCGGCCACGCCGACGCCGCCCTGCGCCGCGCGGTGATCCGCGGCGACGGCTGGATGCACGGCGGCGGGCCGCCCGAGGAGCTCGACGAGCTGCTGGCCCGCATCGACGCCATTCGCGCCGCCGAAGGGAAAGCCGACGACCCGTTCCAGATCCATGTGATCTCGATGGACGCCTACACCGTCGACGGCTGCCGACGACTCGAGGACAAAGGCGTCACCGACGTCATCGTCGGCTTCCGGCTGCCCTACATCCTCGGCCCCGATACCGAACCGCTGGCGAAGAAGATCGAGCACTTGAACTGGTACGGCGAGAACATCATCGCGAAAGTCGCCGCCTGAACCTCTCCGGGTGGTCGAATGGCCCGCGAAGTTCGAGCATGTGTCGCTGGTCGAGCCAGCGGGCTGTCGAATTCTCCGCCTGAGAATGTCGCCTCTCAGGCGACCCGAGGACGATCTGCCCTCTCAGACGCTGTCAGGCGACATTCCCAGCAGCCGGTCGCACCGAAGTCAGCGGATCTTGAAGATCACCGCGCGCTGGGCGATGAAGTTGATGGCGGTGGCCACGCCTTGCGCGATGACGAAGGCCAGCAACGTGTAGACGACGGTCTCTTCCCATTCGTGCGACAGCCAGTTGTAGAGGCTGACGTTCACCACGAAGGTGATTGCGTACAGCACCAGCACCGCGACGAACCGGGCGAAGCTCGGCTCGGCGCGGAACGTCCAGCGGCGGTTGATCAGGTAGGCGACCGTGGTGCCCAGGATGAAGCCGCAGGCCTTGGCCAGCCAGAACGGCGAGTCGACGACGTACTGCAGGAACATCGTCAGACCGAGGTCGAGCACCGCGGATCCGGCGCCGGTGACGACGAAGCGGATCAGCTGCGTCTTGAGGTCGACGTCGGTCGACGCCTCCTCGTCGTCGAGCGGCAGTTCCATCGGCATCGGCGCATGACGGGTGGTGAAGTCGTCGTGGCTCAGATGGTCCGGCTGCTGCGGGTCCTCGGTTTCAGGCACTCTGCCACCCTAGTCGGTCGGGAAGTTCTAGCCTGAAGCGATGAGACCTGGACCACTCCGCATGCTGATCGCCGCGACGATGACGGCGACCGCGCTGGCCGTCGTCGGGACATCGGCGCCCGCGAACGCCGACTCACTGCCCGCCCCAGTCTGGTCCGGGATCGACGCCACGCACTACTCCGGCCCGATCGGCGCGCCCGGAACACTGCTGGCCAAGCAGCCGCTCGACCCGGCGGTGAGCCTTCCCGAAGCCGGTCAGGCGTACCGGATCCTGTACGCCACCCGCGACGTGCACGGCCGCCCCGCCGTCAGCACCGCCGCGATCTTCCTGCCGAAGAGCAAAGCCCCCGCCGGCGGCTACCCGATGATCGCCTGGGCGCACGGCACCACCGGACTCGGCGACGACTGCACGCCGTCGGCCCTCCCCCGCTCCGACCGAGATGCCGCCTACCTCGGCCATTGGCTGAACCAGGGGTACGCGATCGTCGCGACCGACTATTCCGGACTCGGCACCCCGGGCGTGATGAACTACCTGAGCGGGGTGTCGGAGGCCAACTCGGTGGTCGACTCGGTGATCGCCGCCCGCCACACCGGTCTGCCGCTGTCGCGAAAGTGGGCGATCGTCGGCCAGTCCCAGGGCGCGGGCGCCGCACTCAACGCGGCACGACGTGCGACGTCGCTGTCGCGCGGCTCCGGACTCGACTACCGCGGAGTGGTGGCGACGGGCACCCCGGCCAACATCGAGCAGATCGTCATGCTGGCCGGCCCCAGCTTCCCGCCGGTCGCCCTTCCGGCCTCGCTGAACGCGTACGCGGCCTACATCCTGGCCGGGTTCAACGCGGCACGTCCCGACAAGCACGTGACCTCGGTGCTCACCCCGCGCGGCCGCCAGGTGCTCAAGAAGGCCGAGACGCTTTGCTACGGCGACATGGCCGACGCCGTCAAGGGCGAACGCGTCAGCGGCTGGTTCTCCCGCCCGCTCTCGTCCGTCCCCGGCATTCAGTCGGCGCTGGTCGACTACATGAGCACCCCGTACTCCGGCTACGACCGCCCGATCTTCCTCGGACAGGGACTTCTCGACACCGACGTCCCCGTGCCGTCGGCCGGCTCGCTGTACGCGCAGATGCTGGCGGCCGGTCAGCCGGTGGAGTTCCACCTGTACCCGAACAAGGACCACTCCGGGACGGTGCTCGCGTCGATGCCGGATTCGACACCGTTCGTGAAGCGCATCATGCGGTGAGCGCCGGAGCCTTCGACGAGCTCAGGCGCCGCGGCTACGGCTCGATCCCGCCGGAGCCGCCGAAATCGGTGGGCGGCGGGTCGTCGACCACCGCCGAATACCGGCGGTGCGCGTCGGTGGGCTTGACCACCAGGACGGGCTTGGAGCATTCGACCAAGAGGTACTGCGAGGTGCTGCCGAGGAGCAGCTTGCCGACCTGGGTGCGACGGCGCATGCCGATCACCAGGAGTTCGGCGTCGGGGTGGTCCATCGCGGTGAGGAGTTCCTCGGCGGGGGTGGCGCCGATCGGCTGCCGCACCGCGAACTTCACGCCGGAGGTCTCCAGGCGGCTCTGGATCTCGGCGATCTCGTCGGCGTCCACCATCCGCTGCCCGCGGGCCTCGGAGACGGCGTTGATCACCAGCAGCTCGACGTCGCGCAGCTTGGCCTCGGCGATCCCGTGCTCCAGACACGCACGACCGAACGAACCCGCTGTGTACCCGACGACGATCATGCCCCCACCCGGATCTTCACGCGTGAATTCCCTTCGTTGTCTCCCTCACTGAGAAATGTAGTCGACCCGTTCACAGGTACGTGCGAGTAGTCTCTTGTGCGATGACGAACTCAGATGGCTCTCGACCCGCTCAGTCCGCCCCCGGCGTCGGCATCCTCCCGATCGAGACTCGGAAGCTGGCCGGCTGGGGCCGCACCATGCCCATCGAGGCGCAGGTGCTGGCCACCCCGTACCCCGAGGTGATCGCCGAAGCGGTCGCTCGCGTGGCCGATCACAACGCGGACAAGCCGTCGTACTTGAAGCGCGGCGTGATCGCCCGCGGTCTGGGCCGTTCCTACGGAGAGAACGCCCAGAACGCCGGCGGACTCACCATCGACATGACCAAGCTGACGCGGATCTACGAGATCGACGACGCGACGGCGATCGTCGACCTCGACGCCGGCGTCGACCTCGACACCCTGATGCGCGTCGCACTGCCGCACGGCCTGTGGGTTCCGGTGCTGCCGGGCACCCGCCAGGTGACCATCGGCGGCGCCATCGCCTGCGACATCCACGGCAAGAACCACCACAGCGCGGGCAGCTTCGGCAACCACGTCACCGAGATCCAGCTGCTGGTGGCGTCCGGCGAGATCCTCACGCTGCGCCCCGAGGGCAGCGACGACGACAAGGACGCCTCGATCTTCTGGGCGACGGTCGGCGGCATCGGCCTGACCGGCATCATCCTGCGCGCCAAGATCAAGATGACGCGCACCGAGACCGCCTACTTCATCGCCGACGGCAGCGTCACGCACAGCCTCGACGAGACCATCGCGCTGCACACCGACGGCTCGGAGTCGAAGTACACCTACAGCTCGGGTTGGTTCGACGCGATCAGCAAGCCGCCGAAGCTGGGCCGCGGCACCTTCTCGCGCGGCAGCCTCGCGACCCTCGACCAGCTGCCCGACAAGCTCGCCAAGGATCCGCTCAAGTTCGACGCCCCGACCCTGCTGAGCCTGCCCGACGTCTTCCCGAACGGCCTGGCCAACAAGTTCGACTTCTCGCTGCTCGGCGAGGCCTACTACCGCCTGGGCGGCGACTACACCGGCAAGATCCAGAACCTGACGAAGTTCTATCACCCGCTGGATCTGTTCGGTAACTGGAACCGCGCCTACGGCAGCAAGGGCTTCCTGCAGTACCAGTTCATCGTTCCGCCCGAGGCCGTCGAAGAGTTCAAGGGCATCATCTACGACATCCAGGCGTCCGGGCACGTCAGCTTCCTCAACGTCTTCAAGCTGTTCGGCGAGGGCAACCAGGCTCCGCTGAGCTTCCCGATGCCGGGCTGGAACATCTGCGTCGACTTCCCGATCAAGAAGGGCCTGCACGAGTTCGTCAGCGAACTCGACCGCCGGGTCATGTCGATCGGCGGCCGCCTGTACACCGCCAAGGACTCGCGCACCACCGCCGAGACCTTCCACGCGATGTACCCGGAGATCGACAAGTGGATCGCCACGCGCCGCCGCGTCGATCCCGACCGCGTCTTCATGTCCGACATGGGCCGCCGCCTCGAGCTGGTCTAGTCCGCCCGTCCCACACCCGTTCGACTCTTCGACAAGTTCAGGGAGCGTATTCACATGTTCAACGCCGTCGGCGTCCCGAAGTCCATTCTGATCCTGGGCGGCAGCTCGGAGATCGGCCTCGCGATCGCCTCCGAGTTCCTGACCCGCGGCCCGATGCGCGTGGTGCTGGCCACCGTCCCCGGCGACCCCGCCGCCGAGGCCGCCGCTGCGCAGATGACCGACGCCGGAGCGTCGTCGGTCGAGGTCATCGACTTCGACGCGCTCGCCACCGACACCCACCCGGAGGTCCTGAACAAGGCGTTCGCCGGCGGTGACATCGACGTCGCGATCGTGGCCTTCGGCATCCAGGGCGACGACGAGCAGGCCTGGCAGGATCAGAAGCTCGCCGTCCTCGAAGCCGAGATCAACTACACCGCCGCGGTCTCCGTCGGCGTGCTGCTGGGCGAGAAGTTCCGCGCCCAGGGCCACGGCCAGATCATCGCGATGAGCTCGGTCGCCGGCGAGCGGGTGCGTCGCTCGAACTTCGTCTACGGCTCCACCAAGGCCGGCCTCGACGGCTTCTACCTGGGCCTGGGCGACGCCCTGCGCCCGGAGGGCATCGGCGTGCTGGTGATCCGTCCGGGTCAGGTCCGCACCCGCCTGTCGGCGCACGTCGCCGAGGCCCCGCTGACGGTCAACAAGGAAGACGTCGCCCGGATGGCCGTCGCCGCCGTCGACAAGGGCAAGGACGTCATCTGGGTGCCGGGCCCGTTCCGCTACATCATGATGGTGCTGCGGCACATCCCGCGCCCGGTGTTCCGCAAGCTCCCCATCTGACCCAGTGGGTTCTGGCGCAGTGGGTTCTGGCGCAGTGAGCACCGCAGAGCAGACCGCAGAGAACGAGCAGTCCGGGCCGTCTCGAGCACGTGGCGTCGCGGCCGGTCCACGCGTCGGCGACGTCGTCGAACTCGGCGGAGCCCTGGTGCTCGGGGCGATCGTCGGGTCGGCCGGCCTGAAGGTGATCGACGCCGTGCAGTGGCCGGCGTTCAACACCTCCAACGTCACCCGCGCGCTGACCACCCTGGGCCAGGCGATCTGCCTGGTGATCGCCGTCGTCGCGGTGATCGCCTACCGCTACCGCGGGTGGCGACTGGCGACGTCGTGGCTCTCGTCGATCGCCGCCGCCGGCCTGGCGACCGTCAGCCTCGGCATGCCGCTGGGCGCCACCAAGCTCTACCTCGACGGTCTGACCGCCGACCAGCAGTTCCGCACCGAATACCTCACGCGGCTGACCAGCAGCCCACACCTGGCAGACATGACCTACGCCGACCTGCCGCCGTACTACCCGGCGACCTGGTTCTGGTTCGGCGGCCGCTACGCGCACGTGATGGGACTGCCCGGCTGGGAGGCCTACAAGCCGTGGGCCATCCTGTCGATCGCGATCGCCGCCGCCGTCGGCACGGCGCTGTGGTGCCGGATGGTCGGCGTCACCGCGGGCGCACCGCTAGGCCTGGCCGTCACCGCCGCCACCCTGCTCTACGCCGCGCCGGAACCCTACGCCGCGGTGCTCGTGTTGATCGGCACGCCGATGCTGGTGGTGATCGCGCATGCCCTGCGCGGGCGCGGTCGCCTCGCCGACGGCCCGCAGCCGCTGGGCTCGACGTCGTGGATCGCGGTGATCGCCGGCGGCCTGTTCCTCGGCTTCTCGGCCACCGTCTACACGCTGTACACCGCGTTGTTCGCCGGAACCGCGGTCCTGTTGGCCCTGATCTTCCTGGCGCAGTCGTGGTTCGCCGCCCGCAACAAGGCGGTGCCCGACGACGTCGCCTCCCGCGACGTCCGCGGCGCGTCGCTCGGTGTGGTGGTGCGGCTCGTCGCGATGGGCGTCGTCGCGATCGCCGTCGCCCTGATCTTCTGGGCCCCGTACCTGAAGGCCCGCCTGACCGGCTCGGTCGCCACGTCCGGCGCCGCCGAGCATTATCTGCCGGAGAACGGCTCGGTGCTCGGCCTGCCGATGCTGCACTGGACGCTGATGGGTGCGTTGTGCCTGGTCGGCCTCGTGTGGATCGTGCTGCGGTTCCGGCAGCGCACCGTCGCACTGGCCCTCGGGACCGCGCTGATCGGCGTCGTGCTGTTGACGTTCGCGTCGCTCGCGCGCACCGCGATCGGCAGCACCCTGCTGTCGTTCCGGCTCGACGCGGTGTCCGCCGGCATCCTGGCCGCGGCCGGTGTGTTCGGGTTCATCGAGCTCTCGCGCGCCGCCGTCGGCCGGTTCGGGGACGTGCGGACCGTCGTGGGCGTGCTCGCGGCCGTCGCCGCACTCGGCGTCGTTCAGAACGTGCCGGCGACGCTGTCCAACGAGATCACCACCGCCTACACTGACACCGACGGCGCCGGCCATCGCGCCGACCAGCATCCGCCGGGCGCGGAATCGTACTATCCGCAGCTGCGGAAGCTGATCGCCGAGCAGACCGGGCGTCCGGCGACCGACAATATCGTGCTGACCGCCGATTACAGCTTCCTGTCTGTGTACCCGTACTGGGGTTTCCAGGGTCTGACCTCGCACTACGCGAATCCGCTCGCCGAATTCGAGAAGCGCGCGGCGACCATCGAGAAGTGGTCGCAGACCACCACCCCGGACGAGTTCAAGGCGGCCCTGAAGGCCGGCCCGTGGGCCGCGCCGAACGTCTTCCTGTTCCGGTACAGCGCCGACGGCTACACGCTGAAGCTGGCGCAGGACGTCTACCCGAACGATCCGAACGTCAAGCGCTACACCGTCACGTTCGACCCGGCCGTCTTCTCCGATCCGGCGTTCACCGTGACCGACGTCGGCCCGTTCGTGCTGGTCGTCAAGAAGTAGCGACGACGACCAGCACGCGGGTCACCGGGTCAGGGCGCGCTCGAACTGCGGCCAGGCCCGGTGCATCTGGTCCTGCCAGTACGGCCAGGCGTGGGTGCCGCCGCTGTAGTAGCTGAAGATCGCGGGGATGTCGCTCGCGTTCATCGCGCGCCCGGCCGGGCCGGGTTCGACGCGTCAGGAGACCCGCGAGCTCAACGCCGCGCGACGACCGAGCACCTCGTTCATCGGCGGCCGGTCGTCGCGGACCGGCTGGTGCGACCTGACGTCGAGCGCGTCGTCGTCGACGATGAACTGGAGCAACGGCGACGCCGAGTCGTCGACGCCGACCCGGCCCAGCAACGTCGTCACGATCTGCCGGGCCATGGCGCCCAGCTCGTGCAGCGGCCGATTGCGGTGCATCCTGGTTCCGAGGCGCGATTGCCCGATGGCCGACATCCCGTACCGGTCGAGGGTGTCGAGCAGCATGCCGATCTCCACCCCGTAGCCCGCCGCGAACGGGATCGACGTCAGCAGCTCGCGCGTCCCGGCGTACTCGCCGGCCAGCGGCTGCACCACCGCGGCGAGCTCGGGCCGGAACGCAGCGATGAGCGGACGGACCGTCAGCTCGGTGACCCGGCCGCCGCCCAGCGGATCCACACCGTCGACGCCCATCAGCGGTCTCCGGTAATAGCCCTTGACCAGGTGCAGACCCGGAGTGACGAGCAGCGGGCCCACCAGCCGCGGAACGTACGAGGGGTCCGGGTCGATCAGATCGCTGTCGACGAAGACCACGATGTCGCCGGTCGTCACGGCCAGCGAGCGCCACAGCACCTCGCCCTTGCCGGGGATCACCGGAACCTCGGGGAGCGCGGCCTCGCGCGTCTCGATGCGGGCCCCGGCCTCCGCCGCGCACCGGCGGGTGTCGTCGACCGAACCCGAGTCCACGACCACCACCTCGTCGACGAGCGTCCCGTGCAGCGGCATGATGCTCGCGACCACGTTCGCGACGGTCGCCTCTTCGTCCAGCGCCGGCAGTACCACCGAGATCGTCCGGCCCCGCTTGGCCGCGACGAGTTCGTCGACATTCCAGTCGACGTCCCAGCTGTTCGATGCCAGCCATTCCTGCGCTGCTTCTCGTGCACCCTTTCGCTCGCTCTTACGGGAGAACGGCGTGGAATCGCGATTCATAGGTTCAGTTCCGATCGTTCAGGAATTTCCGTCAGGAAGATCAAGGCGTGGAAGTGCGGTTCGCAGCGGTCACCACCCTGCGGAACCACACGTACAATGCGTCGCCGCACATGGAGACGAGCGTCGGCCGAATCGCGCACCGATCGACCCGAACGCTCACACGCTGCCCGCCGCAAGCGTCCCGGGTCATCACCGGAACACACTGGAAGACAACGACTTCGGCAGGTCAGGACCGGTGATCACGCTGCGTGTCGGAGGAGGTTCGCATGCGGATCGGCGGCCACGATTCCCGTCGAGTCGTCCAAGTAGACCATCCGGACGGGGCCTGACACGACCCTTTTGTGTAGAGCGTCACGCCGCCTTGCAGACTTCGCCGTTCCCCTATATGAATGAATTTCCGGTTCGCCTTCGCTGTCCTCCGACCAGCCGACTGACGAAACCGTCGTCATATCTATTCGCATCATCTCGCCCCCGGCCGTGAAACCGGTGGTCGAGTACTTTCGCGATCCCATCCGAAGAACAGATTTTTCAGGAGTTTCCCATGGTTGAGTTCGGCCTCATCGACGAATGGCGCCCGGCCTCCGGACGCGTCACCACCTGGAGCATGTCGCCGGACGCGCTGACCGTCGCCGCACAGACCCCGGTCCACCCCGTCCCGCCGTCGCACCAGCAGGAGGCGTACTTGCGCGCAGCGCAGCGCAACGCCGACTCCGGGTTCCGATTCTCGCGGCTCTGCCTGCTGGCCTTCGACTTCCAGGCCGCCCTCGACGCCGATGCCCTGGGCCGCGCGATCAACGGATTCCTGCGCAGGCACGACACCTATCGGTCGTGGTTCTCCCTCGAGGCCGACGACTCCATCGCGAGGCACGTCGTCGACGCCGAGACCATCGAGATGGTGCCGATCGCGCACGGGGAGATGACCACCGCGGAGATCGTCGCGCACGTCCAGCGCAGTACCCCCGGACCCTTCCGGTGGAACTGCTTCACCTTCGGCGCCATCGAGCGGAAGAGCGGATTCACCTTCTACGCCGCCGTCGACCACCTCAACACCGACGGCATCTCCCAGGCGCTGACCTGCAAGGAGATGATCACCCTCTACCTCAACGAAGCATTCGGCGCGGGCGCCCCGCTGCCCGAGGTCACCAGCTACATCGACTACTGCGACTACGAGCGCACCAGCGCCTCGGCGCTGACGCACGACAGTCCCGCCGTCGCGCGCTGGCTGGAACTGGTCGGCGCCAACGGCGGCCGGCTGCCGTCCTTCCCACTCCCCCTCGGCGACGACTCGGGCGCCGACGAGGCCTACACGCGCAGCGCTCACCTCACCGAAACGATCTTCGACGAGGCCTCGGCCGCCCGGTTCGAAGCGGTCTGCAAGGCGAACGGCGCCAACATGGCCGGCGCGATGATGGCCGTCGCGGCGATCGCCGCCGCCGAGTTCACCGGCCGGGAGCACTACCTCGGCATGACGCCGAAGAGCACCCGCAGCCCCGGAGACGGGCTCAACTCGGTCGGCTGGTTCACCAGCCTGATCCCGGTGCCGATCCAGGTGACGCCGGACGCGACGTTCACCTCGCTCGTCGGCCCCGCCGCGCAGAGCTACTTCGCCGGGAAGGACCTGACGGACGTGTCCTTCCATCGCGTACTCGAACTGTCCACGCCCGACGACGGGCTCGACGTCGCACCGGGCTGGTCGGTGCCGATGGTCTCCTACATCGACGTGCGGAGGCTGCCGGGCGTCGAGTTGTTCGACTCCATCAACATCTGCCTGTTCGGCAACCGCGGCAGCAGCGAAGAAGTGTTCATGTGGGTCAACCGGTTCGCCGAGCAGACGATGATGTCGTTCCTGTTCCCGGACACCTCCGAGGCCCACCAATCCATGTCGCGCTACACCGCGGCGATCCGGCGGATCATGACCGAGGTGGCCGCTCACGGCGACTACCGCCCGGCGACGGTCGCAGCGGTGCGGTGACGGCCGGAGCCTCGCTCGAAAGTCCCGTCGCCCCGGCGCCGGCGCCCCGCGCGACGTGGCTCGCCTTCGCGGGCTGCCTGGTCGGGCTGTTCATGCAGATGCTCGACACGACGGTCGTCAACATCGCGCTGCCCGACCTGACGGTGGATCTGCACGCGTCGTCGGCCCAGCAGCTGCTGGTGCTGAGCGTCTACACCCTGGCGTTCGCATGCACGCTGCTCACGGCGTCGACGATCGGCAGGCGCGTCGGCCGGCGTCGCCTGTTCCTGGTGGCGCTGGTGGCGTTCACCGCCGCGTCGATCCTGTGCGGTCTGGCCCGCGGCCCGCTGGAGCTGATCGCGTTCCGCGGGATCCAGGGCGTCGGCGCGGCGCTGATGTCGGCGCAGACGCTGGCGCTGATCGCCGCCCTTTTCCCGAAGTCGCACCACGGCAAGGTCTTCGGCATCTACGGCGCGGTCGCCGGGGTCGCCGCGATGCTCGGACCGGTGCTCGGCGGGCTGCTGGTGGACGCCGACCTGTTCGGCTGGGGCTGGCGCAGCATCTTCTTCGTGAACGTGCCGCTGGCCGTCGCCGCGTATGCGTTCGCCGCCGGACGGCTGCCGGAACTGCGCGACGCCGCGTCGTCGAAGGTCGATCTGATCGGCGTCGTACTTTCGGCGACGGCCCTGTTCGCGCTGCTCTACCCGCTGTCGGTGGGCCGCGAGCAGGACTGGCCGCTGCGCCTGTGGCTGCTGATGGCCGGTGCGCTGGTGCTGCTGGGCGTGTTCGTCCGGTACGAGCACCGGCTGCAGCGCCGCGGTGGCGCTTCGGTGCTGCGCGTCGACCTGTTCAGTTCGCGCCAGTTCTCCGTCGGGCTGGTGCTGTCGCTGGCGTTCTTCAGCCTGTTCGCAGGCTTCTTCTTCACCGTCTCGCTGTCGGTCCAGTTCGGGCTGGGGTTCTCGGCGCTGAAGTCCGGGCTGCTGGCACTGCCGATCGCCGGCGGGGCCGTGATCGGCACGCTGGGCTCCAACGCTCTGGTGGCACGGTTCGGCTCGGCGCGGACCTTGAGCTGCGGCGCGCTGATCGTCGCCGCCGGATTCGCCGCCCTGGCGCTCGTGCTGCACCCGGAGAGCGCGGCGTTCCCGCTGGGCGTCGTGATCGGGCCGCTGATCGTCGGCGGGCTCGGCATCGGCCTGTTCGTGGCACCGCTGCAGACCGCGATCCTGTCCGGGACCCGGCCTGAGAACGTCGGCTCGGCGTCCGGCTGCGTGCCGACCGTGCAGCAGATCGGCGCGTCGATCGGTCTGACGGTGGTCGGGGTGTTCTTCTTCGGCGCGGTGTCGTCGCACGCGGCTCCCGCCGTCGAGACCACCCGGCCGGCGCTGACTCAATCGCTCGACGACGCCGGGATCGAGCCGATGCTGGCGCCGCTCGTCGTCGACCGTTTCGCGTACTGCGCCACCGCGCAGCTCACGTCGTCGCACCCCGAACGGCCCGCCAAGGGATGCTCGGCCACGCAGAAGTCCGGCACTGCGATGCAGCGCAAGCTCGCCGCCGACGCTGCGCCTCAGGTCCGCGTCGCCGCGCGCCAGGTCGCCGCGATCAGCTTCCTCGGAGCGCTCCGGACCACGCTGTTCGTGCTGGCCGCGCTCGCGCTGTGCGTCGCCGCCGGGGCGCTGTCGCTGCGGTCTAGAGTGGCGGGCAAGCCGACCGGCTGAACAGTCTCGCGAAAGGGCCTGGCAGACAAGTGCAATTCGAGATCGATTCACTCACGGCCGACGACAGCACCGTTCATTTCGTCTCCACCTCGACGGTGAACTGGGTGATCCTGCAGTCCAGCGAGGGGGTGACTCTGATCGACGGCGGATACCCCGGCCACGCGTCGGCGGTGCTCGAGGCGCTCGACCAGATCGGCAGCGCCCCCGAAGAGATCCGCGGCGCGCTGCTCACGCACGCACACGTCGACCACCTCGGCGGTCTGCGCAAGCTCCGCGCCGACTACGACTTCCCGGTCTACGCCGACCCCGAAGAAGTGGCGCACGTGCACCGCGACTACCTGGAACAGGCCGATGTCGGCAAGATCGCGCCGATCCTCTGGCGGCCGAGCGTGCTCGGCTGGCTGGCGCAGATCATTCCGCTCGGCGCGCTCGACAAGGCCGGGATCGACGACGCCCAGCCCTTCGGCGACCTCTCCGCGCTGCCCGGCCGCCCGGTCGCCGTGCCCTCGCACGGTCACACGCGCGGGCACAGCGCCTTCCTCGTCGGCGACGGCGAGCTGCTGATCTCCGGAGACGCACTGGTCACCGCGCATTCCATCCAGCCGCACGACGGCCCGCAGTGCCTGAGCCACATCTTCACCCACGACCTCGCCGCCAACGAAGCCTCGGTCGAGACCTTCGCCGACCTCGACGCTGAAGTGATTCTCCCCGGGCACGGCCCGCTCTACCGCGGACCGATGCGCGCCGCCGTCGACCAGGCGCTGGGCCGCTCGGCGGCCCGCTGAGCGTTCGTCGTCGAACGCAGAAGCGGCAGTCGTCGACAAAGGCGGCAGTCGCGAGCGTGGTTTCTGTCGACGAGTGCCGCGTTTGCGAGCCGGATCGGGCCGCCGACGACAAACGCGACGCTCGTCGACAGGCGCGACGCCCGCGAGCGTCGCTTCTGTTCGGGAGCGTCGCGTCTGTGTCGAGCGTCGCGTCTAGTGCCGGACCGTCAGATCAGCGGGCGGCGGGGGAACCGGCGGGGCGTCGTGCACGACGACGCTGGCCGCTCGCGGCATGCGCGCCGCTGTGCGAACCCGAACCGCCGGTGCTGGAGCTGTAGGCGACCTCGCTGCGCGAGGAGGACTGGCCCGAACGCGAGCGGGACTGGCCCGCACCGCGGGTCGCTCCGCCCTCGGAGCGCTCGCCGCCGCTGCGTCCGCGGCCACCCGAAGCGCCACGGCCCGAACCGGAACGGCCGCCGCCGGAGCGCGAGCCGCCGCGACCGCCGGCCGAACCCGAACCACGACGCGAACCGCCGCCCGACGACGACTGCTGAGCAGGCGCGACCGGAGCCGGCTCACGGTAGGGGGCACGCTCGCCGACGAGTTCGTCGACGGCGGGCGACGACGCGGTCACCTGCTGCGGGGTCACCTTGATGGCGGCCGCGCGCAGCATCTTGCGCAGGTCGGCGCGCTGCTCGGGCAGGCAGACCGTCACGACGTCGCCGTTCGACCCGGCCCGCGCGGTGCGGCCCGAACGGTGCAGGAAGGCCTTGTGCTCGGCCGGCGGGTCCACGTGGACCACCAGCTCGACGCCGTCGACGTGCACACCGCGGGCGGCGACGTCGGTCGCCACCAGCACACGGGCACCCGTCTCATCGGCGAACGACGCCAGGTTGCGGTCGCGCTGGTTCTGCGACAGGTTGCCGTGCAGATCCACCGACGGGATGCCGGCCGCGGTCAGCTTCTTGGCTAGCTTCTTGGCCTGGTGCTTGGTGCGCATGAACAGGATGCGGCGGCCGGTGCCGGACGCCAGGGTCTGGACCAGATCGTTCTTCTCGCCGACCGAGCCGACCTCGAAGACGTGGTGGGTCATCTTCTCCACCGGCGACGTCGCCTCCTGCAGCGAGTGCGTGACCGGCTGGTTCAGGAAGCGCTTGACGAGCTTGTCGACGCCGTTGTCCAGCGTCGCCGAGAACAGCATGCGCTGACCGCCCGACGGCGTGGCCGCCAGGATGCGGGTGACGCCGGGCAGGAAGCCCAGGTCGGCCATGTGATCGGCCTCGTCGAGCACGGTGATCTTCACGGCGTCGAGCGAGACGATCCGCTGCTTCATCAGGTCCTCGAGGCGACCCGGGCAGGCGACGACGATGTCGACGCCGCGGCGCAGCGCCTGCTCCTGACGGGTCTGCTTGACGCCGCCGAAGACGGTGGTGACGCGCAGGCCGACGGCCGCAGCAAGCGGCTCGAGCACGACGGCGATCTGGGTGGCCAGCTCACGCGTCGGAGCCAGCACCAAGCCGGTCGGACGGCCCGGCTTGGCCTTGGCGCCGGCCAGGCCGGCGACCAGCGGAATGGAGAAGGCCAGAGTCTTGCCCGAGCCGGTCTTGCCACGGCCCAGGACGTCGCGTCCGTTCAGGCTGTCGGGCAGGGTGCGCTCCTGAATGGGGAACGCGTCGTTCTTGCCGTCGGCGCGCAGTGCGTCGACGATCGGGGCGGGTACGCCGAGGTCGGCGAAAGAAGTGGTCATCACAAAGCCTTTACGGGCAGGACTTTCTGGCGGCGCGCAGCAACCAACGGTCGTGCGTGCGACAAAGAGAAGTCGAATGGCGAAAACGCGGGTGCGCGTATCCGTTCGCCGTACGAAAACATCGTCGGCCCTGCGCGAAGGGCGGGCCGGGAAAGCGTTCTACGACGCGCGGCACAACCGTGAATCCGGCATGCCGATGACTTCATCGTACGCGACGTCGAAGAAGAAGCCGAACCGCGCGGCGCACTCAGCCGAGCAATGACGCCAGGCGCCGCACCGCGAACTCGTAACCGTCGACGCCGCAGCCGGCGATCACCGCCGACGCGATCGGCGACACGTACGAGTGATGCCGGAAGACCTCGCGGGTGTGGACGTTGCTGATGTGCACCTCGATGATCGGCACATCCGGGATCACCAGTGCGTCGGCCAGTGCGACCGATGTGTGCGTCCACCCGGCGGGGTTGATGACGATGCCGCTGACCTGGCCGTTCGCCTCATGAATGGCGTCGATCATGACGCCCTCGTGGTTGGTCTGCAGGGCCCGCACGCCGTAACCGAACTCGGCGGCGACGCTCTCCACGCGCTCGACGACGTCGCCCAGCGTCGCGACGCCGTAGGTCTCCGGCTGACGCACGCCGAGCATGTTCAGATTCGGCCCGTTCAGCAGCAGAATGGGCAGCGGGTTCTCGGCAGAGTTCGCGAGCGGAGACATGCCGATCAGCTTAGCCCCGGTGGCGGAGATCACCGGTCCGGCCGACGCCGCCGACGCGTCGCTCGCCCCGGAACAGCCTGTAGAGCCTGTCGAAGAGCCTGGCCGCAGCCAACTAGGATGCCCCTGTGCCAGTGAAGTCTGTCCGCGCCGCCCAACTCACCGCCCTCGTCGCGGGTCTGTTGGGGTTCCTCCTGGCAGTCGCCACCCCGATGCTGCCGGTCGAACAGACCACGGCCGAGATCGACTGGCCGCAGGGCGGCACCGTCGGATCGGTGTCCGCACCACTGATCTCATACGCGCCGATCGACTTCACCGCGACCATCCCGTGCGACGCCGCGACCAAGCTCCCCGACGGCAGATCGGTCCTGCTCTCGACCACCACCCCGTCGGCGCCGAAGTCCGCCGAGCGCGGCCTGTTCGTCCGGATGACCGGCTCCGGCGACAAGCGTTCGGTGGAGGTCGTCAACCGTAACTTCCCACTGCTCTCGGCCCCGTTGAGCGACGTCGAGTCGTCGTCGTGCCGCAGTATCGAGATCACCGCCGACTCCACCGCCGTCACCGCGACCTTCGACGGCCTCACCGGCACCGACGGCAAGACCCTGACGGGTTCGACCGCCGACGACGACCGCGGCGACCAGCGTCCGCAGGTCACCGGCCTGTTCACGCAGCTGTCCGGCCCGGCCGCGTCGATCTCGGGGCTGCACGCACACGTCGTGATCGACTCCCGCTACACCACCGCGCCGACGCTGCTGAAGCTGATCGCGATCATCGTCGGCATCATCTGCACGCTGCTGGCGCTCGGTGCGCTGGCCCGGCTCGACGCCACCGACGGCCGGCGTCACCGACGGATCTTCCCGGCCCGCTGGTGGCGGTTCAACGCGCGCGACTACGTGGTGATCGGCCTGCTGCTGGTCTGGCACATCGTCGGCCCCAACACGTCCGACGACGGGTACCTGCTGACCATGTCGCGGGTGGCGCAAGACAGCGATTACACCGCCAACTACTTCCGCTGGTACGGAGCCCCGGAAGCTCCGTTCGGCTGGTATTACAACGTGTTCGGCCTGCTCAGCCACGTTTCCGTCGCCAGCCCGTGGATGCGGCTGCCCGGGCTGGTCTGCGGGATCGTCAGCTGGCTGATCATCAGTCACGAGGTGATCCCGCGCCTCGGCCGCGCCGCCCTGACCCGCCCGGCCGTCGGCTGGACCGCAGCCCTGGTCTTCCTGGCCGCCTGGTTCCCGTTCGACAACGGCCTGCGCCCCGAACCGATCATCTGCCTGGGCGCCCTGCTGACCTGGTGCTCGGTGGAGCGTTCGATCGCCACCGGCCGCCTGCTGCCGGCCGCCGTCGCCTGCACCATCGGCGCGTTCAGCGTCGCCGCCGGGCCCACTGGACTGCTGGCCGTCGCCGCCCTGGTCGCCGGGGCGCGGCCGATGGCGCTGGCACTGATCAAGCGCGCCCGCGAAGTCACGCGACAGACCGGCCGCGCGATCGGCTGGGCGTACGCCGCGCTGATCGCCCCGATCCTGGCGGCCGGCACCTTCGTGCTGTTCGTGGTCTTCTCCAACCTGACCCTGGCCGCGTTCACCGAGAGCTCGGCGATGAAGACCGCCGTCGGGCCGTCGCTGCACTGGTACAACGAGATCGACCGCTACTCGTCGCTCTTCGCGTTCTCCGCCGACGGCTCGCTGGCCCGCCGCTTCGCGGTGCTCACCATGGTCCTGTCGATGGCCGCCGCCGGAGCGGTCCTGATCCGCAAGTCCCGGATCCCCGGCACCTCCCGCGGACCCGCCGGCCGCATCGTCGCCATCACCTTCGGCTCCCTGCTGTTCCTGATGATGACGCCGACCAAGTGGACCCACCACTTCGGCGTCTTCGCCGGGCTGGCCGCCGCGGTGGCCGCCATCGCCGCGGTCGCGATGAGCCCGCAGTCGACGCATTCGCGCCGCAACCGGACCATCTTCGTCGCGCTGGTCGTGTTCATCACCGGACTGGCCCTGACCGGCCCGAACTCCTTCTATTACGCCTCTGCCTGGGGCATGCCGTGGGGCGTCACCCAGGTGACGATCGGCGGGGCGATGATCGGCAGCGTCCTGCTGTACGTGTCGCTCGCGATGCTGGTGCTGGCGCTCTGGTTCCACCTGCGCGAGCCGTTCACCGGCGTGGACCCCGCCGATGGGCAGCAGCCGGCCGAACGGTCCGAACTCTCGGCCGGGCGTGGTCGCCTGCGGCGCGTCGCCGCCGCCCCGGCGCGTGCCCCGCTGGCCGTCGCCTCCGGATGCATCGTGACATTCTCGCTGGTCACCGCCGTGATGGCGGGCAGCGCCCAGAGCAGCTCGTACTCTGTGCCGCGCAGCAACGTCGAGGCCCTGGCCGGCCACCCCTGCAGCATGGCCGACAAGGTGTGGGTGGAACCCGACCCCAGCGACTTCCAGCTCAGCCCCGTCGACCGCTCGCTCACCGACCCGCTGGCCGGGCCCGGCACCCAGCCGGCCGACAGCGACCGCAGCTCCACCACCGGATTCACGCCCGACGGCGTGCCCGACGACCTCGCGACCCGCGCCCAGTCCGGCAGCCTCGGCGTGCTGGCCGGTGCGGCAGCCGCCGACAAGGACCTCTTGATCGCCAACAGCGGCGGCACCTCCGGCGGCGCCGCGTCCACTCCGGGCGCCAACGGCAGCCACGCGCTGCTGCCGTTCGAGCTGGACCGGAACCGCACCCCCGTCCTGGGCAGCTACTCGCAGGACGACCAGACCCCCGCCGGCCTCACTTCCGGCTGGTACCGACTGCCCGCCGACTACACCGACCGTCCGCTCATCACCTTCTCGGTGGCCGGCAGCTTCGGCCGCAACGACCTGCGACTGGAATACACCACCGACAAGATCGGCGACGACACGCGCGACAGTGCGCTGCGGCCCGACGGCAGCGTCATGATGATCGACCCGGGCCCCAATCCGTCGTGGCGCAACGTCCGCATCGACACCGCGGGCCTGCCGAAGAACCTGACCGCCGTGCGCATCGTCGCCGACGACCACGATCTGTCCACCGACCGATTCATCGTGGTGACCCCGCCGCGTCTGCCGAAGATGGTCACCCTGGAGCAGACCGTGGGTGACACCGACCCCGTGCACGTCGACTGGACGTCGGGCCTGGTGTTCCCCTGCCAGCGGCCGTTCAACTTCCACGCCGGCGTCGCCGAGACGCCCGAATGGCGGATCCGGCCGGGCGCGGACCTGGCGGCCGCCGTCGGAGCCTGGCAGAGCGTGCAGGGCGGCGGACCGCTCGGCTGGCTCGACGTCTCGCAGCGCCCCGACACCCTCGCGACCTACCTGAAGGGCGACATCGGCCGGGACTGGGGCGCCCTGGAGCGCTACACCCCGTACGACGGCGCGAAGCCCGCGAAGATCGACTACGGCACCACCGTCCGCAGCGGCCTCTGGAGTCCGGCCCCGATCCGGTACTGAACGGACCGGAGACACCCGGCGGACGACGTCGTCCACCCAGGTGGCGGCGTCCGGCGGACACGATCCCCGGCGGCCTCACGTTTGGGTTCTACACAGTCTGGTGGGATAGCCTCAAAGATCGTGCCAGAGCAGTCATCCCCGCCCGCTGATTCGTCGCGGCAGCCCCGGTCCGCTCTTCTGTCCGCGCGCCGTGCGCGACTGCTCGCCGTCGTCGCGGGCGTCGTCGCGATTCTGGGCGCCATCGCCGTGCCGCTGCTGCCGGTCAAGACCACGCAGGCGACCGTCTCGTGGCCCCAGGGCCAGAAGCTCGACGCCGCCGATCCGTCGGTCGTCGCCCCGCTGATCGCCCAGACTCCGCGCGCGCTGGACGTCACGATCCCGTGCTCGGCCCTGGCCTCGCTGCCGGCCGGAAGCACCACCGTGCTGGCGACCGTTCCGTCGGGCGCGAAGTCGCCGTCGGCCGGTCTGACCGTCGCCGCCAGCGACCAGCGCGTCGCCGTCCTGTTCCGCGCCAACACCGCCGCCGCGGCTCCGCGCGCCGACCTCGGCAAGTGCCGCAACCTGCGGATCTTCTCCACTCCGGCCGGCCCGGGCGCACAGTTCGTCGGCCTCGGCCCGGCCACCGTGCTCGACCCGGACAAGCGCCCGCAGATCGACGGCTTCTACACGTCGCTGTCCACCGCCCAGGTCGAGAACTTCGCCGCGGCCGGCCTGCACGCGAACGTCACCATCGACAACCGTTACGAGAGCTCGGCGACGATCCTCAAGCTGCTCGTCATGTCCGTCACCGTGATCGCGACGCTGGTGGCGCTGTTCGCGCTGTACTGCCTGGACCGTTCCGCCGGCTACCGCGGCCCGCCGTCGCTCAGCGTTCGCAAGATCATCGGATCCACCCGCCCGCGCGTCAGCGACGGCGTGGTCACCGCGGTGCTGGTGATCTGGCTGTTCCTGGGCGCCGGAGCGCCCGACGACGGTTACATCCTCAACATGGGCCGCACCGCCGACGCGGCCGGTTACCTCTCGAACTACTACCGCTTCTACGGCATCGCCGAGGCGCCGTTCGACTGGTACTACAGCTTCCTGGCGATCTGGGCCAAGGTCTCGCCGTCGATCCTGTGGATGCACATCCCCGGGCTGATCGCCGGCCTGGCGTCGTGGTTCCTGATCAGCCGCGTGGTGCTGCCCCGACTGGGCGACGGCCTGCGCAACCGCTGGGCGTTCTGGACCGCGGCCGCCGTCTTCCTGGCCTTCTGGCTGCCGTTCTGCTCGGGCCTGCGCAGCGAGACGCTGGTCGTACTCGGATCGCTGCTCACCTGGTGGGCCGCGGAGAAGGCGATCGCGTCGCGCCAGATGCTGCCGGCCGCCCTGGCCGCCGCCACCGCGACGTTCACCCTGGCCCTGGCCCCGCAGGGCGTCATCGCCATCGCGATCCTGCTGGTCGCGGCCCGCGCCATGCTGCACATCCTGGTCGACCGGCGACGCGACGACGGCCTGGCGGCCCTGCTCGCCCCGATCGGCGCCGCCGCCCTGGTCGTCTCAGTGGTGGTGTTCCGCGACCAGACACTGATGACCGTCCTGGAAGCGATGAAGGTGCGCTACCAGACCGGCCCCATCGTCCAGTGGCACCAGGAGTTCCTCCGCTACTACTTCATCTCGGTCACCACGCCCGACGGCGCGCTGACCCGCCGCATCCCGCTGCTGCTGGTGTTCGCCGGCGCCATCGTGACCGCCGCCGTGTTGCTGCGCCGCGGCAGCATCAAGGGCGTCCTGCGCGACCCGGCGTGGCGTCTGGTCGGCGCGTTCGCGCTGACCCTGCTGCTGTTCTGCTTCGTGCCGATCAAGTGGACGATCCACTTCGGCGTGCTCGCCGGCATCGGTTCGGCACTCGCCGCCCTGGGCGCACTCGCCGTCGCACAGAGCGCGGCCCGCTCCACCCGCAACCTGACCGTCTTCATCGCCGCGCTGCTCTTCGCCCTCGCGTTCGCCGCGGCCGGCAAGAACGCCTGGCCGTTCGCCTACCGCTACGGCATCGCCTGGTTCGACCAGGCCCCGACCGTGGCCGGCCAGCAGGTCTCGTCGCTGCTCCTGGTGCTGGCGATGATCGCCGTCGCGGTCGCCCTGTGGCAGACGCTGCGCCTGGACTACGTGTCCAACCGCGGCATGGAGCATCACACCGAAGGTCAGCCCGACTCCGCCGCAGACCGCCGCCGGATGGCGTTCGCGTCGTCGCCGCTGGCGGCCATCGCGATCCTGCTGGTGGTGGGCGTGCTCGCCTCCTTCGGCAAGGCCGTCGTCGATCGTCACCCCGCGATGACCGTGTTCAGCAATAACGTCGACACGCTGCGCGGAAAGTCGTGCGCCATGGCAGACCAGGTGCTGACCGAGCCGGACCCCAACGCCGACTTCCTGTCGCCCGCCGACGGCGAGACCGCCACCGCGGCCCTCAACGGCGCCGAGAACGTGGGCTTCACGCCCAACGGCGTCGCCCCCGACCTCACGCCCGACCCGATCACCTCCAAGCCCGGCCAGATGCACGTCGGCGGCTCCACATCGCGCCCCTTCTCCACCAAGGGTTCGCTGGGCGCCGGCACCAACGGCGGAACCGGCCCCAAGACGGTGAACGACTCGACCGTCGCACTGCCCTTCGGCCTGAACCCCAAGACCACCCCGGTGCTCGGCAGCTACGGCTATCAGGCCAACGCGCACCTGCGCACCTCCTGGTACACGCTGCCGGCGCGCGACACCTCGCCGCTCCTGGTGTTCTCCACCGCCGGAGCCGTGTCGTCGATCGACGCCCAGGGCGTGCGGATCCCCGGCCAGGCCATCGTCGCGCAGTTCGGCAAGCGCGGCCCCGACGGCAAGTTCGTGCAGGTCGGCCCCAACGTCCTGCCGATCGACCCGGGCCCCGTCGTCGCCAACCGGCCGTGGCGCAACCTGCGCGTGCCGATGACCTCGGCGCCGCCGGCGGCCACCGCGATGCGCCTGGTTCTCGACGACACCAACCTCGGAGCCATGCAGTTCCTCGGCATCACCCCGCCGCGCGCACCCAAGCTGAAGACCCTGCAGGAGCTGGTCGGCTCGTCGACCCCCACGCTGATCGACTTCCCGGTCGCCGCGCACTTCCCGTGCCAGCGGCCGCTGACGTTCACACACGGCGTCGCCCAGGTGCCCCGCTGGCACATCCTGCCCGACTTCGTGACCGCCAACATGCAGTCCAAGACGTGGCTGGCCGCCTCCAGCGGAGGTCTGCTCTCGGTCGTCGAGAGCACCACCAAGTCCCAGACCGTCCCGACCTACCTGCGCGACGACTGGCACCAGGACTGGGGTTCGCTGGAGAAGCTGATCCCGCTGACCCCTGATGCCGCCCCCGCCGTGGTGCGCACCGAGCAGGTGACCCAGACGGGTCTGAGCCGCGCCGGAACGATTCGCCTGGAGCCGACGAAATGACCGACAAGCCCGATACGACTCCCGATCCGGAATCGACGCAGCCCGAGCCCGCCACGCTCCCTGAGTCTGTCGAAGGGTCTAGCGGCTCCCGCTGGGCGTTCCTGACCGACAACGGCTACCGCACCACCAAGATCGTGGCGGCCGTCGCCGGTCTGCTCGGCCTGCTGCTGGCGCTGGCGACCCCGCTGCTGCCGGTGCATCAGCGCAACACGCAGCTCAGCTGGCCGCAGAACGGCGCCGTCACCAACGTGACCGCGCCGCTGGTGGCGTTCGTGCCGACGTCCATGTCCACGACGGTTCCCTGCTCACTGGCCAAGGACCTGCCCGCCTCCGGCGGCGTGCTGATGTCGACGATCCCGGCGGCCGGCAAGCAGGCCACCGCCCGCGGCCTGTTCGTGCGGGCCACCGACAAGACGCTGACCGTCGTCGTGCGCGACGTCCTGCTGCTCAGCACCGACCGCAAGGCCGCACAGGAAAACCCGGACTGCATGATCGAGCTCAAGGGCGACGGCGACGGCGTCACCGCCTCGATCAAGGGCGGCACCGGCGACAACACCGGGTACTCGACGCCCGACCCGGACATGCGCCCGCAGATCGTCGGCGTCTTCACCGACCTGAAGTCGAACGCGCCGCGCACCGGCCTGACCCTGCACGCCGACGTCGACACCCGGTTCATCAACTCGCCGACCCCGCTGAAGCTTGCGGCCATCATCGTCGGCATCGTGATGACGCTGCTGTCGCTGCTGGCCCTGGGCGTTCTGGACAGCCGCGACGGTCACGGCCAGAAGCGCTTCCTGCCCCGCGGCTGGTGGACCGTCCGGGGGCCCGACGTCGTGGTCTTCGTGGTGCTGGCCCTGTGGTGGATCGGCGGCGCCAACACCTCCGACGACGGTTACAACATGACGGTCGCGCGGATCACCGGCGACGCCGGGTACGCGGAGAACTACTACCGCTACTTCGGCGCACCGCAGGATCCGTTCGGCTGGCCGTACCAGGTGCTCGCGGCGATGACGCACGTCAGCGTCGCCGCCCCGTGGATGCGCCTGCCGGCCTTCGGACTGGGCCTGCTCGGCTGGTGGATCATCAGCCGCGAAGTGATCCCGCGCCTGGGCCGCGCGGTCCGCAACAGCTCGGCCGCGGTGTGGACCGGCGCACTGGTCTTCCTCGCCATCTGGATGCCCTACAACAACGGCATCCGGTTCGAGCCCGTCGAAGCCGTCGGCGCCCTGCTGACCTGGTGCTGTGTGGAACGCGCCATCGCGACCCGCCGCCTGCTGCCCTATGCGATCGCCGTCACGGTCGGCGCCTTCACGCTGGCCGTCGCGCCGGGCGGCCTGATGGCCGTCGCTGCCCTGCTGGCCGGTCTGCGGCCGGTGGTGCGCGGCATCGTGAGCCGCCGTAGACGTGACGGTCTGCTCCCGATCCTGGCTCCGATCGCGGCCGCGGGCACCGCGGTGCTGTACGTGATCTTCTTCGCCCATCCGCTCAGCCCGCTGATCGAGGGCAGCAAGGTCGCCACCGAAGTGGGCCCGACGCAGGAGTGGTGGCAGGAACCGATCCGCTACTACTACCTGGTGCTGCAGACCGGCGACGGCACGCTGGCCCGCCGCTTCGGCATCCTGACGATGCTGCTGTGCCTGCTGATCGCGATCTTCCGCCTGCTGTCGAAGAATCATCCGAACGGCGTGGCACGCGCGCCGATCTGGCGACTGATCGCCGTCATGCTCGGCACGATGTTCTTCATCTCGTTCACCCCGACCAAGTGGACCCACCACTTCGGCCTGTACGCGGGCATCGGCGCGTCGATCGCGGCGGCCACTGCCGCCATGATGACCCCGGCTCTGCTGCGCTCGCGCCGCAACCGCGCGTTCTTCGCGTCGTCGGTGCTGTTCGTCGCCGCCGTCGCGGCCGCGGGCACCAACATGTGGTGGTATGTCGGCAGTTACGGCATCCCGTGGTGGGATCGTCCCGTCGCGATCGCCGGCGTCAATCTGAGCTGGATCGTCTTGGCGATGGCGATCGTCGCCGCGTTCGTCGGCCTCTGGTACCACTTCCGCGACGACTTCGTGGACGAGGACACCCGCACCGAAGCCCACCGCACCGGCCTGGCCCGCTTCAAGGTGTCGCCGATCCCGGTGATCGCCGGGTTCGTGGTGCTCTTCATGCTGTTCTCCTTCGCCAAGGGCGCCTGGGGGCAGCGGGACAGCTGGTCGTGGACCAAGTCCAACGTTCGCGCGCTGACCGGGAACGAATGCGGTCTGGCCAACGACGTGCTCGTCGAGTCCGACCCGGCCAAGGCGATCCTGCATCCGGCCGCCGTCGACGGCAGGCCCGCACTCTCCCCGACCGCGGCCCTCGCCGGGGAGAACACCGGCTTCACGCCGACCGGCGTACCGTCGGACACGCTGACCGACCCGCTGGACGCCAAGGACACCGACGACGACCAGGAGGACGACGACACCGCCCAGAGCCCCGGCGCCTCGGGTACCACGGACACCACCGACGGCACCGGCGAAGACGACTCCCAGAACGCGGCGCCGGTGCAGCAGGCCAAGTCCGTGAAGCTGCCGTACGGGCTGCCGGCCGGCACCCCGGTGCTCGGCAGCTACGGTGCGAACGCCGCGTCGGTCACCACCGGATGGTACGACCTCGGCTTCCGGGCCGGCGACGCCCCGGCCGACGCTCCGCTGCTCGCCGTCGCCGCGGCGGGTTCGGTGCAGGCGATCGACAGCCTCGGCGCGCTGCGTTCGGGCCGTTCGCTGGTCGCCCAGTACGCCAAGACCGGACCGAACGGCAAGGTGATCCCGGTCGGCAAGGCCCAGACGCCGATCGACGCGATGGAAGCAGCCTCGGACTGGCGCACCCTGCGCTTCCCGCTGAAGGACGCTCCTCCCGGTGCGACGATGGTTCGCCTGGTCGTGTCCGACGACGCCCCGGCGTCGTCGGAGTGGATCGCCTTCACGCCGCCGCGGGTGCCGCACATGAGGACGCTCAACGAGGTCGTCGGCCGCACCGATCCGGTGCTGATCGACTGGCTGCCCGGACTCGTCTTCCCGTGCCAGCGACCCATCGCCTCGGCGAACGGTGTGCTGGAGATCCCGGAGTGGCGGATCATGCCCGACGACAAGGCCACCCAGGTCAACAGCCAGACGTGGATGTCGGGCAAGTCCGGCGGCCCGCTCGGCATCACCGACGCCCTGCTGACCCACACCCTGGTGCCGACCTACCTGCGCAACAACTGGGGTCGTGACTGGGGCGGTCTGGAGCGGTTCCAGCCGATCGTGCCCGACGCACGGCCGGCCGAGCTGGAACTGGGCACGCGGACGGTGAGCGGGCTGTACAACCCGGCTCCGATGCGCTGGGCGGGCTACTGAGCTGAGGCCCGTCGTGCCACAGTGCCGTCATTCGTTACCCGCATCGAGTAACGGACGACGGCACTGTCGTTTGGCCCTCATACCGCTCCGCCAGCGCTGTTGTTCGTTACCTGCAATGAGTTAAGGAACGACGGCGTCAGTGCGGGTCGACGACGACGCAACCTTCCCTGCCACACCGCTTCGGTGCTCCGCGTAGCCCACGTCACGGCAGCCGGGCCGGGCGCCGGACGCCGGCTCCTGCCGGAGAAGCGCCGGAAGGCCGTGGGCCCGCTCGGGGTCGACCAGGTAGCCGTGCTCCAGCGCCGTCGCCCTTTACCTGGGTGTGGCCGTCAGGAGGCCGGCTCCGCGGAGGAGTGCTCCTCCGAGCGGAACAGCACGAAGCACGCGGCCACGACGACCAGGCCGCCGACGATGAGCGGCGGACTGTCGAGCGCGATGCCGAGCGCACCGACACCGGCGCCGGTCACCGCTTTGAGCAGGGCGCCGTCAGAGGGCAGCAACCCGCACGCGCCGGCCAGGGCGCCCGCCAGCAGGATGCCGGCCGCCCACCAGACCACGGCCCCGCCACCGGTCGCGGCGCCGAAGGCGACGTACCCGGTCAGTCCGAGCGCCACCACCGCGAAGAGCACCCCGGCACGACGCTGCGCCAGCGTGCGCAGCAGCGCGGACCGGCTGCCGATCTCGTCGGCGAAGCCCACGAGCGACGCACCGCTGGCGACGGACCCGAGCAGGGCCGCCGCCAGCACGCCCACCACGGTCGGCGACGACGGGACCTGCCCGCGGAAGTCGGCGAAGCCGTCGGTGTCCTGGAACTCGGCCAGCGCGACGAGGGCCACGGCTCCCGCGCCCAGGCCGGTGAGCAGGGTCAGGATCTGCGGAGCCGAGACGCGTCGCGCCAGCAGCAGCGCGACCACGACGCCGATCACCAGGCCGGCCGCGATCAGGATCCAGTTCACCAGCGGCACCGTCACGTGCAGGCCGCGCGCGACGTCGCCGCTGTAGAGGAACTTCTTGTCGTCGACCGACGGCGCGGCACCATTGTTGAACACGCCGACCAGCGACGCGACGACCGCCACGACCACGCCGATCCCGACGAGTCGGCGGCCGCGCGGAGCGTCGTCGCCCGCGAGGCGCATCAGGCCGGCGCACAGCAGCGCGAACGCCACGATGCCGAGGGCGAGGACCGCATAGTCGAGCAGGTCGCTGGCATTGCGCACATCCACGGCGCCGATCATGCGTCCGTCTCCTTCAGTTCCGGTTCAGACCCTTCGGCGAGTTCGGGGAGCGACAACTCCGGCTCAGACCCTTCGACAGGCTCAGGGAGCGAAGAGGCTTCGGCGGGCGCAGCCAGCCCGCCCACGACGTTGACCGTCCCGAAGATCAGCGCCGCGAAGGCGACGATCCGGGCTCCCCAGCCGGCGTCCGAGGGCATGGAGCCGAGCACGACGACGGCCGCGACCACGACGACGCCGTGCACGACGGTCGCCCCGGCCAGCAGCGATTCACGACGC
The DNA here is from genome assembly GCA_047605365.1 of Gordonia sp. (in: high G+C Gram-positive bacteria). Classification (GTDB taxonomy): domain Bacteria; phylum Actinomycetota; class Actinomycetes; order Mycobacteriales; family Mycobacteriaceae; genus Gordonia. Next base: position 40,668 of record JASGFV010000007.1, read on the forward strand.
GACGCCGCGATCCTGGTGACGACGGAGACTCCCACGAATCCCGCCAGCACCGCGATCGCGAGATTCGCGAACAGTCCTGTGTACATGAAAAGCACCTTTCCCGCCCCGGAGCACCCCGTCGGCGACAGCGTCGGACCAGCGAAAGCCGACCGCGCCACGGCTGCGAGGCACGTGACGCGGTCGGCGATCAGAGATCGATCAGGTTACAGAGCGGCGATGATGTCTTCGACGCGGTCCTTCGCGTCGCCGAACAGCATCTGGGTGTTGTCCCGGAAGAACAGCGGGTTCTGGACGCCGGCGTATCCCGAGGCCATCGAACGCTTGAAGACGATGACGTCCTTGGCGTTCCAGACCTCCAGGACCGGCATGCCGGCGATGGGCGAGCCCGGGTCCTCGGACGCGGCCGGGTTGACCGTGTCGTTGGCGCCGATCACCAGGACCACGTCGGTCTCGGCGAAGTCGTCGTTGATCTCGTCCATCTCTTCGACGATGTCGTAAGGCAGCTTGGCCTCGGCCAGCAGCACGTTCATGTGTCCGGGCAGACGGCCGGCCACCGGATGGATGCCGAAGCGGACGTCGATGCCCTTGGCCCGCAGCTTGGCGGTCAGGTCGGCCACCGGGTACTGCGCCTGGGCGACGGCCATGCCGTAACCCGGAGTGATGATGACCGACGACGCGCCCGACAGCAGCTCGGCGGCGGCGTCGGCCTGGATCTCGCGGTGCTCGCCGTAGTCGACGTCGGCGCCCGCGGGAG
>JASGFV010000008.1:0-40152 GCA_047605365.1 Gordonia sp. (in: high G+C Gram-positive bacteria)
TCGGCGTCGATGCCGTGTCGGGCGCGAGCCGCGGCTCGCGGTCCCGGGGAGAACCGGTCGAGGTCGGCGCCCGGCGTCACCACATCGACCTTCGCCGGATCGGCGTCGTACATGGCGACCAGTTCGGCGGCCTCGGTGTCGGTGTTGGCGACCAGGCGGTCGGCCTCTGCCACCACCTGCTTCTCGCCGATCACCCGGCCCATCGGTTCGGCGGTGTCGCCGGCGGCCAGGGAGGCGTTCTTGACCGCGGCCAGGGTGTGCGCGGTGTGCACCAGCGGGACGCTCCAGCGGTCGCGGGCCAGCCAGCCGACCTGGCCGGACAGCCAGTAGTGAGAGTGGATCAGGTCGTAATAGCCGGGGGCCTGGGCGGCTTCGGCCCGCAGGACGCTCGCACTGAAGGCGCACAGCTGCCCGGGCAGGTCGCGCTTGTCGAGGCCGTCGAACGGTCCGGCGACCACGTTGCGCACGGTCACTCCGGGCGCGGCGACGACGACCGGGGCGTCCGACGACGACGTCGCGCGGGTGAAGATCTCCACCTCGATGCCGCGCCTGGCCAGGCGCGTCGCCGTCTGCCAGACGTAGACGTTCATTCCGCCGGCGTCGCCGGTTCCCGGCTGCGCCAGCGGCGAGGTGTGCACCGAGATCAACGCCAGGCGCTGCAGCGCTCCCGCACGGTGCGCGGACGGCCCCAAGGTCATGCCCTCCACAGTAGCCCTGCGCCATATGCGTCTATGCGCAGCTGACCATTGGTGCACCCGCCGACTCCGCGCCTAGACTTTTTCTCGACAACGATTTGCAATAGTTGAAAGCAGGCAGATGATGCGCACTTCTCTACTGCGCCGCGCCGCCGTCGCCGTCCTCGCGGTGACCGCCCTCGCCACGGCCACCGCGTGCAGTTCCGACGACGGTCCGCAGACCACCGACCACCCCTTGGTGGTGGCGTCCACCGACGTCTGGGCGTCCGTCGCCCGCGCCGTCGGCGGCGAACACGCCGACGTCACCGCGCTGTACAACTCCCCGGACGGCGACCCGCACGAGTTCGAACCGTCCGCCGCGGACACCGCCAAGATCCAGGACGGCAACGTCCTGCTCTACAACGGCGAGCACTACGACGCGTACTTCGAGACCGCGGCCGCCGACGCCAAGGGCAAGAAGATCAACGCCTACTCGATCCTCACCGGCGACGAATCCGACGGTCACGACCACGACGAGGACCACGCCGGTCACCACCACTCGACCAACGAGCACGTCTTCTACAACCTGCCCGTCGTCGCGCAGGTGGCCGACAAGGTCGCCGACGCCCTCGCCGAGGTGGCCCCCGACCACGCCAAGTACTACCGCGACAACGCCGCCAAGTTCACCACGGGCATCAACGGCCTGCGCGGCCGGCTCGCCGCTATCAAGGCCGAGCACGACGGCACCAAGGTCACTCAGACCGAGCCGCTCGCCGCGTACCTGCTGACCGAGGCCGGCCTGGTCGACGTCGCGCCCGAGAGCTTCACCGCCGCGGTCGAAGAGGGCCAGTCGCCGTCGGCCGCCGACCTCGCCAAGTTCCAGGACCTGCTGACGGCCAAGGACGGTCAGCCGCCGGTGTCCAAGGCGCTGATCTACAACACGCAGGCAGTCGACGCGACGACCGAGTCGATCCTCAAGACTGCGCGCCAGTCCGGAGTGCCGGTGGTACAGCTGACCGAGTCCCTCCCCCGCGGCGTCACCGACTACCTGGCGTGGCAGTCCGCACAGATCCAGCAACTGGAACAAGCACTCGACAAATGACCTCTGCCCCCGTCGTCGAGTTCCACTCGGCCCGACTCGACATCGGTCACCGCACCCTCTGGTCCGGACTGGACCTGTCGGTGATGCCCGGCGAGTTCGTCGCGGTCCTCGGACCCAACGGCTCGGGCAAGACGTCCCTACTCCGCGCGATCCTGCGCGAGATGCCCCTCACCGCCGGTTCGCTGGCGGTGCGGGGCGAACTCGGTTATGTCCCCCAGCAGCACGCCGACGACTCAGACACGATGATGCTGCGCGGCCGAGACCTGGTCGGATTCGGGGTCGACGGCGCACGCTGGGGCACGGGCCTGCGCGGCCTGCGCGCCCGGCGCGCAAGGGTCGACGCCGCACTCGCCGAAGTCGGCGCGCAGCGGTTCGCACGCAGCGCCGTCGGCCTGCTGTCCGGCGGCGAGCAGCAGCGGCTGCGCGTCGCCCAGGCCCTCACCCGCGATCCCGCCGCACTGCTGTGCGACGAGCCGCTGGCCAGCCTGGACCTCAAGAACCAGCGGATCGTCGTCGATCTTCTCGACGAACGACGACGCCGCGCCGGCACCGCAATCCTGTTCGTCACGCACGAGATCAATCCCGTGCTGCCGTTCGTCGACCGCGTCCTGTACCTGGTGGACGGCCGGTTCCGGATCGGCACGGTCGACGAGGTGATGAACTCGGAGACGCTCAGCGAGCTGTACGGCAGCCGGATCGACGTGGCGCGAGTCGGCGGACGCATCGTCGTGCTCGGCGGCGACGGCGAGCGTCATCACTGCGATACGCGCGGCTACGAGACTGCGGGCCACGACGGCGCGCCTGCGACGGTGGAGCAGTGAACCAGACGACGATCCTGGCCGCGACCGGCAACTTCTTCGACTTCGAGACCACCGCTGGCCTGCTGAACCGCGGCTTCGTGCAGCAGTCCCTGCTGGCGCTGGCTCTGCTGGGGCTGATCGGCGGTGCGATCGGCCCGATGATCGTCGCCCGCCAGATGAGCTTCGCCGTGCACGGCGCCGCCGAACTGTCGTTCACCGGCGCCGCCGCAGCGCTGCTGGCGGGTGTCGGCGTGAACATCGGCGGCATCATCGGCGCGGTGGTCGCCGCGGCGACGTTCGGATTCCTCGGCAACCGGGCGCGCGAACGCGACTCGGTGATCGGCGTGGTGATGGCCTTCGGCCTCGGCCTGGGCGTGCTGTTCCTGCATCTGCACGGACGGGTCGGCACCGGCTTCGCGCTGCTGACCGGTCAGGTGGTGAGCGTGGGCGCCAGCGGCCTGACCGCGGTCGCGATCACCTCCGCTGTGGTGCTGGGCGTGCTGGCCGTGATCTACCGGCCGCTGCAGTTCGCGAGCCTCGACCCCCGGGTCGCGGAGGCCTCCGGCGTGCCGACCCGCACCCTGTCGGTGGTCTTCGCGATCCTGGTCGGCCTGGCCGCCGCCCAGGGCGTGCAGATCATCGGCGCGCTACTGGTGATGTCCTTGCTGATCACCCCTGCCGCCGCAGCCACTCGGCTCTCCGCCAACCCGACCGTGGTGCTGGGCTTGTCGATCCTGTTCGCCGAGATCGCCGCCGTCGGCGGCCTTATCCTGTCGCTGGCCCCGGAGCTCCCGATCTCGGTGCTGGTCACGACCATCTCGTTCGCGATCTACGTGCTGTGCCGCCTGTTCGGCATGCGCCGCCGCGACTGACCGCCGACAACGCCCCCTGAGCCCGTCTCGTCCGCCCCTGAGCTTGTCGAAGGGTTTGGCGGAAGCCGCCCCACCCATGGTGATCGAGTAGCCGCCGAGGAACGAGGCAGCGTCGAGACCCCGCCGACGTCGCCCCCAGCACCGTCACCTTTTACCCGGATAGCGTCACAAACGACGGCCGGGGAGCACTGATCGTCCACCACAACCGCGGATACGGCTCGCGGCGCTCGGGTCTCCATACGGTTCCTCCTTCCTCGCCGCCTACTCGATCACCGGCTGGGGCTGCCCGACCAACCTCTGCTTGTGGCCAAGGCCCTTCGACAAGCTCAGGGAGCACGCGCAGATCAGGAGCGCACGCAGCTCAAAACGCGCCTGACTACTCCTCCGGACCGCCGGGGTTGCAGCGCGCGGCGATCATGTCCGACTCCGAGACCACCGGGCGGTCCGGCTCCAGGTTCCAGCTCGGCTTGTCCGGGTCCATCAGCCGCGCGAACGTCCAGTGGCAGTCGAACTGGGCACGCATGCCGGGCGTGTCGGCACCGGAGTCCAGCTTGAGGACCTCGCCCCATGCCTCGTCTTCCACGCCCGTTCCGGAAACCTGGCGGCCGGCCGGGGTCGGGTAGATCTGCAGGCTCGGACCGACGGCGGTCTGCGCCCACGCCACCCGGTCGATGTACGGGGGCGGCGCGCTCGGAGGCTCCGAGGTGTCCGTCGACGCGACCGTCGAGTCGGGGACGCTCGACGACGAGAAGGCCGTCGACATGTCCCGCGACGACACAGCGGGCGTCGCGTCGTCGTTCCCGCATCCGCCCAGCATCGCCGCACCGAAAAGCACGACGAGCAGCGCGGACACCCGGCGAATCACCAGCGACGCAACTCCTTGTGCACTCGCTCCCACATGCTCCGGACCTCGCTCCGCGGATCCTTCTCGACGCGGGTCGGCACGTCGAGGATCATCACCTGGCGCTCGCGTTCGTCGTACTCCGGCCACCCTTCGGACGGTACGCCGGTGCGGGCGAACCACGTCCACATCGACTGCACGGTGGCGGTGATCGCCTTGCTCGACTTCCAGCTTCCGACCGCGGCCAGCCCCGCGCCCACCGGGTGGCGGTACATACCGAACACCGCCAGCAGCTCGGTGGCATGCGTGGCGTCGATCCCGGCGGCCTTCAGCAGTCGCGTCGCGTAGTCGTATCGATACAGGAAGGTCGGGGCCTGCTTGGCGTGGTATTCCGCGAACACCACGGTGGGGATCCAGAACGCGGCGTCGGCCGCGAGTCGCACGTCGTCGCGGCGTCCCGGGTACAGCGTCTCGAGCTCGGTGCGGACCTCGGGATCGTGCAAGCCGACCAGGACACGGCTGGGCTCGGGCAGGATCGGCCAGAACTTGGCGAAGAGCTCGCCTTCGGAGGCGTTGTTTCCAAGAAGCAACGGCACCGGATGCGTCTTTCCGGCGGCTGCGGCCGTCACCGGCCCGACCGGCAGGTAGTCGCCGTCGACCGTCGGTGCGAACGGCAGAGGATCGCTCAGCCCGGAGTGCTTGGTGAAGCCGAGCAGGCGGTTGCCGGCGGCGTGCAGTTCCCGGGCGGTCGCGTTGTCGACGAGTTCGGCGACGTACGAAGGGGCGAGCGGCGGCTCGGTGCGCTCCGGACCCGACCGGCGGTCCGGGTCGGTCAGCAGCCGCAGGAACTCGTCGGCGAAGATGCGGGCGTTGTCCTGGTGGACGATGAGGTCGGCCGCCGGACTCTGCGCGATGGCCCCGGAGAACAGGCCCTCGGCCGCCGGGGTGCCAAGCAGCGTCAGCACGGCGGCGGCGCCGGCGCTCTCGCCGAACACCGTCACGCGGTCGCGGTCGCCGCCGAACGCGGCGATGTTGCGCTGCACCCACTCCAGGGCGGCGACCATGTCGCGGAGCCCCAGGTTCGAGTCGAACTGACGGTCCGGCGTCGAGTACGGGGTGAGGTCCAGGAAGCCGAACGGCCCGAACCGGTAGTTGACGGTCACGACGATGACGTCTCGCGCTCGCGCCAGGAACGAACCGTCGTAGATCGGGGTGGCCGAGCCTCCCATGATGTACGCGCCGCCGTAGTTGAACACCATCACCGGCCGCGGACTGTCCGAAACGCCCTCCGGCGCATAGACGTTGAGTGTCAGGCAGTCTTCGCTCTGCGGGTGGAACGTGCCGTTGGTGCGGAGCGTGAAGAGCTTCTCCTGGATCGGCGCGTCGCCGTACTTCTGGCACGACTTCACGCCGCTCCACGGTTCGACGGGCCGCGGTGCGCGCCAACGGAGCTCTCCCACCGGGGGCGCGGCGAACGGAACGCCGAGCCAGGCGATGGTTCCGCGCCGGCTGCGCCTCCCCCGCCTGCCTGCGATGGTTCCCGCGTCGGTCTCGATCACCGTGTGCATCACTGCCATTCGCGCGAGTCTATCTTCCGCCGATGTGACAATGATCTGTGGCTGCCGGACGGGAACGTTCGACGACGCGCCGCGCCCTACGATGAAAGGCATGTCAGCGCCCACTCCCACGACCCCGTCGGTGGACCTCAACGCCGACCTCGGCGAGGGTGTCGGCGACGACGCCACGATGGTCTCGCTGGTGTCCAGCGCCAACGTCGCCTGCGGATTCCACGCCGGCACCCCGCTGCTGCTGAAGCAGACGTGCGCGGCGGCCGTCGCCGCCGGGGTGCAGATCGGCGCGCAGGTGTCGTATCCGGATCCGAGCGGGTTCGGCCGCCGATTCATGGACGTCGCCGCCGACGAGCTGATCGCCGACGTCACCTATCAGATCGGCGCGCTGACGGCGATCGCCGCATCGGTCGGCGGCGCCGTCGAGTACGTGAAGCCGCACGGCGCCCTCTACAACACGATCGTCCATCACGAACGGCAGGCGCAGGCCGTGGTGACGGCTGTCGCTGCGGCGGGCCTGCCGCTGATGTGCCTGCCCGGCTCGGTAGCACTGGAACTGGCGACGGCGCAGGGCGTGGCGGCGGTCACCGAGGCGTTCGCTGATCGGGGCTACACCTCCGCGGGCACGCTGGTGCCGCGCACCGAACCCGGAGCCCTGCTCACCGACAGTACTGTCATCGCGCAGCGGGTGGTCGAGCTGGTCCGCACCGGCGAGCTCGTCAGCATCGAGGGCGAGCGCATCTCCGTGCACGCCGACTCGATCTGCCTGCACGGGGACACCCCCGGCGCCGTAGAGCACGCCCGGCACGTCGCCGCCGCGCTCACCGAAGCGGGCTATGCCGTGCGGCCGTTCGCCGCGGACGCTCGCGCGTGAAGGGCGCGCTGCCCTCCAAGTCGGCCCGCGGCGTCAGCGCGGGATTCGCGGCCTACTGGCTCTGGGGACTGTTCCCGCTGTACTTCGATGCGCTGCGCCCGACCGGCCCGTGGGAGATCCTCGCCAACCGGATCCTGTGGACCGTGGTGCTGTGTCTGATCGTGCTCGGCGCGACCCGGCGGTGGGCGTGGCTTCCTCCGCTGCTGCGCCAGAGACGCCTGATGGCCGGGGTCACCGCCGCGGCGTTCTTCATCGCGCTGAACTGGGTCGTGTACGTCGCGGCGGTGACGTCCGGGCACACCAGCGACGCCGCGCTCGGCTACTTCCTCAACCCGCTGGTCACCGTCGCCCTCGGTGTAGTGGTCCTGCGCGAACGACTGCGCCCGCTGCAGTGGCTGGCCGTCGCCATCGGCGCGGCGGCGGCGATCTACCTGGCGATCGCGGGCGGCTCGTTCCCGGCGACGTCGCTGCTCCTGGCCTTCTCGTTCGCGCTGTACGGACTGCTCAAGAACAAGGTCGGCGCACAACTCTCCGCTCTGCACAGCCTCACCCTCGAGACACTCATCCTGGCCCCGGCCGCCGTGGTGATCCTGGTGGTGACGGCGGTGCAGTCCGGGCTGGACTTCGGCCGGCACGGCCCGGTGCACGCCGCCCTGCTCATCGGATCAGGCGTGGCGACGGCCGTCCCGCTGCTGCTGTTCGCCGCCGCCGCACGCCGCATTCCGCTGGTCACGGTGGGCCTGATCCAGTTCGTGACGCCGATCATCCAGCTGATCTGCGCGGTCACCCTGCTCGGCGAGCATCTGCCCGCCGCACGCTGGATCGGCTTCGCCATCGTGTGGGTGGCGCTGATCGTCCTGTCGGTCGACGCGCTGCTCAGTTCCCGGCGACGCGCCGCTGACGCGCGAACTCGGCCAGCACCACACCCGCCGCGACCGACGCGTTGAGGCTCTCCACCTCGCCGGCCATCGGGACCGACAGGATGGTGTCGCAGTTCTCCCGGACCAGGCGTGAGAGGCCCTTGCCCTCGGAGCCCACGACGACGACCGTCGGGCCGGTGCCGTCGTACTCGTCGAGGGTGACGTCGGCGTCAGCGTCGAGCCCGACGATCTGCACACCCGATTTAGCCCACTCGACCAGCGTGCGGGTCAGGTTCGGGGCCTGCGCGACGGGCAGCCTAGCGGCCGCGCCGGCGCTGGTGCGCCAGGCCACCGCGGTCATCCCGGCGCTGCGTCGCTGCGGAATCAACACGCCGTGTCCGCCGAATGCGGCGACGCTGCGGATGACCGCACCCAGGTTGCGCGGGTCGGTGATGTTGTCCAGGGCCACCAGCAGGGCGGGCGACGACGACGCCTGCGCGTCGGCCATCAGGTCCTCGGGATGCGCGTACACGTACTCCGGCACCTGCAGCGCGAGACCCTGGTGCAGCCCGTTGATCGTCAGGCGGTCCAGTTCGGGCTTGCCGGCCTCGAGGATCGAGATGCCCTTGTCACCGGCGGTGGCGACGGCCTCGCGGACGCGATCATCGGCGTCGATGGTGGTCATCACGTACAGCGCCGTCGCCGGAACACCGGCGCGCAGGCACTCGACGACGGGGTTACGGCCGACGACGTACTCGGGCCCGCCGTCGTCGCCCTTGCGACGCTGCGTCCGGCCGGCGGCCTTGGCCGCGGCCTTCGCCTTCTTATGCGCCGGATGGTAGGTGCGGTCGACGGCCTTCGGCGTCGCACCGCGGGCCTCCAGACCCCGGCGGCGCTGCCCTCCGGAACCGACGACCTGGCCCTTCTTGGAGCCTTCCTTGCGGATCGCGCCCTTGCGCTTGGAATTGCCGGCCATGTCTAAGAATCCTTCTCCTGCGACCCGCCTGCGAGGGACCACTGGGCTCCCTCGGGCGTGTCGGTCACTTCGATGCCGGCCTTCGCCAGCCGGTCGCGCACCTCGTCGGCGACGGCCCAGTTCTTCTCCGCGCGGGCGGTCGCCCGGCGCTCCAGTTCGGCTCCGATCAGCACGTCGAGCGCTGCGGTCGCGGCGTCGTCGGCCCCGCTGGTCGCCCAGTGCGGGTCGAGCGGGTCGGTACCCAGGATGCCCGCCATCGCGCGCACCTGCGCGGCGATCCCGCGTGCGGTCTGACCGTCGCCGGCGTCCAGCGCCGAATTGCCCTCGCGCACCGCGTTGTGGACCACCGCGAGCGCGGCGGGCACGCCGAGGTCGTCGTCGAGGGCCGCCGCGAACTCGCCGGAGACCTCGCCGACCTCGACGTCGCCGACACGATCGACGACGCGCTGCACGAACGATTCGATGCGCCGGTAGCCGGCCGCCGCCTCGTGCAGCGCCGCCTCCGAGTACTCCAGCATCGAGCGGTAGTGCGCGCTGCCCAGGTAGTAGCGCAGTTCGACGGCGCGGACCTTCTTGAGCATCTCCGGGATCGCGACGACGTTGCCGAGCGACTTGCTCATCTTCTCGCCGCTCATGGTGACCCAGCCGTTGTGCAGCCAGTAGTTCGCGAACGGGTCCCCCGCGGCATGCGCCTGGGCGATCTCGTTCTCGTGATGCGGAAAGATCAGATCCATTCCGCCGCAGTGGATGTCGAACTGCGAGCCGAGCAGCGAGGTCGCCATCGCCGAGCACTCCAGGTGCCAGCCGGGCCGGCCGTCGCCCCACGGCGTCGGCCACGACGGCTCGCCGGGCTTGACCGCCTTCCACAGCGTGAAGTCGCGCGGGTCGCGCTTGCCGGTCCCGGCGCTCTCGCCCTGGTGCACGTCGTCGAGCTTGAACCGCGACAGGCTGCCGTAGCTCGGCAGGCTCCGCACGTCGAAGTAGACGTTGCCGTCGGCGGCGTAGGCGTGACCGCGCTCGATCAGCCGCTCCATGTACTCCACCATCTGCGTCACGTAGGCGGTGGCGTGCGGCTCACCGGACGGCGGCAGTACGCCGAGGGCGTCGTAGGCCTGGGTGAAGGCGCGCTCGTGCGTCGTGGCCCATTCCCACCACGGGCGGTCGTGGTCGGCGGCCTTGTGCAGGATCTTGTCGTCGATGTCGGTGACGTTGCGGACGAACAGCACGTCGTCGCCGCCGTACGCCAGCCAGCGACGCAGCACGTCGAAGGCGATGCCGCTGCGGACGTGGCCGATGTGCGGCACGCCCTGCACCGTCGCACCGCACAGGTACACGGAGACGGTTCCGGGAAGGAGCGGGACGAAGTCGCGCAGCTCTCGGGCAGCGGTGTCGTACAGGCGTAGGGTCACGACCTGCAAGTCTACTTCAGGTCGACCAGCGCGGTCGCCACTGCGGCGATGCCCTCTCCGCGCCCGGTCAGCCCGAGCCCGTCGGTGGTGGTGGCCGAGACCGAAACGGGGGCGCCGAGCAGTTCGGACAGCACCTGCTGGGCTTCGGTCCGGCGCGGCCCGACCCGGGGCCGGTTGCCGATCACCTGCACCGCAGCGTTCACCGGAGCCAAGCCGGCCTCGTCGAGCAGCACCGCCACATGCGCGAGCATCGCCGCACCGGTCACGTTCTGCCATTCGGGACGGTCCACGCCGAACACCGAGCCGAGATCGCCGAGTCCGGCGGCCGAGAGCAGCGCGTCGCACAGCGCGTGCACGCCCACGTCGCCGTCGGAATGTCCGCGACAGCCGTCGGCGTCGTCGAACTTCACGCCGACCAGCCAGCAGTCGCGGCCCGGTTCGATGGGATGGACGTCGCTGCCGATGCCTACTCGCATGTGTGCTCCCCCGTCGGAGTCGGATTCCGCTCGTCACACAGCAGCCGTGCCAGGCGCAGGTCGAACGGAGTGGTGATCTTGAAGGCCAGGTGGTCGCCGGGCACCACCTGAACGTCGACGCCGAGCGCTTCGATCAGCGCGGCGTCGTCGGTGGCGTCGGCTCCGGTCGCATGGGCACGACGCAGCGTGGCGGTGTCGAATCCCTGCGGCGTCTGGACGGCGCGCAGCTCCGCGCGGTCTGGGGTGCCGAGAACGCGCCCGACGTCGTCGACGCGTTTGAGGGTGTCGGCGACGGGCAGTCCGGGCACCACGGCCCGCGAGCCCGCGAGCAGCGCCTCGACGACGCGTGCGAAGAGTTCCGGCGGAGTGAGGCTGCGAGCGGCGTCGTGCACCAGCACCAGATCGGCGTCGGCGACGGCCAGTCCGGCCCGCACCGAATCGCTGCGCTCGGCACCGCCGGGCACCACGTGCACGTCGGGCAGCAGCCGGACGGTCTCTTCGCAGAGCGCGGCCGGGACCACCACGACGACGTCGTCGATGACCCCGGAAGCGCGAGCGGCGGCCACACTCCACTCCAGCAGAGTGCGACCGCCCAACTCCACAAACGCTTTAGGCCGCGCCTCGCCCAGCCTGGTGCCCGATCCCGCAGCCGGGATCAGAGCGATGACTCGCAACGCGGGTCCGGTCAGGACGCTGCGGCGAGGACTTCGTCGAGAATGCTGTCGGCACGCTCGTCGTCGGTGTTCTGGGCGAGCGACAGCTCGTCCACCAGCACACGACGCGCACGCGTCAGCATCCGCTTCTCACCCGCGGACAGACCGCGGTCCTGCTCGCGACGCCACAGGTCGCGGACGATCTCGGCCACCTTGATGATGTCGCCGGAGATCAGCTTCTCCTGGTTCGCCTTGAAACGGCGGGCCCAGTTGGTCGGCTCTTCTGTGTGCGGCGCACGCAGCACCTCGAACACCTGACCCAGGCCCTCTTCACCCACGACATCGCGCACGCCCACGTAGTCGAGCTTGCTGGACGGGATCTGCACCGTCATGTCCCCGTCGGTCACCTTGAGGACCAGGTACTCGACCTCTTCGCCCTTGATGGTCCGTACGACGATGTCTTCAACTCGAGCAGCACCGTGATGGGGGTAAACAACGGTGTCGCCAACTTTGAATTTCAATGTTCCCTGCCCCTTTCGAGTGTTACCAGTCTAACACGCGCCGTCCGACAGGGCTCACGTCGGCGCAGGTCAGCCGGGTGTAGGCTATGCGCCCCCCGATGTCGACACCGGCCGGGCGATGTGCTCACAGACCACGCAAGACCCGGTCCCGCGCCGGTCAGACAAGAATTTCCGGCCAAAGTGGGCACCCCGTCTGACTTTTGCCCCGGCCGCCCACTACGCTGCGTAGTGCAGGGTTTCGCGCACGTGCTCACAGCAGAGCTCGTGATTACCTCGGAGGAATCAAGGTGTCAGTGCTCAGTAGGACTTCACGCCGGATCGCCAAGGCCACCGCCATCGGTGCGCTCGGTGTCGCGGTCGCGCTCGGCACCACCGCGTGCGGCGCGGGCAAGATCTCGCAGACCAACAACAAAGAGTCTGCCGTCAACGGCGCCAGCGCCACCCTCAAGCTCTCGGACCCGAAGCAGGGCCAGCCTGCCGGTTCGATCGCGATCCGCAACCTGCAGATCGTGTACCCGGTCGACAAGGCCTCCGACGTCTTCGGCGACTGCGGACCGTTCAAGCTGGTCTTCACCGTCGCGAACGACAGCGTGATCCGCACCGTCCAGCTCACCGGCATCACCGCCGAGCAGGGCCAGGTCGTGTTCAAGAGCAACGGCACCCAGTCCGCCGGCCCCGGCGAGTCCGGCAAGATCGCCCCGAACGGCTACCTCACCGCGGGTGTCGGCGCGCTGCTCGATCCCGCCGAGGCCAAGAACGACGACATCACGCGCCTCGACGTCGAGCTGAACGGCGCCGGCGACACCGTCGCCGCGGGCCTCAGCACGCCGCTCACCCTGACCTTCGACGTCTTCGACCTGCAGGGCAACAAGGTCGAGACCAAGTCGATCACTGTCGCCACCCCGGTCGACGGCACTCCGCTGACCGAGCGCGGCGACGTCGTGCGCGAGGCGCAGCCCGAAGGCGACTCGCACCACTGAGCCGCGAGCCTTCACAGACTCGACGAGGGGCTCTCTCCAGTGCGGAGAGGGCCCCTCGTCGTATCCCTCGCTCCCCGAGCCCGTCGAAGGGATCGACTGTCAGACCGCCCCCGTAGGGTGAGCGCATGGCCAAGGTGAAGACCGTCTATCGCTGCTCCGCATGCGGGCATCAGGTTCCCAAGTGGGTCGGCCGCTGCCCCGACTGCGGGGAGTGGGGCAGCATCGACGAGGGCATGCCCGCCGTCGCCAGGCCCGGGTCCCAGTCCGTCGCTCCGCGCAGTCCGGCACGACGCATCACCGAGATCAGCGCCGACTCTGCCGGGGCGTGCCCGACCGGCATCGCCGAGTTCGACCGCGTACTCGGCCGCGGCGTCGTGCCCGGCTCAGTGATCCTGCTGGCCGGTGAGCCCGGCGTCGGCAAGTCGACCCTGCTGCTGGAGACCGTCAAACAGTGGGCCGCGCAGCAGCGCACCGCGCTCTACGTGACCGGCGAGGAGTCGGCCGGGCAGGTCCGCCTGCGCGCCGAACGCACCGGCGCAGTCCACGAGAACATCTTCCTGGCGTCGGAGACCGATCTGGCGACCATCCTGGGGCACGTCGAGGCCGTACGGCCGACGCTGCTGATCGTCGACTCCGTGCAGACCGTCGTCGCCTCCGGAGCCGAAGGCGTGACCGGCGGTGTCACGCAGATCCGCGCGACGACCACCGCGCTGGTGTCGCTGGCCAAGACCAGCGGCGTCGCCGTCGTGCTGGTCGGGCACGTCACCAAAGACGGCGCGGTCGCAGGACCGCGGTCGCTGGAGCACCTGGTGGACGTCGTGCTCTCGTTCGAGGGCGACCGCCACTCGTCGCTGCGGCTGATCCGCGGCGTCAAGAACCGCTTCGGCCCGTCTGACGAGGTCGGCTGCTTCGAGCAGCGCTCGGACGGCATCCACCAGGTCAGCGACCCGTCCGGCATCTTCGTCCACGAACACGGCGACGACGTCCCCGGCAGCGTCACGCTGGTCGCGATGGACGGCCGCCGCGCGATGGCCGGCCAGATCCAGGCCCTGCTCAACGAGACCAAGATGGCCTCACCCCGGCGCGCGGTGTCCGGGCTCGACCCGGCGCGCGTCGCGATGATGCTGGCTGTGGCGGAGAAGCACGGCGGCGTGAAGGCGTCGGAACGCGAGGTCTACGCATCGACGGTGGGCGGCATGCGCGTCACCGAGCCGGCCGCCGACCTCGCGATCTACCTGGCGATCCGCTCGTCGTACCGGAATCAGCCGGTCCCCGGGCACACCGTCGCGATCGGCGAGGTCGGGCTGGCCGGGGAGGTCCGCCGCGTGTCGTCGACTGCCCGCCGCGTCGCCGAGGCCAGGCGCCTCGGCTTCACGCACGCGATCGTGCCGTCCGGCACCGACGAGGACCTGCCGCCCGGCATCCGCGTGACCCGCGTGGCGAACCTGTCCGAAGCCGCAGTCGCCGCGTTCAGCCATGCCCCTGAACGCCCCCGGCTGGTGTCCGCAGACGACTGCACCGCCGCACCCTTCTAGGGCACGACGGTGCAGTGCTGCCGGTATGCAGTGCTGTGCGGAGAAGCCGCGGTCCGACGTCAGTCGGGGTTGATGTCCCAGCGGACGTTGGTGCCTTCGACGCTGGTCACCGTGGCCGTGAACGGCTTCCACGTGCCGTCGGTGTCCTGCACGTCGCACTTCTGGGTCGCGCCGATCTGCCCCTTCAGGTCGCCGTGGCACTTGATCTCCGGCGGGCTGGACAGGTTGTTCGACTTCGCCAGTTCCGTGGCCGAGACCGACTCCAGCGTCGTCTGATCGACCGCGGCTCCGTCCTCGGGGGCCTCGGTCGTGGCCGGGGCCTCGGTGGTGCTCGTGGGGGTCGGCGCCGTATCGGGGTTGATGTCCCACTTCACGTCATTGCCGTCGACGCTGGTCACCTTGGCGGTAAACGGCTTCCACGTGCCGTCGGTGTCCTGCACGTCGCACTTCTGCGTCGCGCCGACCTCACCCTTCAGGTCGCCGTGACACTTCACCTCGGGCGCGCTGGAGAGATTGTTCGACTTCGCCAGTTCCTTGCCGGAATTGGTCTCCAGGGTCGACTGCTCGACCTTCTTGTCGCCGAGGCCGACCGAAGTCGAGCACCCGCTGATTCCCACGACGGCGCCGGCGAGCAGGGCGACTGCCAGCATCCGGAATTTGTTGTTCGTCATGACATGGACCATAGGGCCGGAATCGCCGCGGTGACACCTGTTTCATTCAACCGATGTACCCCTTCTGCCCTGGTCAGAGACTCAATGGAGAGACTGGCGCACCGCGTCGCTGTACTCGGCGTAGTGCTCGGCGACGTCGATCGTCACGAAGATCGCGTGCGCGGCGGCGACGGCCGGCTCGGCAGGATCGCCGAGATGAGCGACGGCCCGCGTGTAGACCTTGCGTCGTTCCTTGCAGATCACTTCGGACTCGAAATGCAGGGTGGCGCCGAGCGGGATCGGTTTGGCGTATTCGATCTCCAAGTGGACGGTCACCGCGGGCTTGCCGATCAACAGCAGGTTGGTGCCCATCACCTCGTCGAACGCCGCCGACAGCAGACCGCCGTGGATCACGCCCGGCCCGCCCTGCATCCACTGCTCGACGGCCATCGTCGCGGTGGCGTCGAACTCGTCGCCGGCGATCACCTTGATGCGCAGTCCCACCGGGGCGTCTTCGCCGCACCCGAAACAGACCGAATGGTGGAAGTCGATGTGCGCACCGGACGCCGGAGCCTTCGGATGGCGGCTCAACGGTTCGGGATGTGCGGGCAGGTCAAAGGCTTTTCTCACACCCCGCTACGCTAGTCCCCAGAGCGGGCGCGATCGAACCGAAGCGCCCCGGATGCAGCGAGGATCACGATGACCGACAGCGCGACGAGCGAACTGATCCGTTCGACGCTGCGTCGCGTCGCCCCCGGCACCCCCCTGCGCGACGGCCTGGAGCGAATTCTGCGCGGCGGGACCGGCGCGCTGATCGTCCTCGGGTACGACGAGGACACCGAGCGGCTGTGCGACGGCGGGTTCCGGCTCGACGTCGAGTTCGCCCCCACCCGGCTGCGCGAGCTGTCCAAGATGGACGGCGCGGTGGTCATCTCGCACGACGGCAAGCGGATCGTGCGGGCCAACGTCCAACTGGTCCCGGACCCGTCGATCCCCACCGTCGAATCGGGCACCCGCCATCGGGCGGCCGAGCGCACCGCCATCCAGACCGGATTCCCGGTCATCTCGGTGAGCGCGTCGATGTCGATCGTGAGCGTCTACATCGACGGCAAGCGCCGCGTGGTGGAGAGCCCCGACGCGATCCTGTCGCGCGCCAACGTCGCGCTGGCCACCCTGGAACGCTACAAGGCCCGCCTGGACCAGGTCAGCGCCCAGTTGTCGCGCGCCGAGATCGAGGACTACGTGCTGCTGCGCGATGCGATGAGCGCGGCGCAGCGGATGGAGATGGTCCGCCGGGTGGGCGTCGAGATCGACGAGTACGTGCTGGAGCTCGGCGTCAACGGACGCCAGGTGGCCCTGCAGCTCGAGGAACTGATCAGCGACAACGACACGATCCGCGAACTGCTGGTCCGCGACTACCAGCCCAGCCCCGAACCGGTCGGCACCGAGGCCGTGCGGCAGATCCTCGAAGCGCTGGAGAACTTGTCGAGCACCGACCTGCTCGACCTCACGATGGTCGCCGGAGCGTTCGGATATCCGACGACGCTCGAGGCCCAGGACATGCCCATGAGCCCGCGGGGATACCGCCTGCTGGCCCGGATCTCACGGCTCCAGTTCGGCCACATCGACCGCCTGGTGCGCGAGTTCGGGACTCTCCAGGCCCTGCTGGCGTGCAGCGCCGCGGACCTGCAGGCGGTGGAGGGCATCGGCAGCATCTGGGCGCGGCCGATCCGCGAGGGCCTGTCCCGACTGGCCGAGAGCAGCCTCGAACGGTTCGACTGATCAGTCCTGATCGCCAGTTCGACCAGACGGGTGCGAGTGGTGTACGCCCACCACGTCATGCAGAATCCGGTGGACGATCGCGTCGTTGACCAACCGGTACCGGACCGTGCGACCGACCTTGTCGGCCTGCACCCATCCCTGATCGCGAAGCGCTCGCAGCGACTGGGACGCCGCGTTCTCGGTGATTCCGACCTCCGCAGCGAGCTCGGACACCAATGAATCTGGGGCGGAATGCATCTCCACGAGCAGCGCCAGCCTGGTGCTGTCGCCGAGCAGTGCGAATCGTCTGGACCACGCGTCGATCTCGGCCGCTGACAGCGTCGCATACACGTCACGCTTCATTCTTCTGCCCAACCTCTGAATCGTCAGCCCGAGACCATCCTCGCGCACGGGCGAGCTCCGCGCCAGGGCGAGGCCGCCCGCAAAGACATATGTTGCGAGCAACACGTGTCCGTGGGAACCTACATCTCGAGCGTGGCAGTCGTGCCACTGCGAGAGAGACATGAAGTGCCTACACGAACACACGTCCGCGGAGCGGCGAACGCGGCCTCGATCCTGACCGCAGCCGCACTCGCACTGTCTGCCGCGGCCTGCTCGCAGCACGGCTCAGGACCGACAGATCAGCTGGTGCTCGCCGAGACACTCGACCTCGGCGCCTACAACCCGCTTCTCGGCTACGGCGAGCTGGGAGTCTCCCCAGTGTACGAGGGTCTGCTCGCCCCGCAGGCCCCCGACGACACCCGACTCCCGGACCTCGTGCCGTCCCTCGCCGCAGCGAAACCACAGCAGATCGCGCCCGACGCGTGGCGAGTCCCGCTGCGCGCCGGCGTGAAGTACTCCGACGGATCGGCGTTCGACTCGGCCGACGTCGTCGCCACCTACCGCGCAGCGTTTGATCCGGTCGTGGCGGCGAGCATCTCCACCGCGGGGTCACCGATCTCCTCGGTCGACGCCGACGGCCCCGAGGCAGTCGTCGTCCACACCACCATCCCGGTCGACCCGTCGCCCTACCTCCTCCTCGGTATCGTGCCGTCCGAATCCGTCGAGCAGAAGCCGGCAGCGGACTGGAAGCTCAACAAGGAGCCGATCGGCACCGGCCCGTACCGCCTCGACTCCCTGAGCCCGGACCAGGCAGTGTTCGTCGCACGGACCGACTACCGGGGCGGCGAGCCGGCCCTGCGGCGCGTCGTCTACGTCCACGTTCCGGATGACAACGCCCGCGCACAGCGTGTCGTTGCAGGGGAGACGGACGGCGCGAGTCTGCCGCCGAAACTCGCGACGAGCCTTCGCAAGGACGGCGTCGACGTCGTAGCCGTGCACACCTCGGATTGGCGGGGCGTGACGCTTCCCCGGGGCAACGCCTTCACCGCCGACCTCGCGGCCCGTCGCGCAATGAACGCCGGGGTGGACCGTTCGGCAATCGTGACCGACGTCCTCGGCGGATTCGGTTCGCCGGCCAGCACTCCGGTCTCGCCCGTCTACGGGGCGGCGTTCGACCCGGCCGCTCAGTTCTCCTTCGACTCGTCGGCCGCGCGCAGAATCCTGGACGACGCAGGGTGGCTCCCGGGCCCGGACGGCGTACGCCGGAAGGGCCGTGATCGGGCCGCCTTCACTTTGCTCTACGACGCCGCCGACACTCTGCGGCGCGACCTGACCGTCGCGTTCGCAGCCGCGATGAAGCCGCTGGGAGTCTCAGTGACGCCGAAGGGCTCCAGCTGGGACGACATCGAGACGCGGCTCGGCTCCGACGCCGTCCTCCTGGGCGGCGGCGACACCCCGTACAGCATCGCCTCGCAAGTCGACGCGTCGCTGCACACGCGGGAAGCAGGTTCTTCGCCCTATGACAATCCGGGCAACTTCACCGCGCCCGGCCTCGACGCGCTCCTGGACGGCGCCCGCAAGACACCCGCTGGACCCGGCCGCGACGCCGTGTACCGGCAGATTCAGAACGTCTACCGCGAGTCGCCGGCATCGGTGTACCTGGTGTTCCTGCACCACACCTATGTGTCGCGGAGTGCGGGTTGGACCCATGCGGCGCCGATTCTCGAACCGCACTCCCACGGGGTCACCTGGGGTCCCTGGTGGAATCTGCCGTCGTGGCGGAGAGCATGACGGGCATCGGCCTCGGAGCCCGGGTCGAACCTGGGGACGAGCGATCCGAGAAGCCGCCTCCCCCTCGCCCGGCGGAGTCTGAGGCGAGGCCGCGCCGAGTTCGACACAGCCGAACCCGTGCGGCGACGACCTTGTTCGTTCGCCGGGCACTGATCGCCGTACCCACCCTCCTGGTGATCTCACTGGCGATCTTCGGTGTGGCTGCGGCGTCGCCCTTCGACCCGCTCACCGCCTATCTCGGCGACAACTATCAGAGCGCGAGTCAGGCCCAGCGCGATGCCGTCGCCGCCGCGCATCACCTCGACCAGAACTGGGTGGCGGCCTGGTGGCACTGGCTGGTGGACGTGCTGCACGGCGATCTGGGCTGGTCGTCCACCCAGTCGCAGCCCGTGTCGACAGTCGTTGTCGAGCGCATGCCGTTCACCTTCGTGATGGCGTTGATCGCGCTGACCCTCGCGACCGTCGTCGCGGTCGTCGGAGGCGCCGTGATCGGGATGCGCCGAGGCGGGCTGCTCGACCGTGTGGCGACCGCGACGGCCACCGTGCTCGCGGCGACTCCGCCGTTCGTGGTGTCGCTGGTCTTGGTCGCGGTCTTCGCCGTCGGGCTGAGCTGGTTCCCGACGTCGGGCGCCCGAGCCCCGGGCGACGACTACACCGTGACCGGCCTGGTGACCCACGCCGTGCTCCCCGCCGTCGCGTTGACCGTGTCGATGATTCCCTGGCTGCTGTTGTCGATGCGGGCGGCGGTGGTCGACGCCACCTCGTCCGACGCCGTACGCGCCGCCCGCGCCCGCGGGGTCGGCGGCTGGACCCTGATGCGCGGTCACGTCGGCCCGGTCTCCGTGCTGCCGACGCTGGCTCTCCTCGGCACCCGTCTCCCCGAACTCATCGCCGGAGCAGCGGTCGTCGAGGCGGTCTTCGGCTGGCCGGGCCTGGCTCAGGCTCTGGTCGATTCGGCCGTCGCGATGGACTTCCCGCTGCTCGCCGCACTCAGCGTCGGCTCCGCGATCCTCGTGCTCGCAGGTTCGGCGCTCTCGGACGTCGCTGCGGTGTGGATCGACCCGCGGATCAGGATGACCGCATGATCGTCCGTCCGTCCTGGCATCAACTGGTCTGGATCGCTTTCGGTGTCCTGGCGGTACTCGCCGTTGCACTGCCGATGGTCGCCGGCGACCAGTCTCCCGACTTCGCCCGCGCCCTTGCACCGCCGAGCTCGGCACACCTGCTCGGCACCGACCACTCCGGCTACGATCTGGGAGTCCGTACCGCCCAGGCGCTGCGGATCTCACTGGTCATCGCGGGCCTCTGCGCAATCTTCTCCACTCTGATCGGCGTGGTGATCGGGGTGACCGCCGCCTCCGTGGGCGGCTGGTTCGACGCGCTGGCGATGCGCGTAGTGGACGGTTTCAACGCGCTTCCCCACCTGGTGGTCGGAATCGTGATCGCCGCCATGTGGCGCGGTGCACCCGTCGCGATCATCGCGTCAATCGCCCTCACCCACTGGCCGGCGGTCGCACGCATCGTGCGAGCCGAACTGCTCGCACTGCGGTCTGCAGGATGGATCGAAGCCGCCCGTCTCGCCGGAGCCGACCACCGCTTCATCGCGACGAGGCACCTGATGCCCGCCGCCGGCGGCCAGGCGCTCGTCGCCATGATCGTCCTGCTGCCCCACGCCGTGTGGCACGAGACCGTGCTGTCGTTCCTCGGCGTCGGACTCTCTCCGGACCGGGCCAGCCTCGGCACTCTGCTGCAGCAGGCGCGCGGCGACGTGCTGACCGGAGCATGGTGGACACTCGTCGTCCCCGGCCTCGCGCTGGTCGTCGCCGCTCTGCTGTGCGCGCGGGCGGGAGCCGCTCTACAGCGTTCGTCCGCCCCTCCTGCTGAAGGAGTGTGGTGACGATGCCTGCAGCGAGCCTGAACTCATTGTCCGTCCAGGTCGCTCTGTCGGGTCGCCGGAACGCTGCCACTGTTCAAGTGCTCGACGACGTCGATCTGCGCGTCGAGGCCGGGCAGATCACCGCGCTCCTCGGCGAATCCGGGTGCGGCAAGTCCATGGTCGCCGCAGCGCTGTGCGGATTGTTGCCACCCGGATCCACGATTCGAGGCAGCGTCACAGTCGGCGAGCACACTCTCCGCGGCGACGATGCCGGATGGCCCCGGCTCCGCGGCCGGCACATCGGCCTGGTGCCGCAGAGCCCGTCGACGTCCTTCACGCCGGTCCGAACCATCGGCTCCCAGCTCGACGAGGTGGTGCGCATCCTCGACGGCCCGCGCACTCCCGCGGAGCTCTGCGCTGAAGCCGGCCTGGCGAGCTCCGCCCTGGACCTCTACCCGCACGAGTTGTCCGGCGGCATGGTTCAGCGGGCCGCCGTCGCCGCCGCGCTGGCAGGCTCACCGGAAGTCGTCGTCGCCGACGAGCCGACTTCGGCACTCGACCCCGATCTCGCGGACGGCGTCTGGGACCTTCTCAAGGCTCAGTCGGCTCGCGGCACTGCCGTACTGGTGATCACGCACGACATGGATTCGCTGCGGCGCGCGGCGCTCGGCCCCTCGGGCTCCTCGTCAGAGCTGCGGTCAATCGCGATGATGCGCCGCGGAAGAGTCATCACCCAGCAGACGCCGTCAGAGCTACTCCGATCCGCCGCCGGGGACGAGTACCTCAGCGCATACTTCAGCGAGGTGTGCGTATGACGTCGACGAGCGAATCGGCGAATCCCTGCACGCTCGGCACCGGAATCGTCGGCACTGGCTTGAGCGTGGCTTTCGACGACAGACCGGTCTTCTCCGGGGTCGACATCGCAGTTCCGCACGGTTCGATCACCGGCGTCATCGGGCCCTCCGGCCGGGGCAAGACGACCCTCCTGCGTGCGCTGGCCGGACTCGTGTCGCTCACGTCCGGGTCCGTCGACTACGACGGACGCCCCCGTCCCGCCAAACAGTCCATCGCCATGCTCGCGCAGCATCCACGCCAGGTCTGCAATCCGCGCTGGACCCTGTCACGGATCATCGCGGAACCGGCGCGAGTACGCGACCGGCGGGAGGTCGTCGACATCGACGGCCTCGCAGATCGTGTCGGCTTGGCACCGCAATTGCTCGACCGATTTCCCGCTCAGGTCAGCGACGGGCAACTGCAGCGCGCGTGTCTGGCACGCGTCCTCGTTCAAGACCCGGAATACGTCCTGTGCGACGAACCGACCGCCATGCTCGATCCGATCGCAGCCCGCTCCGTCGTCGCTCTGCTCTCCGAACTGGCCGGAGCCGGTGTGGCAGTCCTGCTCGTGAGTCACCATCACACGCTGGTGCGCGACCGCTGCAGCTCGGTCCTCGACCTGGGCGCCGAACTCGATAACTGAGCTCAACCCATTCGCATCGCCTATTCTGGGAGCCATGGTCATGGCAGACAGAGAAGGCGTCAACACTGCATCGGGTCCTGTCACGGCCATCGCGATGGTGGGACTGGCGGACTCCATGCTGAACGGTCTCGCCCGCATTCCGTTCCAGAAGCCCTTCAGCGGTCCGGGCGGAGTCCTGGACAACATCGGGCAGGCGGTGACCCGTCAGAGCATCCGGTCGTTCCTCGGATACTCGGTCAGCCTCCCGATCGAGGAGTTCCGGTCGATGGAGAAGATCCTCGACAGCATTTGCGGCACGGTGCTCCCGCCGATCGTCAGTCGCGCCGGCGGCGTCGACATCGAAGCCGGTGAAGTCGGCGGCCAAGAAGGCCTGTGGTGCCGGGAGAAGCCCGAGGTGGCCGCCGCGGACCGCGACCGCGACCGCAAGGCGCACAACAAGACCATCCTGTATCTGCACGGCGGCGGCTACTTCGGCACCACCCCGAACATGTACTCGATGTTCGCCGCGGCGCTGGTCCGGCTGTCCGGCTGCGAAGTGTTCATCCCCGACTACCGGATGTCGCCGGAGTTCCCGTTCCCGGCCGGTGTGCACGACGCCGCCGATGCCTACAAGGGCCTGATCGCGCGGGGGATCCATCCGGACGACATCATCGTCGCCGGCGATTCCGGAGGCGGCGGGCTCGCCACGTCGCTGATGGTCCACCTGCAGGAGCAGGGACTGCCGAAGCCCTCGGCGCTGGCACTGTTCTCCCCCGAGGTGGACTTGGACCTCGACGACGACTCGGTGTTCGACAACGCCCCCGACGACGTCCTGCCGTGGAACATCCCGGTCACGTCGTACCTGCGCGGAATTCAGCCCAACGACGGCCGCGTCTCGGTCGTCTACTCCAGGCCGGATCCGAAGTGGTTCCCGCCGACCTTCGTCTGCTGGGGCGACAAGGAGATGTTCCGCGACGGCATCCGCAAGTTCGTCGGCGAACTCCGCGAGGGCGGCGTCCGGCTGCTCGCGATGGAAGAGCCGGGCATGTTCCACGTCTTCCCGATCGTCATGCCGTGGGCCGAACCGTCGAAGCGCGTGATGCGAGCGATCGCCGATATCGCGAACGTCGAGGCCGAGCGTCAAGCGCAGTCACGCGCCGACGGGCTCGTGAAGTCGGTTCGACCGACTGATCCGGTGGCGCAGCGCACCGCGGAGAAGACCGACCGGGACGTCGCGCGGGCAGCCGCGGAGTCCTAGCCTCACGCTCTCTGAGCTTGTCGAAGGGTCTAGCGCCCCGCCCGGTTTTACTGCTGGGCGGGGGCGACGACGTTGAAGGTGATCGGCGCCGACTCGCGCTGACCGATCTTCGCGATGGCCTGGTAGCCGCCGACCGGGATGGCCACGCGCGGCTTGGTGCAGCCGGGACTGCTGGTGGTGCCCGACCACGTGATGGTGTCGGTCACCTGCTGACCGGGCTGCAGGACGACGTTGTTGACCGTCTTGTCGGGCGCGCAGTCCTGCGCGGACCACAGGGTGCGGGTGCCGTCGAGGGTGCGGACCACGACGTTCTGCGCGGCCTTGCCGACGTCTCGCGAGCAGGCCGCGAGGCCGCCGTTGGTGGTGACGATGGTGAAGACCGGCTGATCGCCCTTGGTGTAGGTCGGCTTGTCGGTGTAGAGCACCACTGAAATCGACTGATCCGAGCACGCCGGCTCACCCGCCGGGGCGGGAGTCTCGCTGTTCGAGGCCGGGGCCGGGGTCTCTGACGCGGCCGTCGAACCGGGGGCCTGGGGCTGCGGCGTACCGCTGGCGGGCGGTTCCGAACTGGACGGCGCGGGAGCCTCCGACGACGTCGACTTGGTGGAACTGGTCGCCGCAGCGTTCTTCGGGTCGGCGTCGCTGTTGCCGCCGCTGACCCAGATGATCAGGCCGATGACGACCGCGACCGCAGCCACGACGCCGACGACGGCGAGCAGGCGACGGCGCCAATACACCTCGGAGGGCAGCGGGCCTTGGGGATCGATCACGTCTGCCACGGTATCGCCGCAGCGTGTCCGGGTGGTCGACGCTGCTCGGCGTGTCGCCCTACTCCCCGATGTCGCCGATCACGTTCGACCGGCTGATCTTGCCGTCGTTCAGGTGGTAGTTCAGGCCCACGATCGCGAGGCGGCCGTCGGCGATCCGGTCGGCGATGACCTGGCTGCGCTCGGTGAGCAGGCGACCGGTCTCGGCGACGTGGTACGCCTCGAACTCGTCGACCCGGGTGAGGCCCTGGGCCCGGCCGGACAGCACGCTCGGGATGACGCGCTCGACGATGCTGCGGATGTAGCCGGGCGGCAGTTCGAGGTCGTCCACTGCGCGGAGGGTCGCTCCCACGGCGCCGCAGCTGTCGTGGCCGAGCACGACGATCAGCGGGACGTCGAGCACCTCGGTGCCGAATTCGATGCTTCCGAGCACCGCTTCGTCGATGACGTGACCGGCGGTGCGGACGACGAACATGTCGCCGAGCCCCTGGTCGAAGATCACCTCGGCGGCGACGCGGGAGTCGCCGCAACCGAACAGCACTACGTGGGGAGCCTGCCCGCCGACCAGACGCTCCCGGTCGGAGATACCCTGGCTGGGGTGTATCGACTCACCCGCCACGAAGCGCGCATTGCCTTCTTTGATGACCTGCCATGCCTGCGCGGGAGTAAGTCCTTTCATGTCCTCTAGTCTGCCACCGGCCGAAGTCTTGACCTGGTTCGGGACTCATATGCGCGATCTGCCGTGGCGTAGATCCGGCATTTCCGGGTGGGAGG
This sequence comes from Gordonia sp. (in: high G+C Gram-positive bacteria), assembly GCA_047605365.1. Taxonomy (GTDB): domain Bacteria; phylum Actinomycetota; class Actinomycetes; order Mycobacteriales; family Mycobacteriaceae; genus Gordonia. The sequence goes on from JASGFV010000008.1 coordinate 24,817, forward strand.
TTCTGGTCAGCGAGATCATGCTGCAGCAGACCCCGGTGGCCCGGGTCGTGGAGCCGTGGACCCGCTGGATCAGCCGCTGGCCGACGCCGTCGGCGATCGCCGCAGAGCCCGCCGGCGAGGTGCTGCGGGCGTGGGGAAAGCTCGGCTATCCGCGGCGTGCGCTGCGACTGCACGAGTGCGCCAAGGCCGTCGCCGAGAAGCACGGCGACGTGGTGCCCGACGACGTCGACACCCTGCTCGCTCTGCCCGGCATCGGCGACTACACGGCGCGGGCCGTCGCCTGCTTCGCGTACGGCCAGTCGGTGCCGGTGGTCGACACGAATGTGCGGCGGGTGATCGCCCGCGCGGTGCACGGCCGAGAGCCGAGCAATCCGGCGCGCGCCGATCTGGCCGACGCGCAGGCGCTGCTCCCGGTCGACGACGACGGCGCGCTCGCCCCCGAGGCCCCGACGTATTCGGCGGCGCTGATGGAGCTCGGCGCGCTGGTGTGCACGGCGCGCAATCCGGACTGCGAGTCGTGCCCGGTCGCGTCGTCGTGCCTGTGGCTGGCGCGCGGGCGGCCTGCCCACAGCGGGCCGCCACGCCGCACGCAGAAGTACGAAGGCACCGACCGCCAGGCCCGCGGACGGCTGCTCGACGTGCTGCGCGATTCGTCCGGGCCCGTCGAGCGAGCGCGGATCGATCTGGCGTGGACGCGCGACGTCGCACAGCGCGACCGAGCCCTGGACTCCCTGCTCACCGACGGCCTGGTGGAGCTGACCGACGACGGCCTGTTCTGCCTGGCCGGCGAGGGCTGAGGGGATCGGGTGGGTCTCCTACTCGGCAGACACCGCGCCCGTCTGGCGGAGGATCCAGGCTAGTTCGAAGGCTTCCTCCTCCCACTGCTTGTACCGGCCGGTGACACCGCCGTGACCGGCGCCCATCTCGGTCTTCAGCAGGATCGGGTTGTCCGAGGTGGTCGAATCCTGAAGGCGCGCCACCCATTTCGCGGCCTCGGTGAAGAGCACGCGAGTGTCGTTGAGCGAGTTGAGCGCCAGGATCGCCGGGTAGGGCTTGTGGTCGACGTTCTCGTACGGGCTGTAGCCGCGCATGTACTCGTAGACGGCCGGGTCGTGCAGTGGGTCGCCCCACTCGTCCCATTCGATGACCGTCAGCGGCAGCGACGGGTCCAGAATCGACGTGAGGGCGTCGACGAAAGGCACCGCCGCCAGGATCCCGCCGAACAGCTCGGGAGCCATGTTCGCGACCGCGCCCATCAACAGACCTCCGGCCGAACCACCTTCGGCGACAAGCTGTTTCGGAGTGGTCCAACCGGTGTCGATCAGATGCCGTGCCACGTCGACGAAGTCGGTGAAGGTGTTCTTCTTGGCAAGCGTCTTACCGTCCTCGTACCAGCGCCGGCCCATCTCGCCGCCGCCGCGCACATGTGCGAAGGCCACGACCATGCCGCGGTCGAGCATCGAGAGCCGGGCGATCGAGAAACCCGGATCCAGGCTGGTCTCGTAAGACCCGTACGCATACAACAGAGTCGGCGCCGGGCCGGCGGTGGTCTTGCGGCGTACCAGCGACACCGGGATCTGCGTGCCGTCGGCCGCAGTCACCCACTCGCGGGTGGCGACGTAGTCGCCGGCGTCGTACTCCCCCAGCACCGGCTGACGCTTCAACAGCGTGCGCTCGCCGGTCGCGACGTCGAGGTCGATCACCTCGACCGGGTCGACGTAGCTGGTGTAGCCGATGCGCAGGCGCGGGGTGTCCCACTCGGGATTGCCGCCGAGGCCGACGGTGCACAGCTCCTGCTCAAAGGCCACTTCGACGAAGTCGTCGATGACCGGAATCGTCACTCGCCCACGGAGATCCGCGATAGCCAACCGCGGCATCGCGCCGCTCCGGTACGACAGCACCAGGTAGTCGCGGAAGGCGTCGACGCCTTCGATGCGCCGCGTCGGCCGGTGCGCGATCATCTCGAAACGGTCCGAGTAGTCGTGCGGGCGATCAGGGTGCAGTCGCACCGCGTCGACGGCGAAGTCGATCGACGCCGTGCCGTCGCGCTCGGCGTTGTGGGTCAGCAGGAAGTAGTCCTCGCCGTCGATCCGGGCGTGCTCGACGTCGTACTCGACGCCCTCGACTCGTCCTGCGACACTGCGGAACTCGCCGGTCGGGTCGTCGGCGGACAGCACGAAAATCTCCGAGGTGATCTTGGATCCGACGCCGATGACCAGGTAGTCCTCGCTGTGCGTCGACCCCATTCCGACCGCGTACCGCTGGTCGGGTTCGTGATAGACCTGCGTGTCGTCGCCGGTGGAGCCGAGGTCGTGCCGCCAGACGGTGTCCGGCCGCCACGCGTCGTCGACGGTCAGATAGAACAGGTGCCTGGCGTCCTTGGACCACAGTGCGCCGCCGGCGGTGTCTTCGACGACGTCGGGCAGTTCCTCACCGGTGACCAGGTTGCGGATGCGCAGCGTGTACCGCTCGTCGCCCACCACGTCGGTGCTGTAGGCGAGCCAGTCGCCGTCGTGGCTGACCGACAGGGCGCCGATGCTGAAGAATTCGTGCCCCTTCGACTCGGCGTTGGCGTCGAAGTAGACCTGCTCGCCGTCGAGCGTCTGGCCGTCGGCCACCTCGGGCGGGGTCCAGTCGTCGTCGCCGCGCAGCGGCACGCGGCAGCGCACGCCGTACTGCTGACCTTCCACGGTCCGCGTGAAGTACCAGAAGCGGCCGACGCGCACCGGCACGCTCATGTCGGTCTCTTTGGTGCGCGAGCGGATCTCGTTGAAGACGTCCTCGCGCAGCGGGGTGAGCGACGCCGTCTGGTCCTCGACGTAGGCGTTCTGCGCGGTGAGGTATTCGATGAGCTCGGGATCTTCCTTATCGCGCATCCAGTCGTACTCGTCGATGAATACGTGTCCGTGGTGGACGCGCTCGAACGGAACCTTCTTAGGGCGCGGCGGGGTCACCGGCACGGCGTCGCTCACTGTCGGGTCACTCACTGATCGCGTCCGGCCAGTCGGCGAAGTCGAGCCCCGAGATGCGCTCGTAGGCCTCGATATAGCGGGCCCGGGTGCGGGTCACGACGTCGTCGGGCAGCGGGGGCGGCGGAGTGTCGCCGTGCCGGTCCCAGTTCGCCGCCGGACCGGTCAGCCAATTGCGGACGATCTGCTTGTCGAAGCTCGGCTGCACCTCGCCCGGCTGGTACGACGCGGCGTCCCAGTACCGCGACGAGTCGGGGGTGAGCACCTCGTCGGCCAGGATCAGCGAGCCGTCGGCGGCCCGACCGAACTCGAACTTGGTGTCGGCCAGAATGATGCCGTGCTCGCGGGCGAGGTCCGCACCCTGGCTGTAGAGGTCGAGCGTGACGTCACGCAGGGTCTTGGCGAGGTCGTCGCCGACGGTCTCGGCGACCTGCTCCAGGCTGACGTTCTCGTCGTGGTCGCCCAGGTCGGCCTTGGTGGCCGGGGTGAAGATCGGCTGGGGCAGCTTGTCTGCCTCGTCCAGGCCGGCGGGCAGCTTCACACCGCACACCGCGCCGGTCTCCCGGTAGTCGATGAGGCCCGAGCCGGTCAGGTAGCCGCGCGCCACGCACTCCACCGGCACCATCGGCAGCTTGTGCACTACCATCGAACGACCCACCAGTTCGGCCGGGATCCGCTCGTCGGTCGGGCCGCCGGCCAGGTGGTTGGGGACGTCGAGCACGTCGAACCAGAAGAAGCTGGCCGCGGTCAGGATCCGCCCCTTGTCCGGGATCGGGGTGTCCAGGATGAAGTCGTACGCGGAGATCCGGTCCGAGGTCACCAGCAGCAGGGTCTGCTCGTCGATCTCGTAGATGTCGCGGACCTTGCCCGACGCGATGTGCCGATAGTCAGAAAGAGCGGGACGCATGTCCTCAACTGTATCGGCGACCTGCGCTTCTCCCCCAACCCGTCACCGCTTCTTGGCGCCCGGCAGCACTCCGGCGTCGATGACGGCCTTCACCAGCGGCCGGGTCGCCGTCAGCGCGACGTCCATCCCGGGCTCGGACCACAGGCTCTCGCCGAGCGCGTCGGTCATCGCCTCGATGTCGTCGTACAGTTCCGCGCCGTCCGGGGTCAGCCGGTGCGCGACCTCGCCCTGCGGCGCGTCAACCCGTTCGGCGACGCCCCGTTCCACCAGCCGGTCCACCGACTGCTCCCAGTCGTCCTCGGTCCAGCCGCGGGTCAGCAGTGTCATCCGCTTGCCGAGACTGCGGCGCTTGACGGCCGGATCCAGCAGCTGGGCCTCGTGGAACGTGCACGCGTCGATACCGTCCAGACCGTGCACGACGAGCGCCGCGATGTGGTTGTCACCGCGCCATTCCCGCAGGACGGCGATGCGGTGCCACAGCCTCACGATCGGCGACGACGGGACGTCGGCCGCCGCCCACGCCGCGGCCAGCGGACGCCCGCTGTACGGCGCCGAAGCCGCCAGTTCGCCGTACCGATCGGCGAGCTCGGTGATCTGCGGCTGGTCGGCGGCACCGCCGAGGATCGCGGCGAACTGCTGCTCGAGCATGGCGTTGCGGGCGTCGGCGACCACGTCGAGCCCGACCGCCTTGGCACTGGTCCAGGCGGCGTCGATCTGCGCCGGCGCGAAGTTGTAGAAGGCCGACGCGACCACCGCACTGTCGCAGTCGCCCAGCGGAGCGCCCCGCGCCCCGGTGTAGAAGGCGTGCGGGTCGAGACCTGTCGCGGCCAGCGCGTCGCCCAGTCCGGGGTTGAAGTACGCGAGGACGTGAAACGGTTCGAGGGTTTCGTACGCTTTGCGCGCGGCGCTGGTCATCGGCGGGTCTCCTCGTGCTCGGGGGCGTCGCGAACCACGTTACGAGGTGCACGACTCCCCCGCGCCGTTCCGCGGCCTACAGGATCGCGCCGGGGACGTAGGCCGCGGCGTCCGGGTTCGCCTCGATCCACCCCGCGGCGGCCGCGACGACCTGGGCGGTCTGTGCCTCGGCGGCGCCGACGAAGGCTGACTTGTCGGCGATCAGATCGTCGAGCTGCGCACGGTCCAGCGGGATTCGTTCGTCGGCGGCGAGCCGGTCCAGCAGATCGGGCTCGCGGCCCTCCTCGCGCATCGCCAGTGCGACGGCGACGGCGTTCTCCTTGATCGCCTCGTGGGCGGTCTCGCGGCCGACTCCGGCGCGCACCGAAGCCATCAGCACCTTGGTGGTCGCCAGGAACGGCAGGTATCGGTCGAGTTCGTTTGCGATCACCTCGGGGTACGCACCGAATTCGGCGAGCACCGTCAGGAAGGTCTCCATCAGGCCGTCGATCGCGAAGAACGCGTCCGGCAGCGCGACGCGGCGCACCACCGAACAGAAGACGTCGCCCTCGTTCCACTGGTTGCCGGCCAGCTCGCCGGTCATCGACGCGTAACCGCGCAGGATCACCGCGAGTCCGTTGACGCGCTCGCAGCTGCGGGTGTTCATCTTGTGCGGCATGGCCGAGCTGCCGACCTGGCCGGGCTGGAAGCCCTCGGTGACCAGTTCGTGGCCGGCCATCAAGCGGATGGTGGTGGCCAGCGACGACGGTCCGGCGGCCAGCTGGACAAGCGCCGAGACGACGTCGTAGTCCAGCGAGCGCGGATACACCTGGCCGACGGAGGTCAGCGCATTGGCGAAGCCGAGGTGCTCGGCGACCTTGCCTTCGAGCGCGTCGAGCTTGGCGGCGTCGCCGTCGAGCAGGTCGAGCATGTCCTGACTGGTGCCCATCGGCCCCTTGATTCCGCGCAGCGGGTAGCGAGCGATCAGTTCGTCGAGGCGGGTCAGCGCGATCATCAGCTCGTCGGCGGCGCTGGCGAAGCGCTTGCCGAGGGTCGTCGCCTGGGCGGCGACGTTGTGGCTGCGTCCGGCCATCACGATGGTCGAATACTGCGCGGCTCGCTCGGTGATGCGCGCGAGCAGCGCGATCGCATGCGACCGCACGTACTGCAGCGAACGGAGCACCTGCAGTTGCTCGACGTTCTCGGTCAGGTCGCGGCTGGTCATGCCCTTGTGGATCTGCTCGTGGCCGGCGAGGGCGTTGAACTCCTCGATCCGTGCCTTCACGTCGTGCCGGGTGACGCGCTCACGGTCGGCGATCGACGCGAGGTCGATCTGGTCGACGACGCGCTCGTAGTCGGCGATCGCATCGGCGGGGACGTCGATCCCCAGGTCGCGCTGAGCCTTCAGCACCGCGATCCAGAGCTGACGCTCCAGAGCGATCTTGTGCTGCGGCGACCAGATCTCGGCGAGGTCGGCGGAGGCGTAACGGTTGGCCAGAACATTGCTGATAGCAGGTTTTCCCACGTCGCACAGTCTATTGCATGCGGTCGGACCGCTGAGACGGCCGTCAGATCCGGAGAAGCGTGTACGCGGTCCCATTACGGCGGTTGAGCACCCGAACGCCGATCACCGCAGACCGCGATCCGTCTGGTCCAGGCGATCTGGCCCGAACGCCCACCGCGCGCAGTGGCGGCCCGTGCGCCTACCGATTTCAGGACACCTCGCGCAGTCCGAACGCCGTGGCGATGTCGGCGGACGCGGCGGTACGCACGCAACCGAGTTCGAGGAGGTTGGGCGGGATGCCGAACATCGCGCGACAGACCCGGTTGAAGTGCGAGCCGTCGTAGAAGCCGGCACGATGCGCCGCATCCGTGCAGTTGGCGCCGTCGGCGATCAACTCGATCGCCAGGCGCAACCGCTCCCAGCGAACGATGCTGGTGAAGTTCACCGACAAGTCGTATCGGAGGATCCGGCCGATCCCCGCGGGCGACCTGTTGAACTCCCGGCCGACGTCGCACATGTGCAACGCCGACTGCGGATCTCGGCGAATCCGCTCGCCGATCCAGACCACCAGTTCGTCAGCGACCTTCGACTCGTGGTCTGCGCGCTGGGGCGCCCATGCCGCCGGCGAACGTTCAGGGTCTCCGGAGGAGATGATCAGCGCCCCGTCGTCCAGCCCGCCTGCGGGCAACAGAGTCCGTACCCGCCGTCCGTACTGCGAATGCGGTGCGAGGTAGAGGAACGTCCCGACGCCGAACGAGGTGAGCTCGTGCCGGACACCCGACCCGATGAGCGCTGAGGTCACTCCGGCATGCTCGCGATCGCCGATTCGCAGTGACAGACCGGCGGGGCAGTCGACGAGTTGAATCGCATAGTGACGGTGTTCTGAAGTCGGTGCGAACATGCCGCAGTACATCGCTGCATATGGTCCGCAATCGAGCAGCCCGCCGCGCCAGCTCGCAGGCGAAGAACCAGACATTTCATTGCCTCCCCGGGACCTGTCACCTGCCGCCGGCCAGAGAAGAACATGACGTCGCCCGCGGTAGCATGAGGGCATGCAGCCCCGCTCGAACTCTGCCGAGTCACCGCTGCGGACCCGCACTTCGGCGAAGCAGCATATTCAGGATATCGCACTACAACTGTTCACTGAAAGTGGGTTCGACTCCACCTCGGTGAACGACGTCGCGCGCGCCGCCTCCGTCTCACCGCGGACAGTGTACCGATACTTCGGAACCAAGGAACAGCTCGTCGTCTGGGACCCGATGGACGACCGCCTCGCCACGAACCTTCAGGCTCTGCTCGCCGAGCACAGCGATGCCGAGCACTTCCTGGCCGCAGTCCTCACCGGGTACGCCGCACTGGCCCGCCGCACCTTGTCGCCCGCCGACGCCGACCGGCTCGCGATCCGCATGCGTCTGGTCCGAGAAGCTCCCGAACTGCGCACCGGGGAGGTCCAGCAGATGGACCGGCTGGCACAAGCCCTGGTCGAGACCCTCGCGTCCTCACCGATCGCGGCCGGCCACACCCGCTTGCAACTCCGTCTGGCCGCGTACCAACTGGCGTGGGGGCTACTCGCATTGACCGACGAGTGGGCCGAGAGCGGCTTCTCCGGCAAATTTCAGGATCTGCTCGACGCCTCGCTGCCGATGATCATCCGATCCGTCGGCGCCTCGCTGACCGCCGACGGCTGACCGCCGGCCACTGACAGCTGGACGCCGGACGGCGCGCCGCGGTCACCCACCACGCGCCGGCCGGCGAGCACACTTTCGCTGCTGCTACTTCTTGTCGGCGGCCAGCACCTCGTCGTACGCAGCCCGCTCCTCGGCATCGGTGTCCACCAGCGCACGATCGGCGCCCAGCAGCGCGAAGACGCGATCGCGCACCACCGACGGCGCCACCTGCGACAGTCCCGACAGCGGAGCGAGGGTCCGCGGGATGTACGAAGCCGACACCGGACTCTCGATCGCCGACACGATCGCCGCGGCGATGTCCTCCGGGTCGCTCTTCGGCACGATCTTCACACCGGAGACGCCCGAGCCCAGTCTGGTCTTCGCGATATTTGGAAGCACAGTCGTGAACTCGATCTCCGTGTCGGCGTACTCCGCACGCATCGCCTCGGTGAATCCATAGACGAAGTGCTTGGTGCCCGTGTAGGTCGCGATGTTCGCGAACGCATTGCGTCCCGCCACCGAAGCGATGTTCAGGACATGGCCCCGTCCGGACTTCTCGAATACCGCCAGTGCCGCGCGAGTTCCGTTGATCACGCCGTTCACATTGATGTCGACCTGCTTGTTCGCGAGCGTCGGATCCTCGTCGCGGAACGGACCCACCAGCATGATTCCGGCGTTGTTCACGATCACATCGATCGGGCTTTCGTGAAACTCATTCGCCTTGGCGATGAACTTCTCGAAGGAGTCGGTCTTGCACACGTCCAGCTCGCCGGCGAAGCATGCCGCCACGCTGAGCCCGGCGTTGATCTCCGCGGCCTCGGCGGTGACCGCCGGCACGTCGATGTCGCCGATGCTCACCTTGGCGCCGCGCTTGACCAGCTGACGGGCCGTCGCCGCACCGATGCCGCGGCCTCCACCGGTGATCAGCACATGCAGGTCTGCGAACTTCTTCTTCTCGGTCATCGTCTCCTCTTTCGACTTCTTCTCTTCGATTGACAGTCGTGCGATCTGCGGTCAGGTCCAGCGGCCCGACCCGAGCGGCGTGCTGCCTACCAGGTCGGCGAGCAGCACGGTGCGTCGCACCTTCCAGGTGGCGGTACGCGGGATGTCTTCCCACGTCACCTGAATGGGCTCCCCCAGCTCCGGCAGACCTTCGACGGCCTCCTGCCAGCGGTCCGCGGTCAGCTCCTCCCCGGAGGGCAGAGCGCACACCGGCACCAGACCGCCCTCGCGCGGAGCCAGGATCACCACGTCGGACAGCTCTGGGAGGCGGTCCAGCAGCACGTCCTCGAGCTGAATGCAGCTCACGTCCGTGGCGCCGTACACCTCGCGACCGTGGAAGGTCACGCTGCCGAGCCTGCCGAGCGATCCGATGTCGCCGGTGTTCCACCACTGGCCGTCGACCTTTGCGTCGTGACGGTCCTGCTCGCCCAGATAGCCGATGCAACGTCCGGGCCCGGCGATGTCGATGACACCGGGCTGATCCGCGCCGAGGACCTCGCCGGTCTCGGCGTCCCGGCATCGCAGCCGCGAGTACGTCGGGATCGGCCACCCGAGCTCCGCCGTCGGAGGCGGCAGCTGGCCGACTTTGCGCACCGACCACCGCAGGTACGGCCGGACCACCACGGGCCCGTTCTCACTCTGGCTCCACGACTGCACCCACACCGCTCCCGAATGCTGGCTCGCCGCCAGGAACTCGCGAATCGTGCGGGTCCGGATCGCATCGAACGAGTTCAGGAAGATCCGGGTCCGCGCGAACGCGTCGCCGTACTCGGGCAACAGCGACTTCTGCCACCGCAGGAAGGTGTTCGGGAGAGTCTCGGTGAACGTCGGCTGGTGTTCACGCAACAGCGCGCCCACGGCGCTGAGATCCTCGCCGTCGGTCAGAAAGACGATGACCTCCGGCGTGGACGTGGCCAGCGCGATGATGCCGGTGAGCATCCGGTGATGGAAGTACGGATCGCAGATCGCGACCGTGTCCTCCGAGCCTAGTCCGTAACCGAACCACGTCTCGGTCTCCAGGTGGGTCATGGCGTAGATCGACTCGGCCGAGTGCAGCACCAGCTTCGGCACACCGGTCGTCCCGGAGGTGGGCGTGGCGACCATCGGCTCCGACCATTTGCGGATCGACACCGGAGCGGTGTCGGCGCCGAACAGGCCCGCCAGCCGCACCGCGCCGTCGCGCAGTTCGTCCGCCTCGGTGTCACCCACCACGATCAGTCCGCGCAGCTCCGCGGAGTCGCCGGTCAGGTCGCTGTCCATCCGCGCAAGCGTGGACGGGTCGCTGACCAGCCAGGGCCGCTCGCACTTGGCGAGGATCGCCCGGTACGTCGGCGCGTCGTAGACCCATGCGAGCTGAATCGGCACGGCGCCGAGGCGGGCCACGGCCATGCCGAGCGCCTGCACGTCCGGGTGGTTCGACTTGGCGATGACCACCGGATCCCACTCGCGGACACCGGCGGCGTACAGCGCGTCGGAGAACCGCTCGACGGCCTCGGCCCAGTCCGCGTAGGTCGTCGTGGTCCCCAGCGACGGATCGACCGCAGACGGTGTCTGCGTGACCATCACGCCGTCCGGACGCTTCTCGGCCAGCTTGTGGTAGGCCTCTGCGTAGTGGCCGGTGACCGGGCGGCGCGAGAACGGCGTCAGCTGCTTCTTCGGGTTGGTCGGCGTGGTGTGGCGCCACTGCTCGGGCACACCGTCGAGAACCTGCTCCGCCGAGTCGACTTTCACCTCGGTCATCGCCCGGCGCCCGCCGCCGCGACGCACTCGGCGTCCACCGCGTGAGCGATCGCCCGCATGTTGTCGATCAGGGCGCGCTCGGCGACCGGGTCGACCAGATCGGCCAGCGACGGCATCCCCAGGTCGAAGTCGATCTCCAGCTGCAGCGACACCGAGTCGCCGTCGGCGACGACGCGCCACTGGCCGCGCAGTTCGTGCACGTCGCCCTCGATCTGCGCGAATCGGTAGGTGCGGGCCTCGGCGTCGAACACGTCGGCCTCACGCCAGCGCATGGTGCCGCCGCGGAACTCGACCTCCCACTCGGAGACCACGCCCTCCGCGGTGTCCTCGAGCAGCACCGAGAGCACACTCGGGGCGATCTCCGGGTACCGGTCCAGCTGGCTGAGGCGTTCGAAGACGAGATCCGGGTCGGTGGACTTCAGATCGAACTGCTCGGTCACTACAGGCATGTCAAGCTCCATTTCCAATGGTCTGGGGATCGACGACGACTCCGGGCGAAGTCGCCGCGGCGGCGAAAGCGGCGAGCACGCGCTCGCACTGTTCTTCGGTGAGCACGGCGGGCGGGGTCAGCCGCAGCACGCCCGAGCTGTTGAGCGAATGGTTGACGATCACCCCGCGGGCCAGCAGTTCGGCGATCATCTCGGCGACCTGCAGGGGCGAGCTGAATTCCACACCGATCAGCACCCCGGCCCCCCGGACGTCGCGGATGCCGGCTTCCGGATGCTCCGCGGCGAAGCTGCGGATTCCGTCGACGAGGCGCTTTCCGGTCTTGGCGGCCGCGGCCGGCAGGTCCTCGTCGACCATCACGTCGACGGCGGCGCAGATCGCGGCGGCCTGGATGGGTCCGCCCGCGAAGGTCGACGAGTGCAGACCCGGGTCCTGGTTCAGCGCCCCGAAAGCACTCTCGGTGGCGACGATCGCCGAGCACGGCACCACACCGCCGGACAGTGCCTTGCCGATCAGCATGATGTCCGGCCGGCATTCGGCGGGGTGGGCCCAGGTGGTGCCGCACCGCCCCATGCCGGTCTGGATCTCGTCGACGATCAGCAGTGCGCCGGCCTCGCGGCACAGTCGGCTCACGCCTTCCAGGTAGCCGGCGGGCGGTACCTGAACGCCCGCCTCGCCCTGAATCGGCTCGACGATGAACGCCGACGTCCCGTGCGGGGCCGCGTCGAGTGCGGTGCGCAGCGCTTCGATATCGCCGTACTCGACCACCTCGGCCGGCAGCAGCTGCCCGAACGGCTCCTGGTACTTGGCGGTCGGCGTCACCGAGAGCGCACCGGTGGTCTTGCCGTGGTAGCCCCCGCGCGTGGTGATCATCCGGCTCCGGCCGTTCAGCCGCGCGAGTTTGATCGCCACCTCGGTGGCCTCGGCACCCGAGTTGGCGAACTTCACGCGCCGCAGGTGATCCGGCACGACGTCGGCCAGGCGCTGCGCCGCCTGCACCGTGACCGGATCGATCAGCAGCCTGGTGGCCAGCGCCCGACGACGAACCTGGTCGACCACCGCCTCCACGACCCGCGGGTGGCTGTGACCGTGCAGGAACACCGAGTATCCACCGCAGTCGATGTACTCGTCGCCTTCCGGCGTGGTCACGATCGCGCCGGAGGCCGCGTCCTCGATCGGTGCGCCGATCAGCTCGGCGAGCAGCGATCCGCCCGGGCCCAGATGCTCACGCTGTGCCGCGAGGACGTCGGCGCGCCCAAGGAGCTCATGCACTGACGGTCACCGCCCGCGGCTGTTCCAGCATCTTCACCGCGGCTGCCACCGAGCGGCGCAGCGTCTCCTTCTCCACGCGGTTTCCGACGGCGTCCGGCGAACTCTGGAACGGGTTGTCGTCGAACAGCGCGGTGAGCGCGAGGAGGTTCTCGAAGCGCCGGCGGTCCCGGTCGCCGAGCCCGCCGAGGAACGCCGGCACGATCAGTCGCTGCACGGTGTCGACACTCATGAACCGGAACGACGGCAGACCGGAGCCGGTGGCGTCGCCGATCCAGCGGCAGAGCTCGTTGACCGTCGGCGCACTCTCGCCGGCGGTGAGCCAACTGGTGGATCCGTCGAGCTCGGTCGGCTTCAGTGCCAGTTCGACCACGCGATCGGCCACCACATCGACCGGAATGAAGTCGATGAGCGTGTCCTCGGTGCCGGGGAAGAACGGCATGGCGCCGGACAGGAACGCGCGGATGAACGTGTGCAGTCCCTGCAGCCGCCGGATCTCGCCGGTCTGCGAATCGCCGATCAGGATCGACGGCTTCGCGATCTGGAACGGCACGCCGGCGGCTGACACCAGCGTGTCGCCCGCCGCCTTCGACGCCAGGTACGCGTTACGGCCGGTCACGCAGCCCGCACCCCTCACGCGGGCTCCGGGCATCAGCTTGGCCGTGTACGAGGTGCTGACGTACAGCAGTTCCGCGCCGGCGTCCTGCGCCAACTGCGCCATACCGGCCGCACCGCCGACATTCGTATTCAGAATGACGTCCGGGTCGGCGTCGAAATCGACCACCGACGCGATGTGCACGATGCGGTCGATGCGCATCGTGAGTCCACGGTAGTCGCCGAGGGACAGGCCCAACTGCGTCTGCTGGAGGTCGCCCAGCACGTGATTCACCGCGGGCACGCCCTCGATAGCGGTGCCACGGGTCAGGACCGACACGTCCACACCGGGAATCTTCAGAAGCCGGTCCACTACTGCCGAGCCGACCACACCGGTCGCACCGGTTACCAACAATCTCATGTCTCGCTGCACCTTTCAGAAAATACGGAGCGGTTCGCTGTGAACGAGCGTGGCGATGATCGAGTCGGTCGATTCGCACGCGCGCGGCGGATGGAAGGCGAGACACTGCAACGCCGGATGGTGGATGTTCAACGACGGGTCGCCGCCGGCCAGCGCACGGCCGCCGATCATCGTCGCGGCCTCGGCGGCGATCTTCTGCGCCTCCACCTCGACGGTGATGCGCAGCGCAAGCAGCTGTGCGGTCAAGACGTCGTCGGGCAGTTCCTCGCAGCCGTCGAGTTCCACGGCGAGGGTCTCCAGGCTGCGGACCAGGTTCCAGTACTGCGACGCCAGCGACAGCCGACGATTGCTCGGCTGCTGATCGACGAGCACCGCGGCGTCCACCAGCCGACTGAGCACACCCAGGTAGCTCGCGATCATCAGCAGCGTGAACCAGGCGAAACCCGCTCGCTGCACATCGTCGGTCGCCGCGTCGCCCGGCGCGCCCACCCGCACCATCTGGGCCGCTCCGACCCGCACGCCGTCGAAGCGCACGGCATGGCTCTCCGACGCCGCCAGGATGGGCGACGTCCAGAACTTCTCCGCGGACACGCCCTGCGACCGTGCGTCGACGGCGATGACCACCAGTTCCTCGCCGTCCGGCGTCTCCTCGATCGCGCTGACCGTGATCAGATCCATCGAGTACGACAGTGAGCACGGCTTCTTCACGCCGTCCAGGCGGTATCCCTGGTCGTCCGTGGAGAGCCGGACCGCCGGTCGCACGACGCTGCCGCCCGGCCGTCCTTCCGCGAACGCGGAGGCGAGCAGCAGATTGCCGTGCGCCACCGCCTCGAGCAGCAGGTTCTGACTGCTCTGGCCCGCTGCGATGGCCTGCACCAGGCTGGCGACTGAGAAGTGATGCATGGTGGTGCCGATCGCGAGGCTCGGCGAGCTGGCGCCGAGCGCCCGCTGCACCCGACAGGCCGCCAGCGCACCGGCGCCCAAACCGCCGAACGCCCCGGGAATCAGCAGCATCGGACCGCCTGCGGTCTTAAACGTCTTCAGTGCTCGCCCGTCTGGGATCTCCAGTTCTTCGGTACCGAGCTCGGCCAGCGCCGTATGAAGCGCCGGGAGAAGCTCGACGAGAGCACGTTGCGCGTTCGGGTCGACACCCGCCGCGATGTTCGCGTCCATTGTGGTCACTTGAGCTGTCAATTCCTTTTCACGTAAAGGGGCACGGGCGGCGTCGACGCCGCCCGTGCCCGGTTTCGATCACACGCCGACCGGCGTGGCCGATATCTGGGGATCGTCGACGTCGTCGTCGTCGATCACGTCGTCGAGTTCGGGAGTCTCGGAGACCTCGCCGTGCGACAGGCGCAGGCGCTCGTACACCGGGTCGAGCCAGCGCGGGCGGTACCAGACGAACTCTCCGAAGATCCGCATCGCGTTGGGCAGCAGGAACAGGCGCACGACGAACGCGTCCACGAGCACTGCGACGGCCAGACCGAATCCGAGGATCTTCAGGTAGACCAGACCCGAGGTGGCCATGGCGGCGAGCACGACGGCGATCAGAATCGCGGCCGCACCGATCACGCGCCGGGTGGCGGCGACGCCGATCTGGATGGCGCCTTCGGTGCTGCGGCCGGCGGCACGCTCCTCGGCGATCCTCGACAGGATGAACATCTGATAGTCCATCGACAGCCCGTAGGCGATGCAGAACAGCAGGATCGGTGCGGTCACGTTGATCGCGCCGAATGCCGTGAAGCCGCCCAGCAGTCCGGAGAAGTGGCCGTCGGAGAAGACGAAGACGAGCGAACCGAAGGTCGCGCCCAGTGACAGGACCGACAGCGCGACGCCGATCACCGGCAGCACCACCGAACCGGTGAGCAGGAACAGCAGCACCGCGGTGACCACCACGATCGCGGCGATCGCGTAGGGCAGGT
>JASGFV010000009.1:0-39664 GCA_047605365.1 Gordonia sp. (in: high G+C Gram-positive bacteria)
CGCCACGTTGGAGAAGTCGAACGCGGGCGAGATGAAGTTCGCGACGATGTTGATGCCGATGGTCGCGATCACGAAGGTCAGACCGCCGAGCAGGATCGCAGTGACGGTGTCGATCTTCTGCACGGTCTTGATCGGGTCCGTGATCAGCTCGCCGAAGACCGGAACCGTCGCGGACGCGGTGATGACGGTCAGCAGCGAGAAGAACAGGAAGTTGATCGGCAGACCGAGGAAGTTGCCGCGCTTGACGGCCTTGAACGACTTTCCGTAGCGGGCGAAGTCGCCGAAGTTCAGCATCGGGCCGGAGAAGTACGAGACCACGATCGCGACGGCGCTGCACATCACGCCGATCGTCGCCCAGAAGCTCTTCGACTCGCCCGTCGCGAGGGTGAAACTGATGTGCCAGTCGGCCTTGGCGACCAGGTAGACGGCCAGGATGATCATCACGACGTACACGGCGGGGCCGGCCCAGTCGATGAACTTGCGGATGGTCTCCATACCGGTCCAGAACAGCGCGGCCTGGGCGCACCAGAGGATCGTGTAGGAGATCCAGCCGAGCGCTGAGAGTCCGAGGAAGCTGTGGTCGAGCAGGTTGTGGCTGCCCGGGATGAATTTCAGGAAGATGATGTTCAGCGACTCCGCGGCCAGGAACGTCTGCACGCCGTACCAGGCGATGGCGATGATGCCGCGGATGATCGCCGGGATGTTGGCGCCCTTGATGCCGAAGATCGCCCGGTTCACGACGGGATACGGGACGCCGGTCTTCTGGCTGGGCTTGGCCACCAGGTTGACGAAGAACTGGACGATGAGGATGCCGACGAGCAGGGCGATCAGCACCTGCCAGCTGGCGATCCCGAGCGCGAACAACGAGCCGGCGGTGACGTACCCGCCGACCGAGTGCACGTCGGACATCCAGAACGCGAAGATGTTGTAGCTCGACCAGCTCTGCTTCTTGAGCGGAGCCAGGTCTTCGTTGGCCAGCCGGTGGTCGTACTCGGGCTTCATGTTGCCCGAACCGACCGGCATGCCGGCGGCTTCGACGATGTCTTGTGGCTGGGCTGTGGACGGTAGATCAGGCATGTGAGATCTCCTGCGGCAGGTTCGTGGCCGACCCGGCAGGGCCGACGTGCGAACGCTCGTGGACCTCGTCGTCTCGTCGCGCTCCCCGACAGCTAAGACCCGCCAGGTTTCCTCACATTTGCCGTCGGTAAACTGTGAGTTTCTTCTGCATACCGCACGACGAGGCCCGCACACCCCCTAGGTGGTGTGCGATCACTTCCACCTGGTCAAGCGCGCCAACGACATGGTGACCGCAGTGCGCCAGCGCGTCAGGTGGGAGCAACGCCGAAACCAGATCGCAGGGGCCTGCCGACCGGACGTGAACGGCTCTCAATGCAGAACTACCAGAAGATATGGGATGCGTTGCGCGACAACGATCCCGGCAACGAAGTGCTCGCGGCGTACATCGACACCGGGATCACCAACGCCCGCACCGAGGGCTACATCCGACTGGTCCAACAGGTCAAGCGCGCCGCCTGCGGCTTCCGGAACCTCGAAGACTCACGCCGCCGGATACGATTCCACTGCACCGCAGACAGCAGAGAGTCCCGCGTCGCTAGATTAGGAGGGCGCCCAGGTCGCTGAACTCACCGGACTCCTCACGCTCACCGGCTACCCGAACGGTATGCGGATCATCGTGCGCCGTGAACGCACCCACCCCGGCGCTCAGGGCCGGATCACCGACCGCGACGGGTGGCGGCTCACCGCATTCGCCACCAACACCACCAGCGGGCAACTGGCAGATCTGGAGATGCGGCACCGCCGCCGGGCGCGGTGTGAGGACCGGATCCGGCAGGCCAAAGACGCCGGGCTGCGGAACTTCCCGTTCACCGAGTACGACAAGAACAAGATCTGGCTCGCCCTGGTCCAGCTCGCCGCGGACCTGACCGCGTGGACTCAAATGCTCGCCCTGACCAGCAGCGACGCCCGCACCTGGGAACTCAAACGCTTGCGGCTACGACTCTGGTCCATCGCCGCCCGCGCAGCCCGGCACGCCCGTACCCGGCACCTACGCTACGACCGCGCCAACAAGTGGACTCCCATCCTGCTCGCCGGACTGCACCGCCTCGATACCTACCGATCCTCCGCCTGACCCCACGAACCCCGCCCTGACCAGCCGACCCGAGGAAACCACTCCCCGCCGGACCCGTGAAAACCGGCCGCCACCAGCGACAACGGCCACCTCGTCATACCCCGAACATAGAATCCGGGCCAGCCCAACCAATCCGAACCGACCAGTCCGGGATCAGCACCTCATGAAATATCGAGGTTAGAATCGCTAATCGTGAGTTTCCCAGTAGCGAAGCATTTCCGACTCCCCCTTCTCGGTCAAGACAAACCAGTAGGCGTAGGCATTGGGATCCCGTTCCTGATTCTCGGCTATGTACCGACTAACGAGAGTGAATGCTTGTTCGGATCCGATAGCAATCGGCGTAAAAACCGTTGCCGGAAGCTTTCCACCAGGGGCGAGGCCAACCTCGACCATCTCACCGACGACTACGTACTCTTTAGCAATTGCGAACTGGATGACCGGGACCAGCAGTCCACTGGGGTCAGTAAACGCCGGGCCAAGATAGTATCGAGCAGCCGAATAGAAATCGTCCAGCGGAAAGCGCTCGTCGTCTACCCCAGCCGACAATGTGTGCCACATTATTTTTTCTTGAACTTTATCCAGCATGAAGCCTACCCCTTAGGAGTATGGATTTTTTGAAGACTTCCGTCCGGGTACTTGATGTCAATCGTACGTCCCTTACCCGGTTCGAATCTGGTGGATATTCTTGTACCATCCGGCATCTCAACCACCTCACCACCATAGCTCCCGGGGTCGACACGCTGTCCACCTCGAGTCAAGTCCTCGAACAGTCGCTCGGCAGCGGCATCATCGGGAACCTCGCGGATATCCACCTTCGGCCTCTTGGCACTACCTTTCGGGAGAGCGTCCACACGATCATGTGTGCGATCAGCATCGGGAGTATCTGGAGAATTGTCTGCAAAGAACTGTGCGACCCAATCCTTGACTTTTCCTACCTGATCGGCAAGCCACCCCGGCAACTCACCGATCAATAGGTCAGGGACCTTGTCTTGGTTCTGCATGACCCATGCCCAGCCGTACTCGTCGATGATGATCGTCATAGCTGCGGCGAGCAGAGCTGCGAGAACGGCGGCCTCGATGGCATCGTCCATGCCGAAGAACATCGGCGTCGCGCCATCCGGGTCCTCCGACTGAGGGGGATCCTGCGGAGGTTCCGGCGCTGGAGCCGGTGTACCTGGTCCTGCTCCGTCACCCGGACCGGTGCCTGCCCCTACACCTGATCCCGCACTGTCGCCAGCCCCTGCGCCCGGCCCGGACGGCAGCACCGATGTTGATGGGTCCTCGGATTGCTCCGGCGGCGCAGACGGCTGCTCGCTTCCCTGGTCACCACCTGTCGACGGCGGCTGCACCGGCGCGGATGGACTCTCCCCAGAATTGTCATCGGGCATCACGGCCATCGCGGGTCTGCGGTACCCGATCGCCAATGCCGCCGCTGCAGCCAGAAACCACGCCGCGATAGGCACGCTCGGCACACCTGTAGGTGCCGGATGCAGGGCGTGATCACGACCGTCGTCGATGCTCGGCCCCTCCGAATGCTGCCGGCCGGTCGTGGCCGGAGCCGGAACGGTAGTGGCTCCGGGACGGGTCGGGGCCGGCGCGCCTGGCGTAGGGCTCGGCCCGGTTGCGGGAGCCTGAGTGGCTCCGGGCCGTCCGACCGGCCCACCCGGCGTCCCAGTCGGACCGGGCTGTCCAGGAACTGGCACGATCACATTGCCGTCGCCCTCGCCAGGACCCGGCCCCGGAGAACCTCCAATGCCCGAATCGTTGCCGGTCGTGCCGCTGTTGGGAGCCGTCGGCATCGGAGTGTTCAGCGTCGGCGGGGGCGAGTAGGTCGGGACACTGATACACGGCCAACCCGACCCGTACTGCGCACGCATCTGATCGCACAAGGCGTCACCACGTGCCATTCCCGCACCGGGCACCATAAGGACTGCCGCAACAGTGCGGCTCCGCGCAGATGAGATTGGACTCATCGGCTTTTCAATGCCGCCAGGACAGCGTCAACACCGCTCCAGAACCACCGCCCGGCCAACGACATCACAAGAAAGAACACGAGGAACACCGGGATCTGCCCCCAACGCACCGCCCACTCCGAAAGATGAGTCAACGAAGCCGCCGCAGCAACCAGGATGCTGCATCCCACCACGAAGAGCACCACAGTCACCACCGGAACACTGCCACGCTTTCGGCGATCGGCAGGGCGTCTCCGCTCTGCAGCCCGACTACGATGCTTGTCTGCGGCCGCGGCGTCCGAAATCGTAGTGGTCACAGGACGTGCGCCTTACCATACGAATTCACCGTAGTGTCATTTTCGGAAGTCGCGATCGCCATTGTCACCACTGCACGAACCGCTACCGTACTGATGCAGCCAGTAACTCGAACTTTAATTCTGTCCATTTCGATGCCAGCCGACTTGCCTCGCAGTTGCTTGGTGCCGAAATCGATCATCTCGATCGTTCCAGGACGAAGGTTCGCAGAGATGTTGCCCATTGCCTGAGCACCAATGACGACCGCCGGAGGGTACGAGATGCTCATCTGCGCGGTCGGACCTGCAGAAATTCCTACGGTGCCGGAGTCGAGATGGCCGCCGCAAGCGATCTGAAATCCCACGCGGACAGTGCCAGCGATCACCGGACTCGTACCGCTACCTGCGATCTCTCCGACTCCCCGCAGGCTAAGGAATGCTTCCTTGGTTGTGTTCGGCGAATTATCCAGAGGATGCACCGTCGATACCTTCTCGTCGAGCTTCCGTGCACTGACCTGCCATCCCTCAGCGGTCGTCCGGGTCACTGTGTGGTCAGCAAACGCTCCCGGACTTGCTGCTGCCGTGCCGCTGACTATCCCCGGAATCGCCACCGCCAGGAAGGCTCCTGCAACCATCCCTCGCCGCACAAATATGACCATCAAATAGCCCTCGCATGATCCACTAGAGATCTTGACCAGCATTACCGGTTCCGGCAGAGGAAGATTATGCGCCCGATCCCAGGAAGTCCAGCGCAAGGGAACATAGTCCGCAATGTCCGTGTTGGGGGAAACGTCCATATTGCCCCTAGGGCGGGCCGAACAATTCGAAGCAAATGCTACGCGCCTCTTAAGGCGTAACTACAAATATGTCCACACACCATGGAGTTCATAGTCGAAACATCGCTTCTGGTCGGATTTCGCTGCCGCCACGAAGCGTAACAGTCGACGCAGTCGCCATACTCGCTTCTCGCATACCCCAAGACGTTTAGATCTCAAAGACGCAGGACACATAGCCCGAGCACAGCGCAGCCGCGGAACCTGTAAGCCGACAGCGGCCAGGTCATACACACTTAGAGCACGGACTTTTCCGGGGCCCTGGGGAGGCACTCCATGACGAAACCAAGGGCAAGCGGTCGATGGATCGCTCCCCGCGGCGGCGGCTACCGGCCGGGCGGCGAGCTGACGAAGAAGACCGGCACGAAGGCCGGCACCAGCAAAGCCGCAGCACCAGAGGGCACTGCCGGCGTCGTCGTCAACAAGAGGCAGTAGACCAGGGCCCGCGGCGTCGTCCTGCTCGTGTGCAGCAGACCGTCGTAGGCTCAATCACACGAAAGATCCGGCCGGCCGTGCTGATATATCGGCCTCCGCATACCGCACGACGACGGGCGCGTGATCGGACAGCCGCTCGTCCGGCGACGCCTCCTTGTCGACGCGCATCGACACCGCACGACGGGCCAGACCCGGCGTCGCGAGCTGGTGGTCGATCCGCCAGCCGACGTCCTTACTGAACGACGCACCGGCCCAGCTCCACCACGTCAACGGCCCGAGGCGGTCGCCGTGCAGAGTGCGCACCACGTCGACCAGCCGTCGCGAGCCCAGCTGCGCGCCGAGCCACTCGCGCTCCTCGGGCAGAAAGCCCTCCATCTTCTGCGCCGGCCGCCAGTTGGTGACGTCGTGCGGCAGATGGGCGACGTTGAGGTCGCCGACCAGCAGGAACTCCCGCCCGGCGCGCAGCGCGGCCTTGCGGTTGCGGTTCAGCTCGCGCGCGAACGACGCCAGGAACCGCATCTTGCGCGCATGCTTGGCCCCGCCGTCGGGCTTCTCGCGCATGAACCCGGTCGCTGCAGATGGTCGGGAAGCCCGCTCGCAGTACGGCCACCGTCACCCGCCGGTCGGCCAGATCCACCTCGATGTACCGTCCTCGTGCGCAACCACCAGGCCGCGCGCGACCGGCGGATGGGTCGCCCAGGACCGCACGGCCGTCGGCGCCGTCCGGGCCAGTAGCGCCACCCCGTTGCGGCCGGGGATCGTGCCGGTGTCGACCGCCGCGCAGTAACCCTCGAACCGCCCGACGTCGTCGAGCCCGCACCTCAACTCCTGCAGCGCCACCACCTCCGGCTGCGCGTCGCGCAGCCATCGGTCGAACCCGCGACGACGCGCCGCCCGGATTCCGTTGACGTTGAAGGAGGCCACCTCGAAGGACTGATCAGGCATGATCCCCAGCCTGCCGCACCGGTCTCGGGGAATTGATTTGCCCCCGGCTGACAGAATGTTCCCCATGAGCCGCCCGCATGTCTCGCACCAGAACCTGAACCTCCGCACCCTCGAGCAGTCCGAGAAGCTGCAGAACGTGTGCTACGAGATCCGTGGGCCGGTGCACGCGCACGCAGCGCGGCTGGAGGCCGAGGGCCACCGCATCATGAAGCTGAACATCGGCAACCCGGCGCTCTTCGGTTTCGAGGCCCCGGACGTCATCATGCGCGACATGATCCACGCCCTCCCCTACTCGCAGGGCTACTCGGAGTCGACCGGCGTGCTGTCGGCGCGTCGCGCCGTGGTCACCCGCTACGAGTTGATCGACGAGTTCCCGTATTTCGACGTCGACGACGTGCTGCTCGGCAACGGCGTCTCCGAGCTCATCACCATGACGATGCAGGCGTTGCTGAACAACGGCGACGAGGTGCTGATCCCCTCCCCCGACTACCCGCTGTGGACGGCCATGACCACGCTGTCCGGCGGGACGCCGGTGCACTACCGGTGCGACGAGTCGAACGGCTGGAATCCCGACCTCGAGGACATCGCCGCCAAGATCACCGACCGCACCAAGGCGATCGTCATCATCAACCCCAACAACCCCACCGGCGCGGTCTACTCGCGCGAGGTGCTCCAAGGGCTCGTCGAACTGGCTCGCAAGCATTCGCTGCTGATCCTCGCCGACGAGATCTACGACAAGATCCTGTACGACGACGCCGTGCACACCAACGTCGCGTCGCTCGCCCCCGACATGCTGGTGCTCACCTTCAACGGACTGTCGAAGGCGTACCGGGTGTGCGGCTACCGCGCCGGCTGGGTGGTCATCACCGGACCGAAGGCGCACGCCAAGGGGCTCATCGAGGGGCTCGGCATCCTGGCCTCGACGCGGCTGTGCTCCAACGTGCCCGGCCAGCACGCGATCCAGGTGGCCCTCGGCGGCTACCAGAGCATCGACGCTCTGGTGCAGCCCGGCGGCCGCCTGCTGGAGCAGCGCAACGTGACCGTGGAGAAGCTCAACGAGATCCCCGGCGTCAGCTGCGTCACGCCCATGGGCGCGCTGTACGCCTTCCCGCGGCTCGACCCGGAGGTCCACGAGATCCACGACGACGAGCAGTTCGTCCAGGACCTGCTGCTGCAGGAGAAGATCCTCGTCGTGCAGGGGTCGGGCTTCAACCTCGACGACCAGAACCACTTCCGCATCGTCACGCTGCCCTGGTCGCAGGACCTGGCCGACGCGATCGAGCGGATCGGCAACTTCCTCTCGTCATACCGGCAGTGACCGAAATCTCGCATTTGTTCGCCCGGCTGTGAACTCCCACACTTGACGCGGCGATTCCAGGTATGACAACAGGCATTGGCACGATAACTGTGACCGGTGGTAACGTCTGCCGGAGTCGTCAGCCCGAGCCCAAGGGAGTGCAATGGTTGCCTGGAATCGATCCACCGTGTCCAGCGGTGACGTCGAGATCGCCGTCTTCGAGGCCCCCGCGGCCGCTGACAACGGCAAGGCCGAGCGGCCGACCGTCGTGCTGGTGCACGGCTGGCCGGACACCCACCACCTCTGGGACAACGTGGCGCCACTGCTGGCCGACGACTTCCGCGTCGTCGCCTACGACACGCGCGGCTACGGCGAGAGCAGCCGGCCCGAGCCCGTCGAGGCCTACCGCCTCGACGCACTCGCGCAGGACCTGTTCGCCGTCGTCGACGCCGTCAGCCCCGGCGAGCCGGTGCACATCGTCGCCCACGACTGGGGTTCGGTGCAGAGCTGGGAGGCCGTGACCACTCAGGGCGCACACGACCGCATCAAGTCGTTCACCTCGGTGTCCGGCCCCAACCTGGACTACCTGGGCGAGTGGGCACAGGCGAACCTCGCGCGCCCGACCCCGGGCAACCTGGCCCGCACCCTGTCGCAGTTCGCGTCGTCGGCGTACACCGCCTTCTTCCAGGTGCCGGCGGCCCCGCAGGCCTTCTTCCGCGCCGTCGGATCCGAGAAGACCGCCACCACCTTCCTGAAGTACGTGGAGGGCACCCCGCCGGAGAACGTCTCCTACGCGCCGACGTTGAAGGAAGACATGGTCTCCGGACTCCGCTTCTACAGCGCCAACATCCGCCAGAAGCTGGCGCACCCGAACCCGCGTCCCACCCTGGTGCCGGTGCTCGAACTGGTCAACGAGCGCGACGTCGCGCTGCGTCCGGCGATCTTCCAGAACACCTACACCCACGCCGCGAAGCTGTGGCGCAAGGACACCCCGACCGGCCACTGGCTGCCGTACACCAAGCCCGAGTACCTGGCCGAGTCCGCTCGCGAGTTCATCAACCTGATCGAGAACGGCACGTCGAGTGCGCCGAACACCATCGATCGCGCCCGCCTGATCGCGGCGCCGCGCCGCCTGCACGGCAAGCTGGCCGTCATCACCGGTGCCGGCAGCGGCATCGGCCGCGAGACCGCGTACGCGCTGGCCGAGCTGGGCTGCGAAGTGGTCCTCGCCGACATCAACCTGGCGACCGCAGAGGAGACCGCCGCCGAGTGCAAGGCCAAGGGCGTGCTGACCTCGTCCTACCAGCTCGACGTGTCGAGCACCGAGGCCGTCAACGAGTTCGCCGAGCAGGTACGCGAAGCACACGGCGTCGCCGACATCGTCGTCAACAACGCAGGCATCGCCCTGGCCGGCTCGGCACTCGCCGCGTCCGACGCGCAGGTCGACCGCATCCTCGACATCAACCTGCGCGGCGTCATCACCGGCAGCCGCGCGTTCGGCCAGCAGATGGTGGAACGCGGCGTCGGCGGTCACATCGTGAACCTGTCGTCGGCGTCGGCGTTCACGCCGCAGCGCGACATGGCGCTGTACTCGGCCACCAAGGCCGGCGTGCTGATGTTCTGCGAGTCGCTGCGCGCCGAACTGGCCGAGCACAAGATCGGCGTCACCGCGATCTGCCCGGGCATCGTCCACACCAACATCACCGCCAACACCGAGATCGTCGGCACCGGCGACGAGGCAGGCAACCGCAAGCGCATCGACGACTTCTATGCCAAGCGCAACTTCACACCGGACCGCGTCGCCAATGACATCGTGAAGGCGATCCTGTCGAACAAGGCCGTCGTGCCGGTCACCCCGGAAGCCAAGTTCGGCTACCGCTCGTACCGCTTCTTCCCGTGGGCTTCGCGTATCGCCGCCCGTCAGAAGCTTGCGAAGTAAGGAAAGAACCCATGGCCGCAACGACCAACCGTTCCACGCCCGACACCGATCCCGGCAAGGTGGAGCTGCACGCCCGAAACGTCGACTTCGACCTGTCGGAGACGCCGCTGCACTGGATTCCGGACCACCCGGTGGCTTCCAACTTCGTCACCGTGCTCAACCTCCTGCTCCCCGAGGGCGAGCGGTGGTTCGTCCAGACCTTCAATGAGGCGTTGCCGCTGGTCAAGGACGACGCCCTGGCCGCCGACATGCGCGGATTCATCGGCCAGGAGGCCATGCACGCCGAGGCGCACGACAAGGCCGTCGCAGAGTGGCTGGCCGGTCACGACATCGACACCACTCCGTACCAGAAGCAGATGGAGTGGATCTTCCGCCGGGTCCTGGGACCGCGCGACGGCGGCACCCCGGAGAAGCGCCAGAAGCATCTGATCGAGCGGCTCTGGCTGATCGCTGCCATCGAGCACTACACGGCGATCCTCGGCGACTTCGCGCTGAACTGTCGCTGGACCGAGGCCGGCGCCGACCCGAACATGACCGACCTGTTCACCTGGCACGGCGCCGAAGAGGTGGAACACCGGGCCGTCGCACACGACGTCGCCGCCTACTTCGCCGACGGCATGCTGCGCCGCGCCCGAGCGATGGCGATCGCGCTGCCGTTCCTGATCCTGCTGCTGTTCCGTGGTTTCGGATTCATCATGAAGAACGACGACTCCGTCAACTACCGCCTCCCGGCCAGGGTCTGGCACTACCGCCGCGGCGCCCGCGCAGGCGTCCTCCCGAAGCTGTACAAGCTCGCGCTCGCGACGTTCAGCTACTTCAAGCCGAGCTTCAAACCGACCGACATCGGCGATACCGCGCAGGCCGTCGCGTACCTCGCCTCGTCGCCTGGTGCTCGACGGGCTGCGTGATCGGCCGGCCGCGATGAATCACATCCTGCATCCGCATCAGACCGAGCTCACCACCGAGCCGCCGCACCTGTACGGGCGGTGGCGGCGCGACCCCCTGATGCGTCTCTTCACCGGCATCGGCAAGACCTGGTTCCCCTTCTGGGGCGCCTTTGCGCCGTTGCACGACGTCGACGAGAACCCGCACATCCAGCACCTGGAGATCGTCGACCGCGAAGTGGTCGCGCACGACGAGAACGTGATCGCGCTGACCTTCGCGGCGGCCGACCGGTCGGTACTGCCGGAGTGGCATCCGGGCGCGCACCTCGACCTGCATCTGCAGTCGGGTCGCATGCGCTCGTACTCGCTGTGCGGCGACCCCGGCGATCGCCGGACGTACCGGATCGCGGTGCGCCGGATCCCGGAGGGCGGCGGCGGCTCGGTCGAAGTACACGACACCCTGCGCGTCGGCGACAACGTCACCATCAAGGGCCCCCGCAACGCGTTTCCGCTGGCCCTGCCCGGATACGGTTCGCCTGCCCGGCAGCTGCGGTTCATCGCCGCCGGCATCGGCATCACGCCGATCCTGCCGATGCTCGCGATGGCCGACCGCTACGGGTTGCCCTGGACCATGCTGTATTCGGGCCGCAGCCGGGACTCCATCCCGTTCATCGAGGAACTCACACGCTACGGCGACAAGGTCACCGTGCGCACCGACGACGTCGACGGCCTGCCGACGATGGAGGAACTGGTCGGCCCGGGTGCGGACGAGCACGGCGGTCCGGCGGAGCTCTCCGTCTACTGCTGCGGCCCGGTGCCGATGCTCGAGTCGCTCCGCAGGCATCTGGTGGACCGTGCGGACATCGAACTGCACTTCGAGCGGTTCTCGCCGCCGCCGATCGTCGATGGCTCCGAGTTCACGATCACGCTGAACTCAACCGGCGAGCAGGTCACCGTCGACGCCGAGGAGTCGGCGCTCACGGCGATCCGCCGGGTCCGGCCGGACGTCGCGTACTCGTGCCAGCAGGGTTTCTGCGGGGCGTGCAAGATGCATACGACCTCGGGCGAGATCGACCATCGTGACGGTCTGCTGACCGAGCCGGAGCGTGCCGCCGGGTTCTTCCTGCCGTGCGTCTCACGGTGCGATTCGGACGAGTTGGCGGTGGACGCGTAGGGCTCGACACCTGACTGCCTACCGGAGGTCGCCGAGAATTTGGAACAATGTCCCGCATGGCGGAGTACCGGATCGACGACCTCGCTCGCGCAGCGGGCACCACGACGCGCAATGTTCGCGGTTATCAGGACCGCGGACTGATTCCGCGTCCGATTCGTCGTGGCCGGATCGCGATCTACGGCGACCAGCACCTGGCCCGCCTGAAAGTGATCAACGACCTGCTCCGCAAGGGTTTCACCATGACCCACATCGGCGAGTTCTTCTCCGGCGTGCAGCGCGGCGACGACCTCGCCGAGGTGCTCGGCCTGAACGAACTCGTCACCGAGCCGCTGTCGCGCACGCCTACCGCCGAGGTGTCCGCCGACGAACTCCACGCCACCCTCAACACCAGTGATCCGGCGCTGCTGCAACGCATCATCGACTTCGGTCTGCTCGAACCGCTCGGCGACGACACTCCCGTCGCCCGCTACCTGATCAAAGA
Source organism: Gordonia sp. (in: high G+C Gram-positive bacteria) (assembly GCA_047605365.1). Classification (GTDB taxonomy): domain Bacteria; phylum Actinomycetota; class Actinomycetes; order Mycobacteriales; family Mycobacteriaceae; genus Gordonia. The sequence continues at coordinate 12,383 of JASGFV010000009.1, forward strand.
CACCGAGAGCATCGACGCTTACTCGGAGCTGATGAAGATCGGCGTGCCGCTGCCCTACATCCTGGGATTGCAACAGAAGCTCGACGACGACCTCCAGCGCGCCGCGGAGACGCTGGTGACCGCGGGACGCCGGGCGATCACCGAGGGCCGTTTCGACGGCTGGATCCCGGAGACCGACGCCGAGTCGGACTGGGCGACGGTCTTCGTCAACGAGCTGCGGCTCACCGGCCGCGTGACCGCCCACAACACTTTGAACCGGGCCCTGGACCGCGAACTACGCCGGCAGCTGGACGACTATCTGTCGATCGCCCGCGAGCGCCGCGCCGCCGCCCGCGCCGCCGAAGAAGCGCCTCCCGCTCCCTGAGCCGGCCTCAGCCGATCACGATCGGCGGCAGGCCCGGAATCGGATTCGGCAGGACCCGTCGGTGCGGCCGCCGCGTACGCGGCTGGGGCGCCGGTTTCGCGGTAGTCGGGGTGCTGGTGGTCTTGGGCGAGGGCGGCGGCAGGTAACGCGACATCGGCGCGCGAGCGGCCTTGATGTCGGCGGCGTCGGCCGTCGTCGGCGGGGTGGAGGTCGTAGTGGTCGTGGTGGTCGTGACGACGCCGGCCGTGGTCGCGGCCGGCGGGGCCTGATCGTCGTTGTTCATGGCGATCGCTGCAGCGGTTCCGCCGCCCGCCACCACGAGCAGCGCGGCAGCGACCGCGGCCACCTTGACACCGCGGCGCGACGTGCCCGCGGACTGCGGCTGCGGTGCGACGTCGAGCGTCGGCGTCGCCGGCACCACTTCGGTGGCGCCTTCCCAGGCGAGCGACGGGTGCGGCTCGTCGACCGGGTTGAGGACGTTGGTCTCGCGATCGTCGCCGGCGTAGGTCGGCGGGTACGGGTCGCCCGGCAGCAGGACCGAGTAGCCGCGTTCGGTGAGCGACTCCCACAGGCCGGGCCAGGCCTCGTGGCCGGGGCCCAGCAACACCGCGGCGACTGGATCGGCGCCGGCCAGCTCCACGATCATGCCGTGCACACGATTCACTTCCGGAACGGTCGCGGCCATCAGCGAGTCGAGGGAGACGGTGACCAGACGCAGGTGTTCGTCGCCCATCAGCAGCACGCTGTGGTGGTCGACGAGCCGCTCGCGGGCCCGCCGCACGATGGCGATGAGCTCGCCGAACGCCTCCGGATCGTCGGCGCCGGAGACGCCGCCGTGATCACGCAGGCAGGTCGCGGTGCGAACGTCCAGCACGACGCCGGTGATCCGCTCTTCGCGGATCGTCTTCTCCAGCATCAGGTATTGGTCGACACGACCCGCCCAGAGCCCGTCGTCGTCGCTGAAGTCGAGAGCCAGCACGGCGCCGGCGCAGTCCTCCGGCGGCCGGGAGAACTCGGAGATCCAGCCGGGACGTGGTTCGAAACCGCGGGTCATCGTGAGTCCTCCCCTGTCACTTCACGAAAGTTCAAGTATGCCTTGGAGGGTGTCGGGCCCCGCTGGCCCTGGTACTTGGAGCCGACCGCCGTCGAGCCGTACGGGTTCTCCGCGGGCGACGACAGGCGGATCAGGCACAGCTGGCCGATCTTCATGCCCGGCCACAGCGTGATGGGCAGGTTCGCGACGTTCGACAGTTCCAGCGTGATGTGGCCGGAGAAGCCGGGATCGATGAAGCCCGCGGTGGAGTGCGTCAGCAGCCCGAGGCGGCCGAGCGACGACTTGCCTTCGAGCCGGCCCGCGAGATCGTCGGGCAGTGTGCACACCTCGAGGGTGGAGCCGAGCACGAACTCGCCGGGGTGCAACACGAACGGCTCGCCGTCGCCGGGTTCGACGAGCGTGGTCAGCTCGTCCTGCCGCTGCGCCGGGTCGATGTGCGTGTACCGCGTGTTGTTGAAGACGCGGAACAGACTGTCGAGCCGGACGTCGACGCTGGACGGCTGGACGAGCGCGGCATCGTACGGGTCGATGCCCAGACGGCCGGCGTCGATTTCGGCACGGATGTCGCGGTCGGAGAGCAGCACGGTGTCAGTCTATGCCAGCGTGTCCGACACGACAGTGCTGGTTCCCGCGAGGTCAGGGGGCGGCCGAGTAAGTGACCGACGTGACGCCGACCGCGCGCGGCGTGGACGTATTCGTTCCGAAGAGAACCGTCCACTGCTTGCCGGACTTGTCGAACAGCGGCGGGTCGTCGCCGTCCCGGACGTAGACGTAGGTGTAGCTCCCCTTCGTGTCGCAGTAGTACACGTGCATGTAGCCGGCGGGCGGGCGGTCCCAGGAGCCGCCGTACTTCTTGAGGCACTTCGTGCCGTCGGCGAGGGTCAGCGCCCACGGTTTCACGTCGGGCTTCGGCTGCTCCGGGGTCAGGGTGCCGGTGTACGCGTATTCGCGCAGTTCCTTCTGGTCCGGGGCGCCGGTGCACAGGAGTTTGGAGCCGCTCGGCCAGCAGTTCACGGCGCCGTCGGCGGTGGTCCCGCAGGAGTAGACGCCGGGGTTGATCGCGCCAAGGCCGGGACTGCAGTACTTGGCCTCGAACGTCGCCGACATCACTTGGCCGCGGGTGAAGCCGTTGATCGGCTGGCCCGACTTGTCGACCGCGACGATCTCCACCACCTGCGGGCCGTCGTCCTTCTTGGCCGATTTCTGGGCCTCGGCCAGGCAGCCGCAGAGCACGACGGTGGTGACGGTGCCCGACGCCACGCTGTCGGCCCCGTCGTAGCCGATCCGGTAGGCGGTGCCGGCCGCTTTGTCGGCGGCGAAGACCGCGACCCCGTCGGAGTCGCTGACCGCCTCGCCGTACAGTTCGACGGCCCGCTTGCCCGCAGTCCCCTTGCCGACGCCGTCGATGGTGGTGCCCGCCGAACCGGGCGGATTCCCGGGTGCGATCTCGACCACCACGTCGTGCTCCACGACGTACGTGCAGTCGGCGTAGACGTAGACCGTGCGGTCGCCGTCGCGGGTGCCGGTCGACGGGAAGTCGGCGTTGTTCTTCCGCACGTCGTCGATTCGCTGCCCGATCTCGATGCCGCCGCGCGACGTCGGTGTCAGCTTGGTGGCCGCGGACTGCGCATCCTGTGCGGCCGCAAGCCGTGCGGTGAGCTGCGCGGCGTTGTCGGCGGTCACGAACAGGCCGCCGCCCTTCTCGGCCACGCATTTCAGGGCGGGGTCGTCGGTGCGGAAGCCGACGGCGCTGACGGTCACGTCGGGATGCGCCTGCCGGATGGCCGCGGACGTCTGGCACGGGTCCGGCTGACAGGTCGACGCGCCGTCGGACACCAGGACGATCGACGCCGCGCCCCCGGCCGGAACCTGCTGAGCCGCCGCGTCGAGCGCCTTCGCGATCGGCGTCCGCCCCTGCGCTTTGAGCCCGTCGAGGGCTGCGGTCAGCTGCGTCTTGTTCAGCGGGCCCAGCGGCACCGACGTCTGGATGTCCCCGCACGCGACGTCGGCCGGCGTGCCTTTCAACGGTTTGGTGGAACCGAACGCCACCATGCCGAAGTCGGCGCCCGAGGGCAGGCTGTCGGCGAGCGCGCGCACCGCACTCTTCGCCGCATCGATCCGCGGCCCCGGCGCGTCAGCGGTGTTCATCGAGTCGGAGGCGTCCACGACCACGATCGTCGGCACCGCCTTCGGCTTCTCCGCGGTCGACGACGCGGCCTTCTGCGCCGTCCCGTCGGTCGACGTCGCACAGCCGCTGAGCGCCAGTGTCACCGCCGCCACCAGCGTCGCACCGGTCCGCCATCGACTGTTCCGCGCCCGAGACCTCATGGTCCCCGACCCTATTGCCGCAGCCCGCCCGACGCGCGCCGGCTCCGCCCGATTCGCCCGTTCGGACGAGACCCCCGGACGTTTGCTAGGATTTCCTCCGCGTGGTCCAGACCACGTCAGCGCCGATGTAGTTTAGTGGTAGAACATCAGCTTCCCAAGCTGAGAGTGCGGGTTCGATTCCCGTCATCGGCTCCATCGAATCCCCTGGTCAGAGCAGTTTCGATCGGGGGATTTCAGGTTCCAGCGGAAGCGCCGACGAACGCGAGTACAGAGTCTGAGGAAGTGATCGGCCCGTCGGCTGTGATCGCGACAGTGTGCTCCGAACGGTCAGCGGGGTCTGGACCAGCATCGATCCGGTGTCGTCGGCGACCACGGCGGGCACCAGGCGTTCGGCGGTCACTTGAGGACCTTTCTGCGTCGTCGCGCGACGTCGGCGAACACCAGGTCGGGGCGTTCGTACTTGAGCGCCGGGTAGACGCTGCCGAATCTGGTCAGCCGCCGGTAGGTCCGGGAGTCCCAGACCGGTGCCACCGAGCCCTCCCGAACGCCGACGGCGACGGCGAGCGCCTCGTCGAGCGCGATCACGCCCGCCACGCAGATCTGCTCCCGGACGTCGTCCGGGGCGAGGGCGACGTCCGGGTGCGCGGTGCTGAACCGCATCAGCGGCAGCACTTCTCCGACGCCGAACAGCGACCTGTCGTCGGGCCGCACCACCATCAGCAGCCTCGTCTGAAACAGCGAGGCGGCGGGCGCGGCGACCGCCAGCGTCACCTCGTGCAGCGGACGGCCGGCGACGTTCAGCGTGGTCCGCCGCACCCGACACACCGTGCCCGCGGCGAACCCGCCGGAGAAGCTCTCGGTGAGCGACGCCCGCGGGTCGTCGGCCAGGTGGGACGGCTCGACGACGCGTCTGCCGTCCGGACTGATCCAGCGCCCGTCCGAACGCGGGAAGTAGACCTCGGCGACCGGCTTGTTCCGCATCGACGACGCGGTCGCCACGCCCAGCGCTCCGACCAGACCGAACGCCGCCAGCCACGGCGGCAGCACGTGATGACCCAGAACGCCGGGAACCGCGACGGCGACGCTCACCGCGATCAGCGCGCAGACGACGCCGGACAGCCGCCACTGCTCGTCGGAGACCGACGCGCCGATCCGGGCGTACCGGTAGCTCACGACAGTCTCTCGTCGCGATACGCGCGGACCTGGGTGATCAGCGCGTCGAACTCGGCGAACTGCGCGGCGTCGAGCTCGAATCGCAGCACGTGGAACCGGAAGTGGGCGCCCAGTCCGCCCAGTGCCACCTTGGTGCCGCCATTGCGGGTGTGCTTGCCCCCCACGGCGAGGAACTCGACGTCGTAGACGAAGGTGCCCGGCTCCCACCGCGACGTGGCGACGGTCAGCAGGTGCCGGTCCCAGGTGACGACGAGGTCGTCGGCGAGCCGCAGCCGCCGGTAGACGGTGTCGACGCCGGTCACGGCCGGCCCGCCCGCTGCGGTCGCTGCACCAGGCGGGTGCCGTCTTCGGGGCGGTAGCCGTCGAGGCCGGTGAGGTACAGGTCGTCGCGGGACCGCCGGCTGCGGATCACGACGGCGACGGCGACGGCGTCGATCGCCAGGAAGGCGACGATGACGATGCCCCAGAAGACGGGGCCGGTCCAGAATTCGGGGTCGATGCTCATTGGTTTCTCCTACGGTTCAGGTCGATGCGGAGAACGCTAAACGACTATGATTAGTTTTGTACTGGCCTGAAAATGCCATGGCATGACTTCGACAAGCCGGACCGACCAGAAGGACCAGTCGCATGACTGCACTCGACGACGACCTCGCCCGCATCTCCGTCGACGCTCTGCCTGCACTCCTGCGCGTCCGGCCGACGACTCGCGAGGCCACTCGCGAGCTCCTCGGCGACACCGCCGACGAGGCGATCGACACCCTGATCCACGCGGGCTTCCTCACCGAACGCAACGGCCGGCTGACCTACACCGCACCCGACGCGACCATCACCCGTCTGGCCACATCGCTCCTCGACCAGGAACGACGCCGACTCGAGAGCCTGACCGAGCTGGTCTCCGGCATCCCCGAACTGACCCGCGCGTGGCAGCTCGGCGACAGCCCGCAGGGCGTCAGCGAACAGGGCGAGGTGACCCGCGGCCCGGCCGCCGCAGTGGAACGCTGGTTCGAACTCTCCGGGCAGCTCACCCCCGGCAGGCCGTGTGCCGGGGTGCCCGACATGGCCTGGATGCACACGCACATCTCGCCGCATATGGACCGCATCGGCGAGGCCTTCGCCGCGGGCGGCTACGAAGTGCGCTACATCTTCCCGGCGTCCGCGCTCGACGACCCGAAGCACCTCGCGGTGATCGACGCCTTCGTGGCATTCGGGGTCAGCGTCCGCGTGTCCCCGCGCATCCCGAGCTGGTTCTACGTCGACCATCGCACCATGGCCGTCTTCCCGCTGACCTGGGGCGACGAGTGCCCGGACGGCTTGGCGATCGTGCGGTCGAGCGCGGTGATCGCAGCCATGCAGACGCTGTTCGACTCGCTCTGGGTCAGCGCGGCCCCGTACCCGTCGACCGGCCACGGCTGGCAGTCCGTGCTGGATCTGATGAGCCGCGGCAAGACTGACGAACAGATCGCCAAGCAGCTCGGCCTCGGCGTCCGCACCGTGCGACGACGCATCTCCGACGCGATGGACGACCTCGGCGCCAACTCGCGATTCGAGCTGGGCGCGGCGTGGGCGGGCCTGCGCACATGATCGATACCGACGCCTACGAACTACTGCTCCGGCTGCTCCGCGGCCGGCCCCGCACCCTTCCCGGGATCCGGGAGCTGGCTCCGCCCGGGATCGACCTGAACCGCGCCCTCACTGCCCTGGAATCCGCTGGTCAGGTGCGCGTGGAGGCCGACGGCCTGCACTACAGCGCGCCGCAGGACGTCCTCAGCGATCAGTTCCTGACCGCCCTCGACGAGCACCGGGCCCGGTTGCGCACCGTGACCGAGCTGCTCGCGGTGCACAGCGTCGCCCACGACCAGCCGCAGCCCGACCCCGCCCGCCACCCGGCGGGCCCGATGCTGCAGATGGCCGCCGGAGACGTCCGCACCTGGTGGGACCGGGGGGCGAGCTCCGGCCCGTCGGACCCGTTCTTCGCGGCGCCGCGCATCGAGCCCGTCGACGAGCTGATCGCCGGTCTCACCGAACTCGCGGAGCGCGACGACGGCTCGCCCCGCCTGCTCCTCGACGCTCGCACCGTCAAACTGCCGGGATACCGCGAACGCCTCACCGCCCTGCACCGGGCCGGCGTCCGGATCCGCCTGCTCGGGACAGTGCCCTGGTGGCTGTGCGGCAGCGTCGGCCAGGTGGCGGTGATGTCCTCGGACGGTCCGTCGCACCCGGTGTCGGCGGTGGTCGCCAGCGACTCGAAGATGGTGACCCGCGCGCTGGCCGCCGTCTTCGCCGACTGGTTCGACCGCGGCGTGCCGTTCCCGTTCGACGGACCGCCGAACGACGCCGCGCTCGCCCTGCGTGAGCAGGGGATTCCCGATTCCGAGATCGCCGACCTGCTCGACGTCTCGGCCCGGACGGTGCAGCGGATGGTGGCCGAGGAGATGTCCCGCGCGGGCGCGTCGTCGGCCTTCGAACTGGGCGTCTGGTGGGCGTCTCGCCGCCGGGCGGCCCGCGCCCCGGCGACCAGTTGACCAGATAGCGAAGACCAGGCAGAGGAGACCAGACCCGTGCCCAGACCCAAAGTCGCGCTCCTGTCGCGCGACCGCATCGCCCATGCGGCGCTGGAGATCGCCGACGAGCACGGCCGGCTCACCATGACCAAGCTCGCCAAGCACCTCGGGGTGAGCTCGCCGTCGTTGTACAACCACGTCAGCGGGCTCGACGACGTGCTCGAGCTGATGCGCGAGGCCATTCACGTGGCGCAGGGCCCGCGCATCGACCGCACGTGGTCCTGGCAGGAAACGGTCAGGCATGTGGCCTACCACGATCGCAACTCCATCGGCGAGCATCCCTGGCTGGCCGCGGACCTGATGATCTCGCAGGTCACCGCATCCGAACCGCTCGGTTCGGTGGTGACCTGCGCCGAGGTGCTTCGCGCGGCGGGCTTCACTCCGGAGGAGGTCTACCTCGTGATCGGCGCCGTCGACCTGATCACCGCGGGCGGCGCCCTCGATCTCGGGGCTCCCGACCGGGTCTATCCGATCACCTCCGAGCTGGCCGAGGACGCACTGGGCGAGGCGCTCCGCGTCACCCCGCGCGGTCGGGGCCGGGCCGACGCCGTCTTCGAGTTCACGGTGGAGTCCCTGATCACGGCGTTCGAGCAGCGGCTGGCAGCACGGAAGCCGCAGTGAATGGCGAACTGTTGCCGTGGCATACGTATGCCATCGTTTAACTAATTCACGTTGTTAGTCTCATTTCATGAAGCTCCTGCGCCTCGCCGTCGCGCTCGTCGCCGCGGTCCTGGGCCTGCTCCTCACCGCCGGGGTCGCGCGCGCCGACGTCGACGCGTTCGAGTTCGAATCGTTCCACGCGCGCTACGACCTCGGCGTCGACGGCGACCGACACTCGACGTTGCGGACCACCGAGACCCTCGTCGCCCTGTTCCCCGACCACGACCAGAACCGCGGCATCAAGCGCATTCTCCCCACCCACTTCGACGACGTCGACATCGACCTCCAGATAGAGGGCGTGGTCGACGAGAACGGCGCCCGCCGCGACTTCACCGTCGCCGACGAGGGCGAGAACAAGGTCGTCACCGTCGCAGTCCCGCCCGGCCAGTACGTGCACGGACGGCAGACGTACGTCCTGACCTACACGCAGCGCGACGTCACCGTCGAGCGCGACGGCCGGGACGAGTTCTACTGGAACGTCAACGGCACCGGGTGGCCGCAGCCCTTCGGCCGGGTTTCCGCCGAACTGCACGTCGACCCGCAACTCGCGAACGCCCTGACCGGCGAGGCCTCCTGCTACCGGGGACCCGACGGATCCACCGCCCGCTGCGACATCACGCGCGACGGCACCGCGTTCACCGCCGCCGCCGACCGACTGGGCCCGCACGAGAACATGACCGTCGCCGTCGGATTCGCACCGGGCACGTTCGCCTCCGCGCGACCGAACTTCCTGCGCGCCCACGGCCTCCTGGTCGCCGCCGCACCCGTCGTCCCAGCACTGGTCATGGGCCTTCTGGTGCTGGTCCTGGCGGCCACGACCTGGCGCAACGCCCGGTCGCGCGGACCGGTGAGGCCGCGGACGGACCGCCCTGCCGGGATCGACCTGTTCCTGGCCTCCGACCTGGTCGACAAGCGTGATCGCGGGGCCGTCGCGTCGATGGTCGACTTCCTGGTCCGCGGCAACGTCTCGCTCACCCATCGTCTGGTTCCGCTGAACCGGATGTTCGGGGCGCGGCCGGGCCGCGTCTTCGTCGTCTCCGGCCCGGCCGCGCGGAGCACGCCCGTGTACGGGCTCGCCGCCGTCACCGACCACGGACTGACCGCCGCCGAACGGACGGTCGCGGGCATGCTCTTCCCGCCGCGCCTGGTCCCCGGCGAGATCCGGTGGTTCGACCGCCACGACCCGCTTCTGGCTTCGCGGGTCATCGCGTGGCGCGGCAAGACGTCCCGGCGGGTGATCGACGCGGGTCTGCGTCGCAGGCCGTCGCGCGCATCCCTCGGTGTGATCGTGGCGATGATGGCGCTCACCGCGTTCGCCCAGGCAGTCGGCCTGTACGCCCTGGTCGACGGCGTCGAGCGCTCCCCGATGCTGATGGGCACCGGCCTGCTCGGCATCGCGGCCACCACCGGGGCGGTCTTCCTGACCGTGTTCGCGTTCCGGCGCCGGATGCTGACCCGCGAAGGCCGGGAACTGGCCGATCACCTCGACGGCCTCGGCCTCGCCGCGCGCAATCCCGCACTGCTCGACCCGCGCGAGGCCGAACTCCTCCTTCCTTTCGCCGTGCTCTTCGGCGCCGAATCCTCCTGGACGACGACGTTCGGGCCGCTGTACCGGGCCGAACCGCCGCACTGGATGCGCCTCGACGATCAGTTCATCCCGGCCGGCGATCCACTGCTGTTCCTCGGCGGATTCGTGGCGGCGACGGCAGACTCCTACACCGGTGCGAACGAATCGTCGGACGGTTCCGGCGGTTCCGGTGGAGGCGGCTCGTCCGGCGGCGGCGGAGGAGGAGGCGGAGGCGGAGGCGTCTAGCGCCGGTCCCGGCCGCTACTCTGCCCGCATGCTCGCGATCACCATCGGCGGGGTCTTGACGGGCGTGGCGTCGTGCGCCGGCATCTGGCTGCTGTACTCGGCGTACGCCGTCGGCCCGATGGCGACGCTGGAACCGGTGGTCGTCGTCCTCGTCGCGGTGCTGCTCGCCCTGGTCAGCGGCGCATTCGACGCGACCGCGAACTCGCTGGTCGGCTACGGCCTGACCGTCGGCGACCTGTCGACGCTGTCCGTGGTGAGCGGCTTCTATCCGGTCGTGACGATCGCGCTGGCGCTGATCGTGCTGCGCGAGCACCCGACCCGCCGGCAGCGCGGCGGCATAGCACTGGCGATCGTCTCGCCGGCGGGCATGTCGCTGTCTTCGTAACCCTTCGCATGCCCGCCCGAACGCCGCCCGCTTGACCCTGACACGGTGTCAGCCTCTTTACTCGGAGGAGAAGGAGGCGATCACCGTGATCCACCACCCAGACGTCCGACTCCGCACCGCACTCGAGGCCGGCATCGCCCGCGACCCCGCAGCGCTCCCCGAACTGATCGAGCGCTGCGGCGTCGAACCAGACTTCTCGGTCCGCGACACGCTGACCTGGGCGATCACCCGGTACCCGGCGTCGTCGACGGTGCCGTTGCTGCTCGCCGAACTCGGCTCCGAAGTGCCCCAGGCCCGCAGCCAGGCGCTGCACACGCTGTCCAAGATCGGCGCCGACGCGACGTGGCCGGCCATCACCCGCGAGCTGCTCACCGACGCCGACGACGAGGTCGCCCGCAGCGCCTGGCGCACAGCAGTCGTCCTGGTCCCCGACGACGAGCGGGCCGCACTGGCCCGGGTCCTCGTCACTCAGTTCGGCCGGGGCGACGAGGACGTCCGTCGTAGCCTGAGCCGCGCTCTGGTGGCCCTCGGCGACGACGCCACTGCCGCGGTAACGGCCGTCCGCACCCACGCGGAGGCCACAATGAGGTTGGCGGCCGACCCCGACTCGGGGTTCGCCGCGAACCTAGACCAAGCGCGGCGCGTCGTCGCACTCGGACCCGAAGGAGCCCCGTGAGGATCGGTGAAGTCGCCCGGCGCTCGGGTGTGAGCGCCCGGATGCTGCGGCACTACGAGTCCCTGGGGCTGATCACGCCGAGCGGACGCACGTCGGCCGGGTACCGCGCGTACTCGGCCGACGACGTCGCCCGCATCCTGCACGTGGAAAGCCTGCGAACCCTCGGGCTGTCGCTGCGGGAGATCGGCCACGCGCTCGACGACCCCGACTTTCGGTTCGGCGAGGTCGTACCGCGCCTGGTCGCACAGGCGCGGGAGCGGATCGCCCGCGAGCGGGACCTGCTCGAGAAGCTGCAGCAGGTCGGCGACAACGATCCCGCCGACTGGGACGAGGTGCTCACCCTGCTGGCCGCGCTCTCGGCACTGAGCTCCGGCAGCGCCCGCGCACGGCACCGCGCCGCCCTCACCGTCGACGCAGTGCCCGGTCCCGCGCTGGTCCGCGCCTTCCTCGCCGAGGACCAGCCGGACGTCGCCGGCGCCCTGCGCTGGGCGCTGGTGCGCACGCCGCCCAACGACGTCGACGACGCCCTCGCCACCGCTCTGCGCGACCCCGACGCCGGGGTGCGCCGGCGCGCCGTGCAGGCCCTGGCCGAACTCGGCGACGACACCTCGACCCGGCTGCTGCGGACCGCGACCGACGACGCCGACCCGCGAATCCGGGCCGATGCGGTACTGGCCCTGGCCGACCGCGGCGACGCGTCGTCGGTCCCGATGCTGGTGGCGATGATCGTCGACGTCGTGCACGACGTCGACGCCGCGGACGCGCTCGCCGCACTCGCCGCCGCCGACCCGGCCGATCCCAAGCGAGCCGATGCCGTCGTCGACCGGCTGACCGCACCCCTGCCCGACGCCGTCGCGCAGGCCCGCTGCCGGATCACGCAGGCGCTCGCCGACCTGCCCGGCCCGCACGCCCGCGCCGCGCTGGAACGACTGACGCACGACCCCGACGAGGCCACCGCCGCCACCGCGCGCTACCTGCGCGAACGCACTACTTGACGAGCTTCTCGCTCAGCAGCCAGTCGTAGGCGACATCCGCCGGGTCCTCGCCGTCGATGTCGACGCGGCCGTTGAGCTCCTGCATCACCTGGTCGGTCAGCCGCGTCGAGATGTTCACCAGCAGCCCGGCGAGCTGCGGATGCGCGCGGATCACCTCGCCGCGCACCACCACGGTGCCGCTGTAGGGCAGGAAGAACTTGCGGTCGTCGGTCAGCACCTTCAGATCGAGGTTCTTGATGCGGCCGTCGGTGGTGTAGACCATGCCGAAGTTGCACGGGTTGGAGCGGGCCGTCGCCGCGTACACCACGCCGGTGTCCATGCGGGTCACCTGGTCGATCGGCACGCCGTTCGGGGTGTTGTACGGGATGTCGTACTTCTTCAGCATCGGCAGGAAGCCGTCGGAGCGGGAGAAGAACTCGTCGTCGACGCAGAAAGTGCGGTCCTTGACCGGCAGCTTCGCCACGTCCGACAACGTCTTCACGTTGAGGCGCTCGGCCGTCGACGACGACGCCGCGAACGCGTACGTGTTGTTGAAGCCGGCCGGCTGCATCCACTCGAGGTCGTAGTCCTTCTTCTCCAGGTCGTGGACCCGCTGCCACAACTCCGTCGGGTCGCTGATGGTCTGCGTCTGGTTGTGATAGTTGACCCAGGCGGTGCCGGTGTACTCCCAGAGGATGTCCGCGTCGCCGTTGAGCTGCGCCTGGCGCGACGACGCCGAGCCCGGCGCACCGGTCATGTCCTGCACGTCGGCGCCGGCCGCCGCCAGGTAGGTCGCGGTGATCTTGCCGAGCAGGATCCCCTCGGTGAACGACTTCGACGTGACCACCAGCCGAACGCCGTCGAGCGGCTTCTCTCCGTCCGGCAGCGAGGCCTTGTGGAACGTGCCGCCCGAGCTGACCAGACCGCAGCCGGCGAGCAGCGCGGCCAGCAGCGCCGTCAGAATCAGACCTCTCCGCCGCCTCATGCCACACCCCGCGGCGTCGCGACCAGCTCGACGAGCCGGCCCAGCCAGTCGATGATCATGGCCAGCAGAGCCACCAGGATCGCGCCGGAGATCAGCAGCTTCGGCAGGAACAACGTGACGCCGGTGGTGATCAGCGTGCCCAGACTCGTCGCCCCGATGAAGGTGCTCAGCGTCGCTGTGCCGACCAGGATGACCAGCGCCATCCGCACGCCGTTGAGGATCACCGGCACCGCGAGCGGCAACTCCACCTGGAACAGGGTGCGAACCGCGGAGTAGCCGATGCCGCGCGCAGCCTCCACGGTCCGCTGATCCACCTGCCGCAGCCCGATGATCGTGTTCTGCAGGATCGGCAGCACCGCGTACACCACCAGGCCGATCACCGCGGTCCGGAAACCGGTGCCCAGCCAGAACGTGAACAGCACTAGCAGGCCCACCGCCGGCGCCGCCTGACCGACGTTCGCGACGTTCACCACCAGCGGACTGAACCGCTTGGCCCAGTTGCGGGTCAGCAGGACGCCGAGCGGCACCGCGACGGCCACCACGATCACGGTCGCGGCCAGGGTGAGCTTGATGTGATCGACGATCGTGGTCTGCAGCGTTGACCACTCCAGCGACGCCTTCTCGGTCTCGGTCAGCGTCGTCGTGGCGTACCACGAGAAGTAGCCGATCCCGAGCACCAGGATCACCAGCGGCTCGAACCACACGTCGACGGGCACCCTGCCCGTCCGCTGTTTCGTCGCCTGGCTCATGACGGGTCCGGTTGGGCGGGGAAGGTGTCGGAGTCGTGGGATTCGTAGGTCTCGTCGTCGGCCTGCGCCTCGGCGATCTGCTGCTGGATGATCGACGTGACGGCCCCGATGGCGAGCGACCCGGTGACCGCTCCGCGGCCGTCAGTCACCAGCACCCCGCCCTGACTGGCCGCGAGCATGGCGTCGAGCGCGTCGTTGAGGGTCGCGGATTCGGCGACGGTCGGCAGCCGGGGATCGACGTAGTCGGAGATCTCCGGGCGGGTGGCGATCTCCCGCAGCGACGGCCACGCCCGCGGGCGGCCCTGGGCGTCGACGATCACCACCCAGGTGTTCCCGGCGTTGCGGGCCCGGGCGATCACTGCGGCCGACGGCTCGCCGACCTTGGCGGTCAGCACCCGCTCGAGCGGGACGTCGCGCACGCGCTGCAGCGTGAGCTGGGCCAGCGTGGCCCCGGAGCCGATGAACTCCTCGACGAACGGCGTGGCGGGATTCGCCAGAATCTCCGCGGGTGTCGCGTACTGCTCGATGCGTCCGCCCTCGGACAGGATCAGCACCTTGTCGCCGAGCTTGGTGGCCTCTTCGAAATCGTGCGTGACGATCACGATGGTCTTGGCCAGCTCGTGCTGGATGGCGATCAGACTGTCTTGCAGCCGAACCCGGGTGATGGGGTCGACGGCGCTGAACGGCTCGTCCATCAGCAGCACCGGCGGGTCAGCGGCCAGTGCGCGCGCGACGCCGACGCGCTGCTGCTGGCCGCCGGACATGTCCTTCGGGAGCCGGTCGGCAAAGGTCTTCGAGTCCAGTCCGACCAGGTCGATGAGGTACTCGGTGCGCTCGGCGATCTTCTTCTTGTCCCAGCCCAGCACTCGCGGGATGGCGCCGATGTTCTTGGCCACCGACCAGTGCGGAAACAGCCCGCCGGACTGGATGACGTAGCCGATGGACTGCCTCAACTTGTCCGGGTTCTCGCGGGTCACGTCGCGGTCGCCGATGAAGATCCGGCCGTCGCTGGGTTCGATCAGCCGGTTGATCATCTTCAGGGTGGTCGTCTTGCCGCAGCCGGACGGGCCGACGAAGGCGACGATGTGACCGGCCTCGATCTCCAGGTCGAGCTTGTTCACCGCCGGCTCGCTCTGGCCGCGGTACCGCTTGACCACGCCGTCGAGGCGAATCGACTCACCGTGAACGGTGCGCTGCACGTCGGTCATGACAGTCCTTTGGATATCGTCAGCCGTCCCAGCAGGACGAGCAGGGCGTCGAACACGAGGGCGATGAGCACGATCAGGACGGTTCCGGTCAGCGCCATCTCGAGGGCGTTGGCGCCGCCGAGCCGGGCCAGGCCGTTGAAGATCAGCGAGCCGAGACCGGGTCCGAGGACGTAGGCGACGATGGCTGCGACGCCCACGATCATCTGCGTGGAGACCCGGATGCCGGTGAGGATCACCGGCCAGGCCATCGGAAGCTCGACGGTCAGCAGCACGCGCATCCGCGACATCCCGATGCCGCGCGCCGCCTCCACCGTCGACTCCGGGACCGACCGCAGTCCGACGATCGCATTGCCGATCACCGGCATCGCCGCGAAGAACGCGAGCATGAGGAACGACGGCACGACGCCGAGCCCGAACGGAACGATCAGCAGCGCGAGCAGCGCCAGTGACGGAATGGTCAGCGCCACCCGGCTGCTGGTGAGCGTCAGCGCCGAGCCGAGCGGGAAGCGATAGACCAGCACCGCCACCACGACGGCGACGACGGTCCCGACCAGAACGGTCTGAAAGGCCAGCGAAGCGTGCTGGTAGGTGAGGAACGCCAGCGTCGGCTCACGCCCCTGGATATAGCCCCACAGATTCACCGTCTGGTTCCTCTTCGCATCGCCGGCTGGTGAATCCGACCTTACGACGTCGCTACGACGATCGAGCGAGCTTAGCCGGATCGGCCTGCGCTCCGGCACTCGCTCGGCGCCGGCCCAGACACCCCCGAACTGTGCAAACGTCACTCGGGCGACGGCGAGAACCATTTTCGCGACGCCGAGCGAAATATCGCGGTCTCAGTGCTGCGGCGCGAGTCCGCGGGCCACCAGCACCATCACGTTCTCGTAGTTTCCGGCCCCGTCGAGGTCCGGCGGATACGCCGAACCGAGCTCCAGGCTCACCGCCCCGTGCACGCACGACCACACGCGCATCGCCAGACTCTCCGGGTCGCCGGCCTCGATGACGCCACCGACCTGGCCGTACCGGATCACGTCGACGAGCACGTCGAACGCGCCGCGCGCGGCGTCGTCGGCGGGCGCGCAGTCGTGCGAGAACATCAGCGAATAGAGCACCGGATTGGCCAGCGCGAATTCGCGGTAGGCGCGGCCGGAGGCCAGCAGGCGCACGAGCGGAGCGTCGTCGTTCGCCGCGATCGCCCGGCTGAATTCGCGGAATCCGTCGGTGACGACGGCGTCGAGCAGGCCGTCTTTGCCGCCGAAGTGGTTGTAGACGCCCATCGGTGCGACGCCCGCCTCGGACGCGGCGGTGCGCACGGTGAGGCCGGCGACGCCGTCGCGCTCCAGGATCTTTCGTCCCGCGGCGATCAACAGCATGGGCACGTCGGCGGCGGCGGTGCGAGGGCGCCGGGAACGATCTGCGGGCGACATGTTGACAAGCCTACTAGAACGGTGTTCTGCTTGTTTAGTACGTTGTTCTATTTTAATGGCACTTCGTCCCACACATTCGAGGAGAAGTCATGAGAAGTCGATGGGCGGCCCTCGCCGCACTCTGTTTCGCCGAACTGCTGGTGATGGTCGACAATACGATCGTCAACGTCGCCCTGCCGACCATCGCCCGCGATCTGCACGCCGGGGTCTCCGGCCTCCAGTGGGTGGTCGACGCCTACACTCTGGTGTTCGCCGGCCTGCTCCTGACCGGCGGCTACCTCGGCGACCGCTTCGGCCACCGCCGGATGCTGACCGCCGGCATCGTCGGCTTCGCCGGAGTCTCGGTGCTCGCCGCACTGTCGAACACCCTCGGCGAACTCGTCGCCACCCGCGCCGGACTCGGCGTCTTCGCCGCGCTGGTCTTCCCGGCCACCCTGGCGCTCATCACGTCGATCTTCCGCGAAGGCAAGGAACGCGCCGCAGCCGTCGGCATCTGGGCAGCCGTCTCCGGCGTCGCGGTCGCCATCGGCCCGGTGCTCAGCGGCTGGCTGCTGGAGCACTACTCGTGGTCGTCGGTGTTCTGGGTCAACGTGCCGGTCGGCGTCGTCGCCCTGGTCGCCGTCTTCGCCGTCGTGCCCAGCACCCGGCCGGAGACCGTCTCGCGCTTCGACCTGCCGGGCCTGGTGCTGTCGATCGCCGGCCTGGGTCTGCTCACCTACTCTCTCATCGAGGCCCCGCACGTGGGCTGGGGAACCCTGCGCACCGTCGGCGGACTCGCCCTCGCCGTGGTGGTGCTCGCCCTGTTCGTGTGGCGTCAGCTGCGCATCGCCCACCCGATCCTCGACGTCCGGCTGTTCACCAACCGCTACTTCGCGACGGCGTCGGCGATGGTCAGCGTCGCCTTCTTCGCCCTGTTCGGCTTCATCTTCCTGATCACCCAGTTCTTCCAGGCGGTTCAGGGCTACACCCCGCTGGAAGCCGGCCTGCGCACCCTCCCGTTCGCCGTGGTGATGGCCGTCTTCTCCCCCGTCGCGATGGCCCTGGCACACCGATTCGGCGCCCGCTACGTGGCCGCCGGCGGCGCCCTGCTGATGGCGGCCGGGTTCGCTCTGGTGGAGATCACCAGAGCGAACGCCAGCTACTGGGGCCTGATCGTGTGGTCGATGTCGCTGATGGCGGCGGGCCTGGCCTTCATCGCCGGCCCCTGCACGCAGCTCATCATGGACGCGCTGACGCCGGAACAGGCCGGCGCCGGATCCGCGGTCAACGACACCACCCGCGAAGTCGGCGGCACCCTCGGCGTCGCCGTCCTCGGCTCCATCGTCACCTCGGTGTACAGCACCGGCGTCGCCGACAAGCTGACCGCGCTGGGTGCGCCCCGGGACGTCGCCGACACGGCCGGGCAGTCGGTGATGGCCGGCATCGAGGTCGCCGCCGGCTTCCCCGCGCAGGTGCGCGGCGAGGCGACGCTCGCCGTGCAGAACGTCTTCGTCGACGGCCTGCACAGCGCCGTCTGGGCCGCCGTCGCGGTGACCGGCGTCGCCGCCGTGTCAGCGCTGTACCTGCTGCGCGGCCGGCCCGCTCAAGCCGAGAGCGACGTCGAGCCGGACTCTGCTCCGGAGTCGTCGGAGGCCGAATCGAACAGCGGCGCCACCCCTTCGGCGAACCAGTACGCCTCCTCGATGTGAGGATTGCCGGACAGCACGAAGTGGTCGATCCCGACGGCGCGATACTCGTCGATCAGATCGGCCACTTCGCGGTGACTGCCCACGATCGCGGTGCCGGCCCCGGGCCGAACCAGGCCGTAGCCGGCCCACAGACCCGGATACACCTCGAGGTTGTCGACGTCGGCGCTCAGCGCGGCCTGCCGTCGCTGCCCCTCCGACTCGGCCTGCGAGATGGCCTTACGCGCGAACTCGATCACGTTCGGATCCATCCGCTCGAGCAGTCTGCGCGCCACGGCCCACGCCTCCTCGCGGGTGTCCCGCGCGATCACGTGAGCCCGGATCCCGAAGGTCAGCTCCCGCCCGTGGGCGGCGGCCCGACGTCGCACGTCGTCGACCAGCGCCGCCACCGCCGACGGCGGTTCGGTCCACGTCAGATAGGTGTCGACGGTCTTGGCCGCGGTCTCCCGCGCGGCCTCGCTGGCCCCGCCGAAGAAGATCTCCGGCACCGGCGACGGCGGGTTCGCGACCACGGCGCCGGCGACGTCGTAGTACTTCCCGCGGAAGTCGAACGGTGTGCCCGTCCAGGCGCCGCGGACGATCTCGGTGAACTCGGTGGTGCGGGCGTAGCGCTCGTCCTTGGAGAGATGATCGCCGAACCGGGCCTGTTCGGTCTGGTCGCCCCCGGTCACGATGTTGAGTGCCAGCCGTCCCCCGGACAACTGCTGGAAGGCCGCCGCCTGCTGTGCCGCGAGCGTCGGTGTGATGAGCCCGGGCCGGAACGCGACCAGGAACCTGAGCCGCTCGGTCTCCTGCAGCAGCGCCGAGGCGACGATCCACGAGTCCTGACACCAGGTGCCGGTCGGGGTCAGGACCGACTCGAAGCCGAGCGTGTCCGCAGTCTTGGCGAGCAGGGTCAGGTAGTTCAGGTCGGCCGGGCGGTTGCCAATCGCCGCGCCGTCCACGGTCGCACCGCTGGTCACGTCGCGGCTGTCGCCGGCCGTCGGCAGGAACCAGTGGAAATGGGGCTTGCTCATATCGTCTCCTCAGTTCTTCGCGGCGGGGCGGGCCGATCCGACCCCGAGGTGTTCCAGCACGTTCTCGCGCAGTTCGACCAGCGCGAGGTCGTCGCGCTGCCGCGGCCGCGGGACGTCGACGACGACGTCGTGCGCGATCCGCCCGTCCTCCAGCACCAGAATCCGGTCGGCCAGCACGACGGCCTCCTCGACGTCGTGCGTCACCAGCAGGGCCGCGAATCGGTGCTCGGCCCACAGCCGGGTCAGCAGTGCATGCGCCTCGAGCCGGGTCAGGGCGTCGAGCGCGCCGAACGGCTCGTCGAGCAGCAGCAGATCCGGGTCGCGCACCAGGGCGCGGGCCAGCGACGCGCGCTGCGCCTCGCCGCCGGACAGGGTCAGCGGCCACGCGTCCACCCGATGGCCCAGGCCCACCTTCCGCAACGCGTCGGCGGCCAGCTCGTCGGCGTCGGGCCGCTTCAGGTTCAGCGAGACGTTCTTGCGCACCTTGCGCCAGGGCAGCAGCCTCGGCTCCTGGAACGCGACCGCCCGCGAGCCGTTGACCTGTACCGATCCGCCGTGCCCGTCGTCGAGCCCGGCGATCGCCCGCAGCAGCGTCGACTTCCCCGACCCCGACCGGCCGACCAGCGCGACGATCTCGCCGGCCTGCAACGTCAGGTCGATGCCGGACAGCACCTCGACGTCGCCGAAGCGGCGTGAGACGTCGCGGGCCTGCACCACCGCCCCGCTCATCGGGCCACCCGCCAGCGCAGCAGGTACGACTCGAGTCCGCGCACGATCCAGTCCGTGGTCAGCCCGAGGAACGCGTAGATCACCAGACCCAGCACGATGATGTCGTTGCGCATGTACGTCCGCGCGTTCATCACCAGGTAGCCCAGGCCCGCGTCGGCGTTGATCTGCTCGGCGACGATCAGCGACAGCCACGCCACCGAGAGCGACAGCCGCAGACCCGTCAGGGCGCTGGGGACCGCACCCGGCAGGATCACCGTACCGGCCAGCCGCAGGCGCGACAGTCCGAGCGAACGACCGAGCTCGATCAGCTTCGGATCGACGCTCTGGATCCCGGACACCAGATTCAGGTACAGGGGAAACATCACGCCGAGTGCGATCAGGTAGATCTTCGGCTCCTCGCCGATCCCGAACCAGACGACGAACAGCGGGATCAGTCCGAGGAACGGCACGGTGCGGAGCATCTGCAGCGGCGGGTCGACGGCGAGGTCGACGACGCGAAAGAACCCGACCAGCAGGCCGAGCACCAGCGCCACGACGATGCCGAGCGCCAGCCCGATCAGCACGCGCTGCAGCGAGACCGGCAACGCCGCCTGCAGGCTTCCGTCGGCCCAGGTCTCCTTGGCCGCGGAGTACACCTGCGACGGTGCGGCGAGCTTCTCCTCGGGGATCACGCCGGTCACCGACAGCACCTGCCAGGCCACCAGCAGCGCGATGGGCGAGACCAGCCGCAGCAGTCCGCCGAGCTTGAGCTGCGGCTTCCGCAGGCGCGGCCCGCGCCGCTGGGGCGCGACCGGCGCATCCGGTCGTGCGTCGACGCGCACCTCGTCGACGACGGGCCGCTCGGCGACCGCGGTCACGACCCGGCCCCCTCCGACTCGACGGCGGCGTTGTACCGGGCGTCGAAGTAGTCGGCCGCCTTCGGGTGATTCGGGATGACCTTCGCGTCGGCGAACAGATCGATCAGGCGCTGCTGCTTGCCGATCACCGCGTCGTCGATCGGCACCAGGCTGCCCGACGACGATTCGAACGTCGCCTTGGCGACCTGCTCCGGGAGGGTGGTGAGCTTGCTGAAGATCGGCACCCACTGGTCCTCGTGCGTCGCCGCCCACCGCTGGGCGCGGGCGATGCGGCCCACCAGATCCTTGAGCGCCTCGTCCTTCGCGCTGTCGGCCAGGGCGCCCTTGGAGGCGAGGTAGTAGGTCTGCTTGCTCGTCAGGTTCGTGCCGTCGGCCAGCACCCGCGGCTTGCCCTTCGACTTGGCGACTGCCGCGTACGGGTTCCACACCGCCCACGCGTCGACCTGCCCGGAGGTGAACGCCGCCAGGCCCTCACTCGGGCTCAGGAACGTCTCGGTGATGTCCGACGGCTTCAGCCCGGCCTGCTTGAGCGCGGCCAGCACCAGACCGTTGGAGCTCGACCCCTTGGTGAACGCCACCTTCTTGCCCTTGAGCTCGGCGACCGACTTGATCGACGACCCTTCCGGCACCAGCAGGTAGTCGCCGGCCTTGCGGACCGACGTGACCGCCACGATCTTCAGCGGCGATCCGGCCGACTGCGCGAACACCGGCGGAACGTCGCCGGTGCCGCCGAAGTCGATCTTGTCCGCGGCCGCCGCCTCCAGCAGCGGCGGGCCGGCCTCGAAGGTCGCCCACTTGATCTTGTAGGGCAAGTTCTTGAGCTCGCCGGACGCCTCGAGCAACGACTGCGTGCCCTTCACCTGATCGCCGACGGTCAGCGTGACGTCGCCGACGCCGGCCGTGTCGTCCGCGGCGGTGGAATCGTTCGACGAGCACGCCGTCCCGACCGCCACGACGGCGGCCAGCACTGCGGCCGTGATCCCGATCCGACTGATTCGTCTGTTGGACAACGTGTTCACCCTCTGCCTGGCTTCTTGCTCTGACTGTTGCTTGCTCCGCCGTACGTCGGCGACGGAACATGAGCCTGCACCCGACTGCCGAGCACGACAAGACCGCCGCCCGGACGCCCGAAGCTCGACGACGTCGTCGCTGGTCAGGGCCCCGACCCTTACGCCCACGACGGTTGTAATGTGACAGCCATGGCAGACCTCGACGCACTCGCCGCCGCCCTCCCCGACGGCGGCGTGGTGACCGATCCGGACATTCTGGCCGCCTACCGATACGACCGCGCGCAGGATCCGACGGCGGGCACGCCCCTCGCCCTCGTCCGGCCGACGACCACCGGGCAGGTGCAGGCCGCGGTCCGCTGGTGCGACGCGAACGACATACCGCTCATCACCCGAGGCGCCGGCACCAGCCTGTCCGGCGGGGCCACCGCGGTCGACGGCGCGCTGATGCTGTCTACCGAGAGAATGCGGCAGATGACGGTCGACGTCGCGACCCGCACCGCCGTCTGCCAGCCCGGCCTCCTGAACGCGGAGGTCAAGGCCGCCGTCGCCGAGCACGGCCTCTGGTATCCGCCGGACCCGTCGTCGTTCCAGACCTGCACCATCGGCGGCAACGCCGCCACCAACGCTGGCGGCCTGTGCTGCGTGAAGTACGGCGTGACCACCGACTACGTACTCGGCCTGCAGGTGGTGCTGGCCGACGGGCGCGCCGTCCGCCTCGGCGGCCGCCAGCTCAAGGACTCGGCCGGACTGCCCCTCACCAAGCTGTTCGTCGGCAGCGAGGGACTGCTCGGCGTGATCACCGAGGTCACCCTGCGTCTGCTGCCGCCGCAGGCCCCGGCGTCGACCGTCGTCGGCAGCTTCCCGACCGTGCGGGCCGCGAGCGACGCGGTGCTCGCCATCACCCGCCGGATGCGCCCGGCGATGCTCGAATTCATGGACGCGGTCTCGATCAACGCCGTCGAAGACATGCTCCGCATGGACCTCGACCGCACGGCCGCGGCGATGCTGATCGCCCAGTCCGACGCGCCCGGACCGGCGGGCGCCGCCGAGGTCGCCCTGATCGAGGAGGCGTTCGCCGCGCACGGCGGCACCGACGTCTTCATCACCGACGACCCCGCCGAGAGCGAGGACTTCACCGCCGCCCGCCGTGCCGCCATCCCCGCCGTCGAACGCCTCGGCTCATTGCTGCTCGAGGACGTCGGCGTCCCGCTGCCGGCGCTCCCCGACCTGGTCGACGGCATCGCCGCAATCGCCGCCGACAACGACGTGGTGATCTCGGTGATCGCCCACGCCGGCGACGGCAACACCCACCCGCTGATCGTCTTCGATCCCGCCGACGCCGACCAGACCGCCCGCGCCGAACGCGCTTTCGGGCAGATCATGGACCTGGCGATCTCGATGGGCGGCACCATCACCGGCGAGCACGGCGTCGGACGTCTGAAGAAGCCGTGGCTGGTGGACCAGGTGGGCCAGGACGTCCTCGACCTGACCGCCGCAGTCAAGCGCGCCCTGGACCCGAAGGGCCTGCTGAATCCCGGCGTCGTGCTCTGAGCCGCCGAAGGCTTCGGATCTGGCGTGTTCTGCGCCCCAAACGCCGCACCGAGGAGCACCATCGACGCATGGGCTCCCCAGGCCGCAGGATCCCGACGCCGCTGATCGTCGTGCTCGCGCTGCTCGCCGCCCTCGTCCCGGCGCTGGCCCCGGCGCCGGGAGCCGCGTCGGCAGCTCCGAACCTGCCCGGTGGATTCCTGTGGGGCGTCGCCTCGTCGGGCTTCCAGTCGGAGGGGTCGTCGCCGGACAGCAACTGGACCCGATACATCCGCGAAGGCAAGACCGACGAGCCGATCGGCGCCTCGGTGGACTTCCGGTACCGCTACCGCGACGACGTCGCGCTCGCCGCGAAACTCGGGATCAAGGTGTACCGGGTCAGCGTCGAGTGGGCGCGCGTCGAGCCGCAGCCCGGCGTCGTCGACCAGAGTGCACTCGCCTACTACGACGACCTGCTGAACAGCATCAACGCGGCCGGCATGCGGCCGATGGTTACCCTGGACCACTGGGTGTACCCGGGCTGGGTGGCGGCGCGCGGCGGCTGGGCCGACCCGCGCACGCCCAGCCTGTGGCTGCGCCAGCAGCGACGCATCGTCGACCGTTACGCCCGCCTGCACCCGTTGTGGATCACGATCAACGAGCCCGCCGCCTACGTGATGCAGGAAATTCGGCACGGCGGACTGCCCGCGACGCAGACGATGACCATGTTCGACCGGCTGGTCGGCGTGCACCGCAGCATCTACGACTACATCCACCGGCGCGATCCGGGTGCGCTCGTGTCGTCGAACGCGGCGTACATCCCGACCGTCCAGCCGGCGCTCGACACCGCCTTTCTGGACCACGTGCAAGACGAGCTAGACTACGTCGGGCTCGACTACTACTACTCGGCGTCGCCCACCGATTTCAGTGCGGCGCACGCGGTCACCGGCGACCTGTGGAACGCCTCCATCGCCGCCGACGGCCTCTACTACGCCCTGCGCGACTACGCGCACCGCTTCAGAGGCAAGCCGCTCTACGTGGTGGAGGCCGGCATGCCCACGCACGACGGGAAGCCGCGCGCCGACGGCTACCGCCGCGACGACCACCTGCGCGACCTCGTCTACTGGATGCAACGCGCCCGGGCCGACGGCGTCCCGGTGGCCGGCTTCAACTACTGGAGCTTCACCGACAATTACGAATGGGGAAGCTACGCACCGCGTTTCGGCCTGTACACAGTGAACGTCCGCACCGACCCGACGATCACCCGCCGCCCCACCGCGGCCGCCGACGCGTACCGGCGGATCATCGCCGACGACGGCGTCGGGCCGACGTACCGCCCGACCCGCCCCGCGACGGTCTGCTCCCTCGTCGCCGCTCCCGGCAGCTGCGTGCGCCCGGCCGGATAGCGGCCCCTCAGGGGTCAGGCGCCCCGGGTCAGCCGCCGCGAACCCGACTTCACCTTCCACGACTGCGCGTGCCGGTGCGGCGAGTGCTTGCGCGCCCGATCCGCCGCGAAGTACCAGTCCATCTGCGCAGCAGCCGAATTCACGGTCAGCACCGCATAGCCGTGGGCGTCGGTGTCCACCCACTTGGTGTTCCGGTTGGTCGCGGTGATGGCCGCCGCGGCCGGCGGACCGGCCAGTCCCTCGGGGGTCTTCACCATGTCGTCGAGGTTGTTCGAGCTGATCGAGGTGACCACGAACTCGGTCGCCACCGTCCCGGCGCCCGGATAGTTCCCGGCGTTGCGCGGGATCTCGCACGCCCACGACATGTGGATGTCGCCGGTGATGAAGACCGTGTTGTGCTTGCCGGACCGGTCGATCGCGTCGAGCAGCCGCTTCCGGTCGGCCGGATACCCGTCCCACGCATCGGGGTTGAACGACACGCCTTGCGCCGGAACACCGGTCAGTTCCGACAGGATGCGGGTGCGTTCGGGGTCGAGCGGCGGGATCAGGATCGGCGAGATCATCACCGGATTGCCGACGATCTGCCACTTGGCCGGCGACGTCTCGATGCCGCCGGTCAGCCACTCCATCTGTGCCTTGCCGGTGATCGACGACGACGGGTCGTCGACCTTCTTCCCGGAGAACCGCGACGGCTGCAGGTCCCGGTACGTGCGCAGGTCCAGCATCGACAGTTCCAGCAGGTTCCCGTACCGGAAGCGCCGGTACAGGTGCCGCCCCTGCGGGCCCGCCTGCGGTCGCACCGGCATCCACTCGAAGTAGGCGCGTTCGGAGGCCGCTTTGCGCGGCGCCCACGCCCCCTGCGTCTTCGGGTCGTGGTTCTCGGCCCCGCCGGACCACGCGTTGTCGGCCGACTCGTGGTCGTCCCACGTGCAGATGAACGGGTGTCGCGCGTGCGCGGCCTGCAGGTCCGGGTCTGTCTTGTACTGCGCGTGCCGGATCCGGTAGTCGGCGAGCGAGACGATGTCGTGACTCGGCTGGTGGATGCGAACCGGACCGCTCTTCCCGCCGTACTCCCCCGTGCCGTACTCGTACAGGTAGTCGCCGAGGTGCACCACCGCGTCGACCTCCCGCTTGGCGAGCTCCCGGTAGCTCGAGAAGAAGCCGGCCTCCCAATTGGAGCAGCTCACCACGCCGAATCGCACCGCGCTCGGATCGGCGTCGTTCGCGGGTGCGGTCTTGGTGCGCCCGATCGGCGACGTCGCGCCCGCCGCCGGACCGTCGGTCACCCCGAACCGGAACCAGTAGTGCGTCGCGGGATGCAGCCCGGCCGCGTCGACCTTCACCGTGTGGTCGCCGGAGACGTCGGCGACGACGCTTCCAGACGCCACCACCGAGGAGAACCAGCGGTCGGTCGCCACCTCCCAGCGCACCGTCGTCGACGCCCCGCGCCCCGAGCCCGGGGTCGCGTCGCGCGCCGGAGTGACCCGGGTCCAGAGGATCACGCGGTCGGGCAGCGGATCGCCGGAGGCGACGCCGTGCGCGAACACCTCACGCGCGGACGCCGGGCCGTCGCCGCGGGCGTCGGTGCGCACCAACGACGACGCGCCCAGCGCGAGTGCACTGGCGCCGGCCGCGCCGAGGAATGTGCGGCGGCCAAGCGCCGGGACCGAGAAGGAGGGGGCTGCGGAATTCATCGAGCCACAGTGTCGCATCGCCAGATGGCCCGGCGGTGAATCCCAGATGGACTGCGGAGGATCGGGCGATCAACCCGAGCGTCACTTTTCGTTCATCGGCGACTGCCATCATCGAGGCATGCCCTCGACCCCCTCTGGATCCGCCGTGCCGCCGTCCGGCGCGCTGCGTCGTCGTACCTTTCTCGCCGGAGCCGGAACCGCCGCCGCAGCAGCGGCCACCGGCGCCGTCGCCGGAAGCTCTGCCGCCGAGCCGGCCGCACCCCGTCCGCCGCGCTTCCCGATCCCGACCGGCAAGACGTCGGTCCGCATCCTGGTGACCGGCGACTCCGGCACCGGCGAGAAGCCGCAGTACGCGGTGACCGACGCCGCCCGCAAGCTGCACGCCGCGAAGCCGTTCGACGTCGCCCTCGCCCTGGGCGACAACATCTACGAGTCCGGCCCGAACGGCCCCGACGACCTGCAGTTTCAGACCAAGTTCGAGAAGCCGAACACCGGCCTCGACGTCCCCTGGCTGATGACCCTCGGCAACCACGACAATTCGACGGTCTTCCCCGGCGACGGCGGCTGGCTGCTGCGCGGCAACAACGAAGTCGCCTACCACCGGCGATCGCGTCGCTGGTACATGCCGTCGCGCTACTACTCGGTGCGCGTGGGCCCGGCCGAGATCTTCGTGCTGGACCTCAACCCGCTCGCCGCTTACGTGCCGCCGGTCTTCTCGCCCGAGTGGGAGCCGGGCGGGGCGTTCATGACGCGGCAGGCTCGCTGGCTGGACAAGGGGCTCGCGGCGTCGAAGGCCCCGTGGAAGCTGGTCTGCACCCATCACCCGTACCTGAACAACGGCCCGCACGGCCCGGCCGGCGACTACGACGGCCTGCCCGCACCCCTCAACGGCGTGCACCTCAAGGAGTTCGTGGAACGGCACGTCGCCGGGCGCGCGCACTTCCTGTTCTCCGGGCACGACCACAGCCAGCAGGTGTTCGACCCGGTGCCCGTCCTGCGCG
>JASGFV010000010.1:0-38809 GCA_047605365.1 Gordonia sp. (in: high G+C Gram-positive bacteria)
ATCTTGCGCGCCGAAGCGTCGATCGCCTCGTGGTCGTAGGCCTTGAGCCTGATGCGGATCTTCTGTCCCGCCACGCTGTGTCCTCTTCCGTCTATTGTTTCTCGGCGAGAAGAACACCGCGTGAACCCACACTCGTGCATGCACGAGTGGCAACTGAGCCACAGACCACGCCTGACATCGGCGAGATCGACGCTGTTCTTTTCGTCGTTGTACGCTGCCGGTATTTCACCGGCCGGCCCCCGGCCCACGCGGTCGGGCGTGTCGGGCCGCATCCTTCAATGAAGGCGCGCGTTACACGCCCGGTCGCCGCGCTAGCGGTTCCGGGAAGTCCTATCGCCTCGCGAGAGGCAACCTGACCAGTATGCACTACGCCGACGACGAACCCAAATCCTGCCGAATCGGCGACTGCCGTCGAGTCCATGCCGCATCGCCACCCGAGCTGTCACGACCGTGCTGCACGCCCCCCGCAAGACGCCGTCGACGACAACGTGGCCGCTCCCGCCGGCGACCGAGGACGTCCCGAATCGGGTACGACGATTCGCCGCCGGCCTGGCAGGCACCCTCGGCGTCGTGGGAATCGCCCTGGGCTCCAGGTTCCTGGTGATGCTACCGATGGCAGAAGAATCGCAGCCCGTCAGTCGGAAGATCGGTGGCATAGATGCTTAACGGACGGGAATCACTGCGGCACGACGACACCGCCGCCAGGCATTCATCGGGCCGCCGAGGACTGCAAAGAGGTTTGGGAGACACGCCCTAGTCACGGAACGGCGATCATCCGACGCGGTCACCGCGTCACGGGCGAAGGGCGTAGCCCCTTGCCCTGGCCGCGGCGCGCATAGACACCCCACACGGCCACAGTGGCGAGATTAATCGGCAGACCGACGACATACAGCGCCGTGAGCTTCCACCGGCGGTACGCGACCAAAGTGCGCACCACCGCCGCACCGTACTTCACGTTGTCCCGAAACCTTCCCGCGAACCGACGCGGCGACAACGCGGCCAACATCCCCGGCAGAACGCGCATAGTGCAACCTGCGTCGCCCAGGGCACACGAGACGTCGATGTCTTCGTGGGTGCCGGGCAAGTTCTTCACAGTTCCGCGCACCTTGAGCCAGGCGCTGCGACGTATCGCGCAGTTGTTTCCGTTCATGAACCAGGTATCGGCGACCGCTGTGTCCGGAAAGCGCTCAGCGCTTGCTAGGGCCTTCACTTTGCCACTGCAACGACTCATGCCATACAACCAGCCGGCTCCGGCGAGCCCGTCGACGTCAGCGTTCTCGTCAAAGTAGGCAACGGCGCGTGCCGCCCACCTCGGGTCGAGCCGAGTGTCGGCGTCGATCCTGGCGATCACGTCGCCTGCGGCCGCGTCATAGCCCGCTTGACTGGCGAACGCCACTCCCTGACGAGATTCGCGAAGTAGACGGATCGGCAAACGGTCGCTGTAGCTGGACGCGATCTGGACGGTCCGGTCCCGGCTGTTGTTGTCTACGACAATCACTTCGTCGAACTGCCGTGTCTGCGCGACCACACTGTCGAGGCACGCTGAGATCATGCCCTCTTCATTGAAACAAGGGATGACCAATGAGATCGCCATACCCTACGACGGTAGCCGATGCGGCTGCAGCATCTCGGTGAATTGCCTCGCCCTGCACAACGCCCAACCCAACGTGCCGATTTCGCACCGCCGCCTCGTCGAGTACGACGCAGCCCGGGCTACCGAAGTCAGCCTGCCGAACACTCGACCCGAAGCCCGCCGATCAGTACCGTGATCCACAACACATCCGATCGGTCGCGGCGCGCCACCGCCTCGCGGGTCAGGGGAAGTCACCAACCATGCTGTCGAAGATCCGAACCACCGTCGAGACGCTGGCCGACACGGTGAAGGCGATGGCGGTGATGCAGCGCGCCGGCGCCATCGATCTGACCGACCCCAAGCGCTTCCTGACCGGAGTGAAGGGCACCAAGACGATCGGCCCGATGGCGACGGTCCTCGCATACAACGCCCAGGACGTCCCGGACCTGCCCGGAATCACCGACGAGCACGGCACGATCACCTGGAAGGAGTTCGACGACGCGGCCAACTCGCTGGCCAACGCGCTGCTCGACGCCGGACTCGGGCCGGGCTCGGTCATCGGCATCGTCGCCCGCGACCATCGGGCCATCCCGATCGCACTGTGCGCGACAGGCCGCGCCGGGATCCGCCTGGCGATGATGAACACCGGCTTCGGGGCCACCCAGTTCGCCGAGGTCGCCGAACGCGAGAAGCTCGAAGCGATCCTGTACGACGAGGAGTTCGCCGACCTCGCCGACTCGCTCCCCGACGACCTGCTGCGCATCGTCACCTGGGTCGACGGCGAGAGTCCGGCCCGCGACGGCGTCCGCACGCTCGACGACGTCGTCACCGAGACCCGCACCAGCGTCCCGCCGACGCCGGACACCTGGGGCGGCATGATCATTCTGACCAGCGGCACCACCGGCCTGCCGAAGGGCGCACGACGCTCCAGCTTCTCCCCGTTCGCCAGCGCCCTGATCCTGGACCGGATCCGACTCCCCCGCCGCGGATCGCAGGTCATCGTGTCCCCGCTGTTCCACTCGACCGGCTACGCCCTGTGGGCGGTCGGCATGGCGTTGCAGAACCAGGCGGTCCTGATGCGCAAGTTCAACGCCGAACGCACCCTCGCCGCCCTGTCCGAGAGTCGCGCCGAGGTGCTGGTCGCGGTGCCGACGATGCTGCACCGGATCGTCGCCCTCGGCCCCGACGTGATCGGCAAGTACGACCTGAGCAGGCTGCACAGCATCGTCGTCGCCGGCTCGGCGCTCTCCCCCACACTGTGCGGCGACGTCCACGACGCGTTCGGCGACGTCCTCTACAACCTGTACGGCTCCACTGAGGTCGCGGTGGCCGCGGTCGCCCAGCCCGCCGAACTGCGCAGATCGCCGGGCACCATCGGCCGCGCCCCGGTCAGCAGCTATCTGGCATTGTTCGACGACGACGGCCGCCGGATCACCGAGCCCGGCGTCAGCGCCCGGCTGTTCGTGCGCAACGGCGCACCCTTCGAGGGTTACTCCGACGGCCGGAACAAGGAGATCGTCGACGGCTACATGTCCACCGGCGACATGGCCTACTTCGACGACGACGGCCTCTGGTTCATCGCCGGCCGCGACGACGACATGATCGTCTCCGGCGGTGAGAACGTCTATCCGCTCGAAATAGAGAACCTCCTCGCCGAGCACCCGGGCATCGCAGACGTCGCGGTCATCGGCGTCGACGACGACGAGTACGGCACCCGCCTGCGCGCCTTCATCGTCGCCGAGGACGGCGCATCGCTCGACGCCGACGACTTGCGCGCTCACGTGAAGTCGAACCTCGCCCGCTACAAGGTGCCGCGCGACATCTTCTTCCGCGACGAACTGCCCCGCAACCCCACCGGCAAGCTGGTCCGCCGCGAGTTGCCCACCGGCCCCCTCGACGACTGATCCGCCGAAGGCTCGACAACGCCCGCCTCCTAACCCTGCGTCTCCGCAGCCTTCTTCAGGTCCGCGAGCCCCTGGTCGAATTGCTTGCTCATCGCCCGGTCCAGGAACAGCCTGCCGAACACCTCGAACACGAGATTCCGCCGACCGGTCATCTGCCACTCCACGCGCGTCCCCGCACCCTGAGGAACCAGCGTGAAGACCGTCTTGTTGGTCGCCTTGAACGGCGCGGTGAAGGTGACGGCGACGTCGATCCGCTCCGGCGTCGAGCCGGTGATCTCCATCGATCCGGCGCCGGCCTGCTTGTCGCCCTGCCACGCGTACTGCGCGCCGACGCCGGCGTCTGCTCCGCTGTAGGTCCGCTTCAGGTTCGGGTCGATCCCCTCCCACGGCGACCACTGCGGCCACTTCCGGAAGTCGTCGATCAGGCCGTGGATCGCCGACGCGTCGGCGTCGACGACGATGCTGCGACTCTGCGCGAACTCAGGCATACCCGCAGCCTAGCGCGACCGTCGACGACGCACCTGCCGCCAAACGAGACGCCCGGCGCACAAACGCGACGCTCGACGACAGGCGCGACGCTCGCGAGCGTCGCGCCTGTGCACGACCGTCTCGGATTCAGTCGGGTACCCAGATCCCACGGGCACGCAGCCGGGTGCGCACCCGGTCGAGCATCGCGTTCGTCCGAAGGCTCTTGTATACCCACCGCACGACGCCGAGTCCGAGGTCGCGGAGCGCGTCCTCCCGGAGCTTCTCCGCGACGACAACGTCGGCAGGAGCCTGGCCCAGTTCCAGGTAGTCGCGGCCGTACTTGACCACCCCGTCGAACTCGCCGACCACCTTGCCCTCCCAGTCGAAATCCACGAACGCCGACGATCCGTCGGCCAGCACGTGCTCCACCTGCAGCTCTGGAACCGGAAATCCGGCGGCAATGATCTGCGCCCGACTCCACGACTCTCCGGGGTTGGCGGCGCGCGGATCAGCATGCCGCAACGCGTATCGCGCGGCGCCGACGCCCGCGCGCCGCGCAGCGAGCAGTTCCTCGAGCTCGGCTCGTTCCACGCCCAATCGCATCGCGGCGTCGAGGACGGCCAGCCCGCGAGCGAAATCGACCTTCCGCGCCAAGTCGGCCGCGGCCCTCGCGAGACTTGTGACCCGAACACCGTCGATCGTCACGATCTCTGCTGGCGGAATCCGGCCGGCGTGCACCACCGCCAAGCGCTTCTTACTGTGACCGCCGGAGCCCTTGCCGTTGATGACGTGCACGTATCGCCGGTCCGGGTCGAGCATCGGCAGGCCGTGTACCGCCGCAGCCGACTCGTGACTCAGCACCCGATCGCCGTCGTGCCTGGTGGCGACCGCCAGGCAGCGCGCCCGGTAGGCGATCTGCTTCTGCCGGTACCTCGGCTCGCCTTTGAGCGTCTCGGCGTCGATGTAGACGCCGCGCTCGACGCGCACCAGCGTCTTCGCCCGGATAGCCGCGTCCAGCTCCCGGATGCTGACCCCGGACGCCAGAACGCCCTGGCGGCGCAGCAACCCGTGCTCGTCGAACCTCCACATACTGCTTAGACGCAGCGCACCGGCCGCCGGTTCCACGACACGCCAGTCCGCAGTCCGACGAGACGCTCGACGACAGGCGCGACGCTCGCGGGCGTCGCGCCTGTGCACGAACGTCGCGCCTACCTGCGGCACCGGCACAGGCCACAAACGCCGTCCCGACCGCAACCCCCCTACCATTGCCCCCATGACCGACAAGCCCGTCAGCGCCACCTACGCATTCCGCAAGATGCTTCCCGACAACCTGATCGGCGACGCCCTGTTCTCCGTCGGCATGGTCGCGCGCGTGCCGTACTTCGGCACCGTGCTGCCGCTGGTGCGCGAGATGCGTCCCGGATACTGCGAGGTCACGGCCCCGAAGTGGTTCGGCGTGCACAACCACATCGGCACCTTCCACGCGATCGCGGCCTGCAACCTGGCCGAGACCGCGATGGGCATGCTGATGGAGGCGTCGACGCCGTCGACGCACCGCTGGATCCCGAAGGCCATGACCACGCAGTACCTGGCGAAGGCCGAGACGCGCCTCACCGCGAAGGCCGAGTTCGCCGAGCCGATCGACTTCGACGACATCACCGAAGGCCGCGACGTCGTGGTCTCGATCAGCATCTGCGACACCGCGGGCAAAGAAGTGGTGCACTGCGACATCACCACGTGGGTCACGCCTGCATGAAGCGCGCATTCGCCGCCGGAGTCGTGGCCGCCGCCGCGCTGAGCCTCGCCGCGTGCAGCCTCGACGGCCACGCGATCAGCTCGCCGTCGGGCGCGGCTGAGATGTCCGACGACGTGTACCCGCCGTCGGTCGACGGCCCGACGTCGACGACCCCGGCATCCGGCGACAGCACCGCCTTCCGCCTCACCGGCGCCCCGGCCGGCTCGACGCCGAAGGTGGTGATCACCGTCGTCGAGGACATGGCCTGCCCGGCCTGCAAGATGTTCGAGGAGCGCTTCGGCGCGACGCTCGACGATCTGTCGCGCAGCACCGACGTCGCCGTGGACTACCACGTCATCTCGTTCCTCGACCGGATGAGCTCGGACGACTACTCGTCGCGGGCGGCCAACGCCTCGTTCTGCGCCTGGCACGCCTCGCCCGGACCGACCGGCAAGTGGCGCGCCTTCCAGCGGCAGATGTTCGACGACCAGGCGCCCGAGGGCGGTGCCGGCCTGCCCGACTCCGAGCTGGCCTCGATCGCGCGCACCACCCTGAACACCGACATCACCAGCTGCATCACGAGCAGGCAGTACTCGTCGGCGGTCAAGTCGGCCACGTCATCGATCACCGACGAGAACTGGTTCCAGGGCACCCCGACGGTGAGGATCAACGACCGCGACTTCACCCCCAGCACCCCGGACGCGCTACGCGCCGCGGTGACGGCCGCCGCGCGCTGACGAGGGCGGCCGGCGACGGACGTCTCAGGACTTACACATCTGGGCCCGCTACGAAAGAATCGAACGCCTTCTCAGGAGACTCGGCGAACAGGACCTAGGTCATCTGCCGACTCTTCGACCAGCCCAGTACGCTGGGCCCCAAGGAGTCCCCGGGGCAACGCGCGGGGAAACGTGCACCAGAAGCAAGGAAGATTCGTGAGCCAGAAACCCGTGATCGACCCGATGGCTGCCGAACGTCGGCGCTCGCTGATCATCAAGATCGTCGCCACGTTGGCCTTGGTCGCGCTCGCCGCGTTCATCGTCATCGTCATCGTCGTCAAGAACAAGGACGACTCGAAGACCGGCGGCTCGGCGACTCCCACGGTGGTCACCAGCGACGGCGCATTCCGGATCACCACCGCCGCCCTCGGCACCACCCCGCCGGCCGTGGTGACCGCGATCGAGGACTTCCAGTGCCCAGCCTGCCGCTCCTTCGAGTCGAGCTACTCCGAGGTCCTGGCGAAGCTCGCGCAGAACCCGAAGGTCGCCGTCGACTACAAGCCGATCGCCTTCCTCGACCGCATGTCGACCGACGATTACTCGAGCCGGGCCGCCAACGCTTCGATGTGCGTCGCCGAGGCCACCGCTAAGAAGGGCGCCGACGGCAAGCAGGACTTCGGCATCTGGCTGAAGTACCACAATCTCCTGTACGGCAACCAGCCCGCCGAGGGCGGTGCCGGCCTGACCAACGACAAGCTGTTCTCGCTCGCCAAGGAGGCCGGCGCGAGCGGCGTCAAGGACTGCATCAACAACGGCCAGTTCGACAAGTGGGTCAAGAGCCAGACCGCCAAGGTCACCAGCGGCGACTTCCAGGGCACCCCGACGGTACTGATCAACGGCACCCAGTACCAGGTCCCGCAGCAGCCGGATCCGGCCGGCTTCGAGGCTCAGGTCCTGGCCGCAGCCGAGAAGAAGTAGCACCGTGACAACCGAGAACACCGCGGACACGATCGTCATCGACAAGACCGGGGCCCACGCCGAGACCGGGGGCGTCGCACCGAGCGCCACGGTCGACGATGCGCCTGCGCCCGGAAGGCGCGCGAGCCTGACCGAGCTGCGCCCCGTCTCGAACGTCGCGTCGTGGGTGATGCTGCTCTGCGGTGTTCTCGGCATGGCGGCGTCGGCGACGCTGACGATCGAGCGGATCGATCTGCTGATCAACCCGGCGAACACGCCGTCGTGCAACATCAACCCGATCCTGTCGTGCGGTTCGGTGATGGTCACCGAGCAGGCGCGCTACTTCGGGTTCCCCAATCCGTTGCTGGGCCTGCCGGCGTTCGCGATCATCATCACCACCGCGGTGCTGTCGGTGGGCCGCGCCCAGCTGCCGCGCTGGTACTGGATCGGTCAGACCCTCGGTCTGACGCTGGGCTTCGTGTTCGTCAACTACCTGGCGTTCCAGAGCGTCTACCGCATCGGCGCTCTCTGCCCCTACTGCATGGTGGTCTGGACCATCACGCCGATCCTGTTGCTGCTCAGTCTGTCTCGCGCGATGAGCGACAGCGTCACCAGCCGCACCGTCCGCGACTGCGGCTGGATCGTGCTGGCGGTCTGGTACATCGTCGTGATCACCTGCATCGGCGAGCAGTTCTGGTACTACTGGCGCACCCTGTTCTGAGCCGATCGATCTGTGAGAGAAGTCCCTGGGGCTTCGACGGCCCGCCTCCACCCCGACAACGACGACGGGAACGACGATGACCAAGCCCACGATCGATCCGCGCCGGAACGAGCGACCCCGCTCGCTGATGGTCATGATCTCCGGCGCGGTGGTGCTGGTGGTGGTCGCGGTGCTGATCATCATGTGGGCCGCGCACGACAGTAAGCCGACCGGCGGCGACGCCGTGCCCACCGTCGTCACCAGCGACGGTGCGATCCGGATCACCAAGGCCCCCAAGGGAACCGAGCCGAAGGCCGTGGTCTCGCTGATCGAGGACCTGCAGTGCCCGGTGTGCCGCAATTTCGAGACGACGTACGGCGACGTGCTGACCGAGCTCGGGCAGCGGACCGACGTCGCCGTCGACTATCACATCGTCGGCTACCTCGATCAGTACTCGCAGGACGACTACTCGACGCGGTCGGCCAACGCCTCGCTGTGCGTCGCCGAGGACACCGCGCGCAAGGGCGACTACACGATCTGGCTGAACTACCTGACGACGCTGTTCCGCAATCAGCCGAACGAGGGCGGTCCGGGCATCGCGAACTCCCGCTTGGCGTCGCTGGCGCAGAGTGTCGGGGCGGGCGACGTGTCGTCGTGCATCGACGATCTGAGGTACGGTCAGTGGATCGCGAAGAACACCGAGGCGCTGACCGGCAAGCCTGGTTTCAAGGGCACCCCGGACATCCGGATCGACGGCAAGCAGTTCGCCCTGCCGTTCCCGCCGAACCCCGACGCATTCAAGGCCGCCGTCCTGTCGGCTGCGGGAGCCTAACGCCCGTTCAGCTGCCTCCCGATCGCCAGGGCGGCCGCGGTCACGGTCGCATGCGGTCCGCTGCGCCCGCCCGCAGGCAGGATCGACCCGTCGACGACGCGCAGCCCCCGCACCCCGTCGAGCGCGCCGAGCTCGTCCACGGCCTGCCCGATCGGCAACGTTCCGTGGGCGTGCTGCGACATGCCGACGACCGGATCGACGATGACGGACCCCCGCTCCACCAGGCCGGCGAAGCCCGGCCCGTGCAGCATGGCGACGACGCCCTCGACACCCGCCCGCATCCGCCGGTCCGATTCGCTCGACGGCGCGCCGAGGTCCAGCCCGTCGTCGCCGATCGTTCCGCGTGCCTCGTCGGCCATGTCCACCACGCCGATCGGTATCCCGGCCTCCGGCAGGCCGTCGATGAACCGTGCGAAATCGTCGCTGTAGCAACGGATCTCGAGTCCGTCGCGGGTGTGCGCCACGGCCTGCAGCAGCGCCGGCGCACGGACCGCCCGGCGCGGGTCGAACCGCACGATCCGTTCGGCGTGCTCGTAGACGGTCAGCCGAGGCGGCGCCAGCCCGGACCGCTGCAGCAGCGACGCGGTGCCGAGCGTCCCGGCGCACAGGATCACCTCGTCGCAGTCGAGCGTCTCGTCGCCGGCCCGCACCCCGGTGATCCGGTTCCCCGAACTGAGCACCTCGTCGACGCGGACGCCGAGCGCAACAGCCGGCTCAGGCGACCACCCGCCGCCCAGCGCCGCCTGCGCTGCGGTGAACCTGACCGAGTCGCCGTCGACGATCCGCCGGTTGCTGCGCACCCGGTTGAGGCCGACGACGGGCCACGCGCCGACGTTCACGCCGGTGGCGACTGCACCGAACCGCACGTCCGGCCGGTGCTCCGTCCTCCAGAAGTCCTCGAACGCTCGTGGGACGTCGCCGAGCTCGTCGTCGCAGAACGCCGAGACCGACATCAGCCCGCCCCCGGCGTCGCCGCCGTCGAGCGTCTCGTAGGCCTCGGCGAGCGGCGCCCGCAGCGACTCGGGCCACAGCGCGAGATCGCCGGGATGCCAGCGCAGAAAGTACCCGCCGTTGACCGCCGACGACCCGCCGAGGCCGGTACCGCGCATCACCGGACGGCCGCGCCGTTCGCCGAACCGCTCAATCCGCGACGCCGACGCCCCGACCGGCAGGATCGACAGTGTGCCGCCGTCGGGCCCCGCGGTCCCCTGCTCGATCAGCAGCACCGACCGCGCCGGCCCGCAGAGTTGCCGCGCCAGCAGGCAGCCGGCACTCCCCGCCCCGACCACCACGACGTCGGCGCGCCGCGGCAGGGCGCCAGCACCGAAAGTCATGCGCGGCGGCTAGGCGACCAGCACCGGACGCAGCGCGGCGACGTCGAGCTCGGCCAGCACGCCCTGCCACAGCCCGGCGCCGTAGGCGAGGTCGTCCAGGCGGCGCATCACGGTGTAAGCGACCGGGCCGATCGTCGGGGCCCCGCCGTCGATCACCTGGCTCTGCACCCACATGACCATGCCCTCGGCGATTGCCAGCTCCACGATGCGCCTGCGCAACGGCGGATAGATCAGGGCCGCCAGCACCGTCACCGGCCAGTAGTGCCGCAACACCGCCGACGCCGCCTGCAGCAGCCCGTTGCCGACGGCCCGCCCCATGCACTGCGCGGCGAGCAGGTTGGCCGCGGGGACGTCGCCGAGCCTGCGGCGCACGGCCACCCCGGATCGCAGAATGACGATCGCGGCCAGCAGCAGACCGATCCGCGTCCGGGTCAGCAACGCGATCACGGCGAGCGCCATCGGCGCGGTCGACATCACCGGGGCCACCTGGCCGTCGTGCCGGCGCGCCAGCGGCGCCGCACCGGTGCCGTAGAAGCGTCGCCGATTCAGCAGCGACGACAAGTTCTCGCGGTGACTGTGCGCCACCTTGGCGATCGGGTCGTAGTAGATCCGCCAGCCCGCCTGATGGGTACGCAGACACAGGTCCACGTCCTCGGCGACGCGCATCGACTCGTCGAACCCCGCGAACGCGCTCTTGCGCACCAGCATGGCGGCGCTCGGCACGTAGGGCAGGCGTGTCATCGGCGCCACCGGCGCCTCCCGCGGCCCCATGTCCAGCGACGACGAGCCGTTCGCGTAGCGCGCCACCGGTGACAGCCTGCGACCCGACGGGTGGCCGACGATTCGGGGCGCGACGATCGCGACCGTCGGATCGGAGAAGTGGGCGAGCAGCATCAGCAGCCAGTCCCCGACCGGCCGGGTGTCGGAGTCCATGAAAGCGACGAATCCGGTCGACGCAGCGGCCACGCCGGCGTTGCGGGCGGCGGCGGGGCCGCGGTTCGCCTCGAACCGGATCACCCGGACGTTCGCACGGTCGACGACGACCGGCTCGGGCGAACCGTCGTCGACGACGATCACCTTGACCCCGGACAGCAGCGGGAGCAGTGCGTCGAGCCCGGAAGTGTTGTCGTACACCGGGATCACGACGGTGACGTCGGCGATCGTCGGTCCGCTCATCGGGCGCGGGAGGCCGATTCCGGACTCCAGCAAGGTGCGGGCGAGGCCTCGCGTGGGACCGTCGGCGACGGCGATCCGGCCGTCCGCGGAGGTCATTCCCAGTGCCGCCTCGGACATCTTCAACACCCGCAGCGGGGAACCCCCGACGAGATAACGCAGGTCGCCGTTGCGCACGCAACGGGCGTCGATCTGCACCTGGAACCCGTCGGGCAGGTCGCGGTCTGACGGCCCGTTCACCCGAGCCGCCCGTCGTCGAGGACGCGCCAGCGACGCAGCGCCGCGGACAGCCTGCCGACGAGGCCGTCGAGCTGGACGCCGCCGTCGGCGGCATCGGCTCGTGTCGGGTCGCCGAGCACCCCGTTCTCGCTGACCGCCCGCACCCCCTCGCTGCGCAGCCGCGTCATCAACGCCCCGATCGGCTGCGTGTTGCCCGGCACCGCCGCGTCCATCCGAACCTCGCCGGGCGAAAACGCAAGCAGCACTGCCGTTTCAGTAGCCCCGGCATGACCGTCGGCGTTCGGGAAGGCACACGGGTACCAGGCGACGTCGCGCCCCTCGTAGCGGAGCAGATCCACCGCGGCGAGCAGGGCGCCCCCGTTGCCGCCGTGCCCGTTGACGAAGACCACCCGCGACGCCCAGCGGCACGCGCTCCGGCCGATCTCCACCAGCTGCCGTTCCAGGGCGTCCGAGCCGATGGAGATGGTTCCGGGGAAGCCCTCGTGCTCGCCGGAGGCGCCGTACGGGACGGTCGGCGCGAGCACGGCGTCCTCCCCTTCTTCGCTTACATGTTCGACGGCACGCCGTGCCGCCTCGCCGGCGATCCGGCCGTCGGTGTCCAGCGGCAGATGCGGTCCGTGCTGTTCGATGCTCCCCAGCGGTATCACCACGGTCACCGCGCGGTCCGGCAGGTCGGTCCACGCGGAAGAAGCCAATCCCGCCTTCTTCATTTGGCACACCTTACCCACGCTTTCCCGTGACGTGAATCATTCGAGGCAACGAATGTGACGACTGCGGCCTCAATCTAAACAGACACCTCACAGATGACCCGCAGTCGCAATCGTGTAGAGCTGGACTCAACAGTTCGGTGACCGGCGACACTCCGTCCGCCCCGCCCCCAGGAGGCCCAGCGTGACCACTTCCACCCCCGATTCCGAGCGCCGGCCGTCCGGCCGCTCCGGCCCCCTCGCGTCGATCCGGGTCATCGAGTTCGCCGGCATCGGCCCGGGCCCGCACGCCGCGATGCTGCTGGCCGACCTCGGCGCCGACGTGATCCGCGTCCAGCGGCCCGGACAGCTCGCCGCCGAGGGCGTCAACGCCGACGCGCTGCTGCGCGGCCGGCGCGTCGTCGAGGCAAACCTGAAGAACCCGGCCGACCGGGAGACCCTGCTCAATCTGGTCGCCAAGGCCGACGTCGTGATCGAGGGCTTTCGTCCGGGCGTCATGGAACGACTCGGCTTCGGCCCCGACGACCTCGCCGAGGTCAACCCGAGCCTGATCTACGGCCGGATGACCGGCTGGGGCCAGGACGGCCCGCGCGCCCCCCTCGCCGGCCACGACATGAACTACATCGCCCTGACCGGCATGCTGCACGCCATCGGCCGCAAGGACGAGAAGCCCACTCCCCCTTTGAATCTCGTCGGCGACTTCGGCGGCGGATCGATGTTCCTGGTGGTCGGCGTGCTGGCCGCGCTCGTCGAACGCAACATCTCCGGAAAGGGCGAGGTGATCGACGCGGCCATGGTCGACGGGGCGTCCGTGCTCGGACAGATGATGTGGGCGTTTCTCGGCACCGGAATGTGGCGGAACCAGCGCGGCGTGAACTTCCTCGACACGGGTGCGCCCTTCTACGAGGTCTACGAGACCTCCGACGGCAAGTGGATGTCGGTCGGATCGATCGAGCCGCAGTTCTACGCGATCCTGCTCGAAAAGCTGGAGATCGACCCCGACTCGCTCGGCTTCCAGATCGACCCCGGCACTTGGCCGCAGACCAAGGAGCGCTTCACCGAGGTCTTCAAGACCAAGACGCGCGACGAGTGGACCGCGATCTTCGACGGCACCGACGCCTGCGTCGCACCGATCCTCGACTGGGCCGAGGCCCCGAACGATCCCCACCTTGCCGCCCGCGGGACCCTGGTCGAGATCGACGGCGTCATGCAGGCCCAGGTGGCGCCCCGCTTCTCCCGCTCGGCCACCGAGACCCCCACCGGCCCGGCCCGCACCGCCACCGACCCGGCAACCGTCTGGCAAGACTGACCAGCTTGCGGCGCCGCCAAACCCTTCGACGAGCTCAGGGGGCGGGGAGACCACCAAACTAGAACGTGTTACAGTTCCACTCATGGGTCGGTTCGACGGTCAGGTTGTCTACATCAGCGGCATCGCCCGGGGCCAGGGCCGCAACCACGCCGTCCGCTTCGCACGTGAAGGCGCGGCGGTCATCGGGCTCGACGTCGCCGGCCCCGTCGCCGACCACACCACCTATCCGCCGGCCACCCCCGACGACCTCGAAGAGACCGTCCGCCTGGTCGAAGCCGAGGGCGGGGCGATCCTGGCCCGCCGGGGCGACACTCGCGACCTGGAGTTCCAGCAGCAGCTCGCCGCCGACGGCGTCGCCCGGTTCGGCCGCCTCGACCACGTCGTCGCCAACGCCGGCATCCTCACCTGGGGCCTGACCTGGGAGTTGACCGAAGACCAGTTCACCGACGTCGTCGACGTGAATCTGGTCGGCACGTGGAAGACGCTCAAGGCCACGGTTCCGCAGATGCTCGAAGCCCGGAACGGCGGCTCCATCACCATCACGTCGTCGGTGGCCGGCTTGAAGGCGATGCCCGCTCAGGCGTCGTACTCGGCGTCGAAGTTCGGCCTGCGCGGACTCGCCCAGACCGCGGCGAAGGAGCTGGGCCCCGAGCGGATCCGGGTGAACACCGTCCACCCGTACGCGGTCGACACCCCGATGGGTCTGCGCGACTCGTCGGCCATGAAGGCGTTCAAGGAGTGGGGCATGCACTTCCCCGCCCTGCTCGGCCACTATCCGGTCGCCTCGCTCGACGATCTCACCGACGCCGTCTTCTACCTCGCCACCGCGAAGGCCGTCACCGGCGCGGAGTTCCAGATCGACATGGGACATTCCAAAGTCTGACGACTCGGGGACATTCCAAAGTCTGACGACTCGGGGACATTCCAAAGTCTGAGTCCCGATCGCCCGTGGCAGGCTGGAACCGTGCACGACCCGCTCGCCCTCCCCGGCGCCACCCGACTCTCGACGGCCGTCGACGTCCTCGTCGCGCTCTTCGTGGTGGGCCTGTCGGTGTTGTCGGTCCACCCGATGCACGGGTACGTGGAGCTCACGGTGTCCCTGATCGTCGGGGCCGCGGTGGCATGCCGTCGTACGTGGCCGTCGGCGATGATGGCGCTCGCGCTGGTCTCGGCCGCCGTGCAGGTGGCGACCAGTGAGGTCGCGGTCGTGCCGTGCCTGGCGTACGCGCTGCTCTTCTCGGTCGCCGGCGGCCACCCGGTCCGCGCGGTGCGCCGGGGATCGCTGGCCGTGGCCGTCAGCGGATCGATGATCGCCGGGCTGGTGCTCCCGAAGGCCTTCGAAGGCGGCCTGGCCTACGACGACGGGATCGGTCGCTGGCTGGTGGGCACGGCGTTGAGCGCGGTCGTCGTGGTCGGCGGCTGGACCACCGGCTTCATCCGGTACCAGCGGCGCACGGTGGAGACGGCGAAGGTCTCCGAGACCATCTCCGAACTGGAACGACGACGCCTCGTCGAGCTGTACGACGAGCAGGCCGAACGCTCACGTCTGGCCCGGGACATGCACGACGTCGTGGCGCATTCGCTGGCCGTCGTCATCGCGCAGGCCGAAGGAGCCCGCTACAGCCTGGAGAAGAATCCGGAGGCCGCCCGGGAGGCCCTCGGGGTGATCGCCGAGACCGGCCGCGAGGCCCTCGGCGACGTGCGCGCAGTGCTCGAAGAACTCCGCAGCGGCGAGGCTCCGGGAGCCGCGACACGCGCCGACCGCGAGCAGCTGTACACCCGGATGCGTGCCGCCGGAATGCGATTGGAGATCCACGACACCGGCGACGACGCGCCATCCGCCGTCGCCGGAGCGGCCTTCCGGATCCTCACCGAGGCGCTGACCAACGCCCTGAAGTACGGCGACCTCGACGAGCCCGTCGTCGTGCGTCACGACTGGTCCGCCGACGGCTGCCGCATGAGCGTCCGCAACCGCATCGCCGAACGGCCGCTGGCTCCGGGCGGCGCGCGGCATGGCATCCTCGGCATGACCGAACGCGCCGCGGCGGTCGACGGCGCGCTGCGCAGCATCGTCGACGGACCGCACTGGATCATCGAACTCGTCGTCCCCGCGCCCGGACGGCCCCCGCACCGAGGAGACTCCGCATGATCCGCGTCGCCCTGGTCGACGATCAGCCGCTGTTCCGCGGCGGCATCGCGATGATCCTCGACAGTCAGGACGACATCGACGTCGTCGCTCAGGAGTCGTCGGCGCTGCACCTGTCCGCGCTGGTCGCCCGAGACCGCCCCGACGTCATCCTGATGGACGTCCGGATGCCCGGGATCGACGGCATCACGGCGACAGCACAGTTGATCGGCGAGCTCGGCAAGAAGGCGCCGAAAGTGCTGGTGCTCACCACGTTCGACGTCGACGAGGCCGCCGCGTCGGCCATCGAGGCGGGAGCGAGCGGGTTCGTCTTGAAGGACGCCCAGCCGGACTTCCTGCTCGCGGCAGTGCGGGCGATCGCCGACGGCAATCAGGTGGTCGCCGCGTCGGCCACCCGCCGGCTGTTCGAGCGGCACCGGACCCGCGGCTCCGGGCCGCCGCCCGGGTACGACGCCCTCACTCCGCGCGAGCGCGAGATCCTGCTCCGCGCCGCGCAGGGACTCTCCAATGCCGAGATCGCCGAGGCCGAGTTCCTGTCGGAGGCGACGGTCAAGTCGCACGTCTCGCGGATCCTGGCGAAGCTGAACCTGCGCGACCGGGTGCAGCTGGTGGTCTACGCGTACGAGAACTCGCTGGTCTGAGCCTTTCCCTTCCGCCGACCCCCTACTCGAGGATGAGGCCCACACCTCTTGCGGAGGAGGCGATTTCGGCGTTCCGGCCGATGTGCGCCGCCCCTGGGCGGCCATAGCGTCGACAGCATGAACGCACACCCCCCAACCGCCCCGTCCATGCCCGCCGTCGTGATGCGCGGAGTCTCACGCACCTTCGGCGATCCCGCCAACCCGGTGCACGCCCTGCGCCACGTCGACCTCGATCTGCGTGCCGGCGAGTTCACCGCAGTCATGGGTCCGTCCGGATCGGGCAAGTCGACCCTGATGAACGTCGTCGCCGGACTCGACGCAGCCGACTCCGGTCAGGTCTGGGTGGGCGGCGCCGCGATGAGCGGGCTCGGCGACGACGCGCGAACAGTGCTGCGCCGCACGCACATCGGCTTCGTCTTCCAGTCGTTCAACCTGATCCCGACGCTGACCGCACAGGAGAACATCCTGCTGCCGTTCGTGCTCGCCGGCCGTGAGGCGGACCGCGCCTGGGTGGCCCACCTCGTCGGCGTGCTGGGACTGCGGGACCGCCTCGACCACCTCCCGGCGCAGCTCTCCGGCGGCCAGCAGCAACGC
Source organism: Gordonia sp. (in: high G+C Gram-positive bacteria) (assembly GCA_047605365.1). GTDB lineage: Bacteria > Actinomycetota > Actinomycetes > Mycobacteriales > Mycobacteriaceae > Gordonia. The sequence goes on from JASGFV010000010.1 coordinate 17,030, forward strand.
GTGGCGATCGCCCGCGCGCTGGCGGGGCGGCCGTCGATGATCCTGGCCGACGAGCCGACCGGAGCCCTCGACACCCGCACCAGCCGCGAGGTCCTCTCCCTGCTCACCACCGCGGCCCGCGAATACGGCCAGGGCATCGCGATGGTCACCCACGATCCGGTCGCGGCGTCGTACGCCGATCGCATCCTGGTCCTGGCCGACGGCGCGCTGGTCGGCGAGTACCGCGGGCTGGATCCTCGCCGGATCGCCGACCTGCTGATCGGTCTGGAGGTGGCGGCATGAGGGCCACCAGTTCCCGCCTGACCATCGGCAAGATGCGGGAGGTCGCCACGATCGGCGTCGTCGCCGGTCTGGCCTCCTGCTACGCGACCACCCTCTTCGGGGTCAGCGACGTCCTCGACAAGCAGAGTCAGGCCAACGGCGGTGCGGCCGGCGTGGTGCTCGACGTCGTCTCGTCGGTCTTCATCGGCATCGCGCTGTTCGTGTCGGCGATCGTCATCGCCAACGGCGTCGACACCGTCGTGGCCGGCCGCACCCGGCAACTGACCCTGCTGCGACTCATCGGCGCCAGTGGGAAGCAGTTGCGCGCCAGTATGATTCGCGCGGTCGCCCGCGTCGCAGCCGTCGGAGCGGGCGTCGGCCTGCTGGTCGGCGTGGCGATCGTCGGGGTGCTGCGGGCGATTCTGCGCGGGCGTGACCTGATCCCCGACGTGCACTACACCGCGCTGCCGGGCGGGGCCGTGGCGTCGGCGCTCGCGGTGATCGCGACCGCGATCGTCGCCACCGCCGTCGGCACGCGGCGCTCGCTGGGCGCGCAGGCGTTGCACGGAGCCCGCCCGGTCGACTCCCGGCTCCGTGCCGTCTTCGCCGCACTGCTGTCCGCGGCCGGCGTCGTGGCGTTGGTCGGCGCCTGCCTGCTCGGCGAGCACGGCGACAGCCCGGCCGGCTTTCTGGCGGCGTTCGTCGGCGCGGTCCTGCTCGGTGTCGGTGTGCTGATCGGCGCGCCGATGTTTCTGCCGCGCCTGGTGGCCCTCGCCGGACGGCTCGGCGGCCCGGGATCCGCGGCCCTCGTCGCCCGCAAGAACGCCGTCAGCGATCCCCGCCGGACCACCCGCTCGACGATCGGCCTGCTGATCGGCGTCACCCTCATCACCACGATCGCCGCCGGCATGCACGTACTCACCGCGTCGGTCGACAGTTGGACCGGCCTCACCCCGCACCAGGTGGAGGAGACCCGTCAGATGCTGCAGACCACGTCGGCGATCCTCATCGCGCTGATCGCGATCTCCGCGGTCATCGCCGGAGTCGGATTCGTCTCCACCATGTCGCTGACGGTGATCGCCCGCACCCGTGAGATCGGCATACTGCGCGCGATGGGGTTCACCGGGCGCCAGATCCGGCAGATGATCACCCTCGAGGCGCTGGCCCTGTCCGGCACCGCCGCGACCGTCGGCCTGATCCTCGGCGTGGTGCTCGGCGCGGTCGGCAGTCAGTCGATCATCGGATCGGTCACCTCGGGGTTCGTCATCGGCCTCCCCTGGCCGGCGCTGACGGCGATCGTCGCCGCCACCGCCGTCGTCGTGCTGGTCGCGTCGCTGCCGCCCAGCCGGCGCGCGGTGGCCGTCCACCCGACCGCCGCGCTCGCGACCGCCTGAGTCCCCCGGCCGGTTGAGCGGGCTGGATCTGCAAAAGGAGCCTCTTGACTCGTCTCAGCTCGTCTCCCCGCTCCCGGAGCTCGTCTCATCTTCCCGCTCCCTGAGCTTGTCGAAGGGTCCGGCGCCGGCCCCGCCACAGGCTTCGACAAGCTCAGCCGGCGGTGAAGAGTCTCGGCTACCCGCCGAAGACCTCTTCGAAGCCCTCGGGCAGGATCAGGTCGGAGCGGTCGAGGTCGGCGACGTCGGACTTGCCGAGACCCATCAGCGACGAGTCGAGGCCCATCCGCAGCAGGTCGAGGACGTTCTCGACGCCGGTCTGCCCGTTCGCGGCCAGGCCCCACAGGTACGCGCGACCGATCATCACTGCCTTGGCTCCCAAGGCCAGGGCCTTGGTGACGTCGCTGCCGCGACGAATGCCGCCGTCGAGCAGGACGTCGAGCTCGGAGCCGACGGCGTCGGCGATCGGACCCAGGACGCGGATGGTGGCGGGCGTGCCGTCGAGGTTGTTGCCGCCGTGGTTGGACACCGAGATGGCGGTGGCGCCGATGTCGACGGCGCGCTTCGCGTCGTCGAGCCGCCCGATGCCCTTCACCATGAACTCCCCGCCCCACTGCTCACGCAGCCACTGCAAGTCCTCCCAGGTGGGCGGCGGGGTGTTCATCCAGGTGCCGTAGACGTCGAAGAACGTCGGGCCCGGCTCCCCCTTGTGTGCGATGTTGGGAGCGCTCAGGTCCGGAATGATCAGCTTGCCGTCGCGGAACCAGCTCAGGGCGTAGCTCGGCTTGTTGATCATCTCCGGCGCCAGCTTGGCGACGGCCCGCAGATCCACCTTCTCCGGGATCTCCGGGCTGCCCCAGTCGCGCCCGACGTTGAACACCCAGTCGGTGGTGACGATCAGACCCTTGCAGCCGGCCTCCCGGGCGCGCTCGGCACGGGCCAGGATGTCGTCACGGCTGCCCAGCCAGTAGATCTGGAAGAACACCTTGTCGTTGACGGCGGTGACCTCTTCGACGGGCTTGCTGGCGAAGCTCGACAGTCCCATCGCGGTGCCGCGGGCCGCGGCGGCACGGGCCACCGCGACCTCGCCGTCGGGGTTCACCGCCTGCACGCCGGTCGGCGAGATCATCACCGGGAACGACAGTTCCTGCCCCATCACGGTGGTGGTCAGGTTGCGTTCGGGAGTCGCGCCGACGACGTGCGGGGCGAAGCCGATCTCGCTGAACGCTTCGACGTTGTCGTTGACGGTGACGCCGCCCTGGGTGCCGGCGACCAGGGACGAGTAGACGGTCTTGGGCAGGCGCTTGCGCGCACGACGCTGCGCCTCCCCCACGGTCTCGAACCACGGGTTCCGGCGCCACGGGTTCTGTTCGAGGAATTCAGAGATCTTGGACATCGATCGGGAAACTTTCGTCAGGGAGTAGAGGGGTCAGTGCGTGCCGCAGGCGGACGACGAGCAGCCCGTCGCCGTCGTCGGCAGGAAGCCGGCGAGCGGGTTCTCGTCGCAGTCGCGCGACGGCGGGCGGGTCATCAGCTGCAGCGGGACGCCGCGCGAATGGTCTTTGTTCGCAGTCGGCTTGGTGCGGTCGCCGGCCAACAGCGATTCGCCGTAGCCCTGCACGCATTCCGGGTCCGGGCCGTCGAGCGGAAGCCCGGTGAAGAACTTGGCGGCCATGCAGCCGCCGCGGCACGCGTCGAAGTGCTGGCACTTGGTGCACGCGCCAGCGCTCTGCGGCTCGCGCAGTTCGCTGAACAGGTCCGACCGCTGCCACACCTGCTGGAATCCGCCGTCGGACACGATGTTTCCGGCCAGGAAGTTCTCGTGAATCGCGAACGGGCAGGCGTACACGTCGCCCACCGGATCGATCAGGCACACCACGCGCCCGGCGCCGCACAGGTTCAGGCCGGGCAGGCCGCTTCCGCCGTTGCCGCTGAAGGCCGACAGGTGGAAGAAGGAGTCGCCAGTCAGCACGCGGTCGCCGTGCTCCACCAGCCATTCGTACAGGTCGCGCTGCTGCTCGGGCAGCGGGTGCAGGTCGTCCCAGACGTCGGCGCCGCGGCCGGACGGACGCAGGCGGGTGATGCGCAGCGTGGCGTCGTAGGCGTCGGCGAGGGCCTTGAACTCATCGAGCTGAGTCACGTTCTCGCGCGTCACGACGACGCTGATCTTGGCGTCTTTGAAGCCGGCGTTCTTCAGGTTCTCCAGCGCGCGGACGGCCATGTCGAACGATCCCGGACCGCGCACGGCGTCGTTGACCTCGGCGGTCGCGCCGTCGAGCGAGATCTGGACGTCGACGTAGTCGGAGGCCGCCAGGCGCCGCGCGACGTCGGGGGTGATGCGCAGGCCGTTGGTGGAGAACTTCACGCCGACCTGGTGGTCGGTGGCGTAGTCGACGAGTTCCCAGAAGTCCGGGCGCACGGTCGGCTCGCCGCCGCCGATGTTGACGTAGAAGACCTGCATGCGCTGCAGTTCGTCGATGATCGCCTTGCACTGCTCGGTGCTCAGCTCGCGCGGATCGCGTTTGCCCGAGCTCGACAGGCAGTGCACGCACGCCAGGTTGCAGGCGTAGGTCAGCTCCCAGGTCAGGCAGATCGGGGCGTCGAGCCCCTTCTCGAACTGGTCGACGAGCCGGCCCACCTTGGGCGGCGCGACGGCAGGCAGGTCGAGCGGCGGGACAGTCGACGGAAGGTCGTAGTCGATGCTTCCTGAGCTCGTCGATCCGATTCCTGAGCTCGTCGAAGGACGTTCCACGGTGGTCATGGGTTCACTCCTCGCCCGGAACGATCATTCCGGAGTCGGCCAGCGCGGTCAGCGCCTGGAGGTAGAGGGGGCGTTCGGCGTCCCCGAGGCCGGCGGCGGTCATCGCCGCGTCGGCGCTCGGGTGGTCGGTCAGGCTCTGCACCAGATCGACGACGGCGAGGTTCTTGAGGAACGACAGCTTGCGCGTGCCGAAGTGGTACAGCAGGGCGCCGAAGGGTTCGGGCCGGAGGGCGACGCTGGGGTTGAGCCGCCAGGCGCAGGTCACGTCGAACGCGTCGCGCCCGACGTCGCTTCCGGCGGCCGGATGACCGCCGGAAGCTGAGATCGATGCAGCGGTCATCAGTAGACGCCGCACATCCCGTCGATCGACACCTCTTCGACCAGCGACTCGGTGACGATGTCGGTGGCGACCTCGGCGGGCGCCGCGTCCTGTGTCGGGTTCTTGTCGGCCATGTGATCCATCCTTTCCGTAGCATTCGATGTGATGCACGACATACGATAATGGCACCAGGTGCACAATTGCCAGCGATTCCCGAAAATCGAAGGAGAAGACCGTGGCGACCACCGCAAACGTCGGACGTCCACCGGCGACGACCCGCGCCGAACTCGGCGCGACGGCGCTGGAGCTCTTCGCCGCCAAGGGATTCGACGCCACCAGCGTCGACGACGTCGCCGCCGCCACCGGACTCGCCCGCCGCACCCTGTTCCGCTACTTCCCGTCCAAGAACGCCATGGTGTGGGGCGACTTCGAGGACCATCTGGACTTCATGCGCCGAGCACTGAGGAACCAGCCGCCGGACACACCGCTCGGCGAGAGCCTGCGCCGCGCGCTGATCGCCTTCAACGACGTCCCGCCGGAATACCGCGACCAGCACCGCACCCGGATGACCCTGGTGCTGCGGGTGCCGACCCTGCAGGCGTATTCGATGCTGATGTTCGGCGAATGGCGACAGGTGGTCGCCGAGCACGTCGCCGCGCGGCTGGGCGTGCAGCCCGGCGAGCATCTGCCGCAAAGCATCGGCTGGCAGTTGCTCGGCGTCGCACTGGCCGCCTACGAGAAATGGGTCGCCGACCCGGAAGAAGATCTGTTGGGACTGCTCGACGCCGGCTGCACCGTCCTCGTCGACGGCCTGGCCGCCGTCGAGCCCGCGTTCGCCGAGTGATGCCGTCCGCCGGACTGCTAGGCTAAGTAGAACGTGTTCTACTTCGAGAGGGCGCCATGGCCGAGCTGACCCCGCACTCCGCGCGCAGCGCGATCCTCACCGTCGCCGAGGTGATCGACGAGACGCCCGACGCCCGCAGCATCGTGTTCGACCTCCCCGACCTGCACGCGGACAAGTTCAGCGACTATCTGCCCGGCCAGTTCCTCACCCTCCGCATCCCCAGCGAGCAGACCGGCTCGGTGGCCCGCTGCTATTCGCTGTCGTCGGCCCCGCGCATCGACAAGCTCCCGAAGGTGACGGTCAAGCGGACCGTCGACGGCTACGGCTCCAACTGGCTGTGCGACCGCCTCGTCGAGGGCGCGCAGATCGAGGCACTCCCGCCGTCCGGCGTCTTCTCGCCGCGGAACCTGCACGCTCCCCTGCTGCTGATCGCCGCCGGATCCGGCGTGACCCCGGTGATGTCGATCCTCAAGGCCGCCCTCGCCGACGGCACCGGACCCGTCGTCTTCTTCTACGCGAACCGCAGCGAGGGCGACGTGATCTTCGCCGACGAACTGCGCGATCTGCAGGCCACCCAGCCCGGCCGCCTCACCCTGATCCACTGGCTCGAATCGCTGCAGGGACTCCCGAACGTCCGGACGCTGACCGCCCTCTTCGGCCCGTTCGCCGCCACCCACAGCGCCTTCCTCTGCGGGCCCGGACCGTTCATGGACGCCGTGCACCAGGCACTGGGCAAGGCCGGGTTCGACCACCGCAGCGTGCACGCCGAGGTCTACAACTCGCTGTCCGGCGACCCGTTCGCCGACGTCGAGCCCGCCGAGGTGTCCGACGACGAGGCCGCCTCCGCAGCCGTCGTCGAGGTGGAGCTCGACGGCGATCTGCACACCCTGACCTGGCCGCGCTCGCGGACGCTGGTCGACGTCATGCTCGCCGCCGGGCTCGACGCCCCGTACTCGTGCCAGGAGGGCGAATGCGGGTCGTGCGCCTGCACGCTGACCGAGGGCACCGTCGAGATGGACAACTGCGGCGCACTCGACCCGGATGACGTCGCCGACGGCTACATCCTGGGCTGCCAGGCCCGGCCCACCGCCGACCGCCTCAAAGTGGAGTTCTGAACCGTGGCCTCGCCCTTGGCGCTGGTCGGCGGCGGTCTCGGCTCGGTCCGGGTCGCGGAATTTCTGCGCGGCAACGGTTTCGACGCGCCCATCACGATCGTGTCGGAAGAGGCCCACCCGCCGTACGACCGGCCCCCGCTGTCCAAATCGGTCCTCGCCGGCGACGACGACCGCGTCGACCTCAAGCCCGCCGGGTTCTACGACGACGCGGGCATCGAACTCCGGCTTCGGACCAGGGCGATCGGGGTCGAAGCGTCGTCGCACGTTTTGACCTGCGTGCGCGACGGCGTGACGTCGTGCCTGGACTACCGAACGCTGGTGCTCGCCACCGGTCTCGCGCCGCGCCCCTTCCCCGGCGACGGCGGCGGTCTGCCCGGGGTGCATCTGCTGCGGACCTACGACGACGCCGTCGCGCTCCGCGCCGAACTGGCTCCGGGCCGCCGGGCCGTGGTGGTGGGCGCGGGGTTCATCGGATGCGAAGCGGCGGCGACGATGTCGGGGCTCGGCGTGGACGTGACCGTCGTCGAACCCGCGCCCGCACCGATGGCCGCCGCGCTCGGGACGACGGTGGGCGCACTCGTCGGCCGCCTGCACAAAGAGGCCGCCGTGGACGTCCGCACCGGGACCGGCGTGCGGAGGCTGGTCCCGAACGCGGCCGGCGATCGCGTCGGCGGCGTCGAACTCGGCGACGGCACGATGCTCCCGGCCGACGTCGTGCTGGTCGGCATCGGCGGAGTCCCCGACCTCGACTGGCTCGACGGTTCGTCGATCGCCACTGCGCCGGTGTCGGCCGCCGGGCGCGGCGGCATCCTGTGCGACGACGCGGGCCGCACCTCCGCCCCGGACGTGTACGCCCTCGGCGACGTCGCGAACTGGGAACGCCCGCAAGGACATCGACACCGCGTCGAGCACTGGAACCACACCGTGGACCAGGCCGCCGTCGTCGCCGCCGCGATCGGCGGCACGCCGTCGCCGCCACCCGCCGTCCCGTACTTCTGGAGCGACCAATACGGCCTCAAGATCCAGCTGCTGGGTGCGCCGCGGGCCGACGACGACGTGTACGTGATCGACGACGACGGTCGCCGCTTCCTCGCGTACTACGCCCGCGCCGGACTCCTCACCGGCGTCGTCGGCGCGGGGCGGGCGGGACGAGTGATGAAAATGCGCTCTGCGGTGTCGACGCCCACCCCCGTCGACGAGGTGCTGCCGTGACCGAGTCGGTCGATCGGGTGGGTCCGTCGTCGACGGCCGAGCAGATCGCCGCGGCCGTTCTGGCCCTCGGCGAGCCCGAGCGCGTCGCCGGCCAGGAGTGGTTCTTCAAGGCCGGCCCCGGCGGATACGGCGAAGGCGACCGGTTCTGCGGCGTGCGGGTGCCTGAGCTGCGATCGCTGAGCAAGAAGCTGCGCGGACTTCCGCTGTCGACGGCCGATCGCCTGCTGGACAACGAGTTTCACGAGGTCCGCCAACTCGCACTTTTCGTCGCGACGCTCACCGCGGCGAGGGCCGACGACGCCGACCGCGCGCGGTGGGTCCAGATGTATCGCGCCGCGGTGCGTCGCGGCCGCGTCAACAACTGGGACCTGGTGGACTGCTCGGCCGACCCGCTCCTCGGAGCATGGCTGGTGACCCGCGACAGTCACGCCGAGCTCCTGGACTGGGCTGCGCGAGAAGGCCTGTGGGAGCGCAGGGTCGGCGTGATCGGCTGCTTCGCCTTCACCAAGGCCGGCCGGCCGCAGGCCGTGCTCGACGTCGCGCCCCTGGTGATCGACGACCGCCGCGACCTCATCCAGAAGGCCTTCGGCTGGATGTTGCGAGAGATGGGCAAACGCGTCGACGAACAGCTTCTTCTGGACTACCTGGAGGCGCACGCCGGCCAGCTGGGCCGCACCGCCCTGAGCTACGCCACCGAGAAGCTGACGGCCGAGCAGCGCAAGCACTTCCGCTCGCTGTGAGTGCCCTCCGGTCTGTAAGGGAAGTCTGCTGACTTCGGCGTCCCGTCTCGCTGGTCGAGCGAGCGGAGCGAGTCGAAACCTGCTGTCCAGCAGAGGTTTCGACTCGCAAGCTCGCTCAACCAGCGGGGTGGCTCGATACGCGCGCTCGCCTAGCGGTTCACAGGCTAGGAACGAGGCAGCGTAACGAGATCAGGCAGCCTTGGGGGTCTTGCGCCAGACGTACCAGCCCCCCACGATCAGCGGGATCTGCAGCGGCAGTCGGGCCCAGGCGATGCCCTTCAGCAGCGGGCCCTTGTCCGCGAAGACGCGGATGGTGTTGACGTTCGCCGGGAAGACGGCGATGAACAGCGCGGTCGCCAGCGCGGCGGCGGTACGGCGGGACTTGGCCGGCAGCAGCGCGGCGCCGATGGCGATCTCAGCGACGCCGGAGGCGTAGGTCATGGTGCGCGGGTCACCGGGGATTTCCTCTGGGACGATCGCGTCGAAGGGCTTCGGCACCAAGAAGTGCAGCACCCCCATGACGAGCAGTAGTCCGGACAGGGCTTTGGCAAGGCGATCGACGATCATTCGTCGATCGTAACGGCATCCGGCCGAACGACTACGGCGGCACCTGGCCGGAGCGAACCGCGCCCCGCTGACGTTCGCCGGCTACTGCGGAGACACCGGCCCGAGCCCGGCGAGCCGCCACTTCCCGTCGACCCGTGTCAGCTCTGCCCACCGGGCGACGCCGACCCGGTCCGGATCTCCGCTCCCCGCGGTGATCGTCTGGTCGGCGAACACCAGCGCGGTCGCCCGCGACGGATCCAGATGCTGCACCGCCACTTCCAGCACGTCGACACTCATCGCCACCTCGGACTCGACGGCCCCGGGGAACACGACGTCGGGCCCGCGGCCCGCGTAGTCGGCGGCGAGCAGCCCGGTCAGGCGCCCGGCCACGGCGGTCCGGTGCGCCGCGTCGTCGTCGGGCCCGAAGGTCATCAGGGCGCGCACCGACTCGGCCGCGGCGAACTCCACGTCGTGGCGGGCAGCGAGCTGGTCGTCGTCGCCGGACCGCCACGCGACGGCCCCGGCGATCGCGGCCACCGTCAGCAGCAGGACCACCGCGGTCGCCCATCCCGCGAGCCACCGCCGCTCCGACTTCGGCAGTCGTCGCCAGCGTCGTCGCACCTCCGTCATTCGACGACCTCCGATCGACTCAGCAGCCAGCGATCGTCGCGCTCGGTCATGGTGACCCGCAGCGTGATCCGGCGGTCCGCGGCCGACGCGCCGATCAGCGACGGATCACTCGCCTGCGCCACCAGCACCACCACGACGTCGTCGCCCGAACGCCCCGTCACCCCGGCCGACAGCACCTGCCCGGTGTTCGGTTCGGGTTCGGCGGCGACGGCGTCGCGGAGCTGGTCGCGCGCCTTGGCGACGCGCTCGTGCTGGGCGCCGGCCGTCAGCGACAGGACCCGGTCCACATAGGCGTCCGCATGCGCGGGATCGGCGGTCAGCAGGGCCGCAACGGTCGTGCTCGCCGTATCGCGGGCTTGCTCGTCGTCGTCCAGGCGACGCTGATCGCGCGCTCCCGACCAGACGAACAACGCTGCCGCGACCAGGCAGCCGACGATCACCAGCACGCACGCGACGACGCCCCACCTGGCAGCACGTCGCAGTCGTTCGCGGCGAGCCCTGATCTCCGGGGCCGCCGCCACACGGGCTCGGCGTTCGGCGTGCACCGCGTCGTCGTAACGGGTGCGCGCGGCCCGCAACCTGGCGTCACCGGACGTCATCGCAGCTCGTCCAAACCACTTAGCAGCCAGCGCCCATCGTCCCGCACGAAGCGCGCCTGCACCGACTTGACCTGCGACGACGCTGCCCCACTCATCGGCGTCACCGTCGCCCGCACCACCACCAGCACTTCCCCGGACTCAGGTTGCGCGTCGACCACGCCGACGTCGGTCGGGGTCCAGCGCACCTCCTGCACGCCGTCGGGCGGACCGTCGGACAGGGCCTTCGACGACGACGTCGCGAACGGATCCGCCGTCAGACTCCGGGCCCGCGCCCGGTCGGCCTTCCACGTCGGGCGCGACGCCGAGAACACCGTCGCGACGATCCCGCCCGCCTGCGCGGACAACTCGTCGGCGCTGCGCGTCTGCGCGGCCGCCGGGGTCCGCCACATCACCGCCGCCACGCACAGCACCACCGCCAGCACGGCGGAGCACACCGCGATCGGCAGCGTCCAGCGCCTGCTCACGACACGAACCTGACGCCGGACATCTTCAGGGCGCCGTCCTCCGGCGTCATCACCACGCGCAGCCGGAGCCGGCGGTCGCCGGTGTTCGACGACGATTTCGTGTCGACCCGGACCCGCGCCACCACCAGCACCGCGGAATCGTCACCGCGACGGCCGTCGAACACCGCCGCGTCGATGGTCGCCGTGCCGTGCGCGCCATGCTCGCCGATGTACTCGGTGTAGCTGTCGGCGGACTGGGCGAAGGTGTCGTAGAAGTCGCCGGTGGCCCCGGCCAGCACGGCCTTGGCGCGCGACGGGTCGTCGCTGTCCGCGCTGAGCAGCACGGTCACCCGGTCGCGCGCGGCCTGCACCACCTGCGCGTCCGTGAACTCCGGTGTGGTCGCCACCGCCCGCCACACCGCGAACCCGGCCAGCGCGGCGGCGAGCACCACGACGACCACCGCGGTCGCCCAGACGCGACGGCCGCCAGCGGCTTCAGAGACCCGCTCGGCGTCGATCAGCGCATCGCGCGCAGCGCTGAGCTCGCGACGCGCCGCCCGCCAACGGGCGTACGCCGACCGCGTTGCACTCGTCGACACCACGCACTAGAGCCTAGGCGGGTTCACTGTCCGATCCGCGCGCTGTAGCCCGCGCGCGCCGACGAGTCGGGATTCAAGAAGATGGTGTCGGTCTTGGTGAGCGACCGCAGCCGCCGCTTCACCGCGTGCGGCAAAATCACGTTCACCCCCACCCAGCCCATCGACCGGGGTGCGGTCACTCGCACCCGGGGCCGGGCGATCACCGCCAGGATCTGCTCGGCGATGTCCTTCGGCTCGACGGCCTTGACCATCGAGTTGGTGACCAGCCCGTCGATCAGACCGGTGTGGGTGAACGTCGGCAGCACCGTCGACACGCGCACGCCGGAGAGGACGAGCTCGGCGTCGAGCGCCTCCGAGAACTCGATCACCCCTGCCTTCACGCCGTTGTAGACGGTCAGACCCGGATTCGCCAGCCGCCCCGCGACCGACGCGACGTTCACGATCTGGCCGCGGCCCCGCGCGACCATCCGCCGCGCCGCCGCCCGGCTGCCGAGCATCACGCCGACCAGGTCTACCTCGACGGTCCGGCGGATCAGAGCCTCGTCGTACTCGAGGAATGCACCGACCGGCATGATGCCGGCGTTGTTGATCAGCACGTCGACCGCTCCGACCCGCTCTTCGACGGCGTCCAGGAACGACGTGAACGACGACGAGTCCGTCACGTCCAGTTCGACGCCCTCGACGCCGAGATCGGCCGCGGCTTTGCCCACCGCGTCGGCGTCGACGTCGCCGATCGCGACGCGGGCCCCGGCGTCCAGCAACTGCTGCGCGGTCTCCAGACCGATGCCGCGGGCGCCGCCGGTGATCGCCACGACCTTGCCGGCGAGCGCTGCACGCAGCGCGGCGGCCCGCCGATCCGCCCGCTCACGGGACGACAGCAGTGAACGCAGTTCCATTCGGACTCCTCGAAGCAGGCGGGGCAGGTCAGTGGACCATCGGGGCCAGGTACTTGGCGGCGTACCCGCGGACGTACTCCGGGGTCCGTCGCTCCGGGTCCTCGTCGGGCACTTCGAGGAACGAGATCACCAGCCGCACATGGATTTCCACCACCTGACGCAGATCCTCGTCGGGCATCGTCGCCCCGGCCGTACGCAACGTCTTGCTGACCCGCCCGGTCACCATGTCGATGAACAGCGCGCTCATCGACGCCGTGACCGCACGAATCTCGTAGTCCTCCAGCACCATTCGGCGCAGCAGCGGATCGTCGTTGACCAGGGCGGCGCCGCAGGCGAACGCCTCGACCACCGCGTCGCGGGGCCCGAGCCCCTCCACCGACTGTTCCAGCAGGCTCATCCCGCGCTCGAACGTCACGTTGGCGAGCGCGATCAGCAGGTTGTCTTTGCTCGGAAAGCGGCGGTACAGCGTCGACCGGCTGACGTCGGCGAGCTTCGCGATCGTGTCCATGTTCGCCTGGCGCACACCGACTTTCGTGAACTCCTCAGCCGCCGCGGCCAGGATCGCCGACTCCTGGGCCTCAGGTCCGGCGGTGACCCGCGTCTTGCGCGCCGTCACCGGCGACGCCCCGCCGCCGGCCGCCGGGTCAGCGTGACCGGCAGCCCGTCTTTCGGGACCGGCAGCGCGCTATAGTCCATCGGCATCTCGTAGCCCGGCGGGATCGACCAGTCGAAGTCGCGCAACAGGTTGTGCATGATCGTCTTGATCTCCATCTGTCCGAAATACAGCCCGATGCACTTGTGGACGCCGCCCCCGAACGGCATCCACGCGAGCCGGTGCCCCTTGTCCTCCGCGCGCTCCGGCGAGAAGCGTTCGGGATCAAAGGAATCCGGATCCGAGAAGTACGCCGGGTCGCGGTGATTGGCGAGCTGCGGGATCACCACCATAGTGCCCTCCGGGATGAAGTAGCCCTGCATCTCGGTGTCCTTGATCGCCGTCCGCGGCTGCGCCGGAACCGGCGGGCAGAGGCGCAGCGACTCCTTCATCACCGCGTCGAGCACGGTGAAACGCTCCAGATCGTCGTAGCCGAACGTCGCACCGATCTCCAGCGACTGCTCCCGTGCGGCGTCCTGCCACTGCCTGTGCTGGGCCATCCGGTACGCCATCTGCGTCATCGTGATGGTCGACGTGTCGTGCGCCGCCATCAGCACGAAGATCATGTGGTTCACCACGTCCTCGTCGGTGAAGCGATGCCCGTCGTCGCTCTCGGCGTGGCACAGCACAGAGAAGAGATCCGGCGTGCGCGTGGCGCGCTTGGCTTCGATGTGCCGGTAGAAGAAATCCTCCAGCACCCGCCGCGACCGCAGTCCCTTCCACCAGCGCCCGCCCGGCACCGGCTTGCGCACCAGTGCGACGCCCGCCCGCACCGTGTCGATGAAGGCCTTGTTCAGGCGATCCGCCTCGGACTGACCGAGTTCGACGCCGAGGAAGATCTCGAGTGCGACGTCGAGCGTGAGCTGTTTGAACTCCTGCAGCAGGTGGACGCGGCCTGCCGGGAAGCGCGACACGGCGTCGACGATGACCGGCTGCAACTCGTCGAAGTAGCCCTTGAGGACCGTCGGCGAGAACGCCTGCTGCATGATGTGCCGGTGATGGCGGTGCTCGTCGAAGTCGAGCAGCATGATGCCGCGGTTGAAGAACGGGCCGATGAAGTAGCTCCACGCGGGTGCGTTGGCGAACGCCTTGTCGCGGTTCATCAGGATCTCGCTCGCCGCCGGCGCCCCGTTGCCCATCACCATCGTGATGCCGAACGCGTTGACGGCGTAGACGTCGCCGAACTCGGCGCGTCGCCTCTTCGCGAAGCCGAACGGGTCGCGCCGCATGCCGAGCACCTCGAGGACGCCGTTGCGTCCGGTCACCGGCACCGGCTTCAGGTGACTCCCGGGGGTGGGCTGGGCGAGCAGAGGCGTGGCCATGACTCCTCCTGAAGGTCGCGGTCGGCTTCCTTCATTGGAACAGAATCTTCAATCTGTTTCTAGAGCTTCGGCGGATTGCCCGTCAGCGAGCCATCAGAATCGCGTGGCAGCGCCGCAGCCGCTCCTCCCACCACAGGCGACGTTCCTTGGACGCCAGCGGAAGGTCGACGTCGGGCTGCATGATCCGCGGGCGGACCACCCCCTTGCGCGGCACGAACGACGGCGCGACGTCGCGGATGAACAACGCCCCGGTGCCCAGGCCGCACGCATGGTCGAGCGTCGGCAGCGCCGCGGCGGCCGAGATCGACGACGACATGCCGATCGCGGTGTCGAGCGCCGACGAGATCACCACGTCCATCTTCAGCGCACTGCTCAGGGCGAGCACCTTGCGCATGCCGCCCAGCGGCGCGACCTTCAGCACCGCGATGTCGGCGGCCTCCGCCTTGGCCACCAGCAGCGGATCCTCGGCGCGGCGGATCGACTCATCGGCCGCGATCGGCATCCCGACCACCCGGCGCACCGCGGCCAGCTCCTTGACGGTGGCGCACGGCTGCTCGACGTACTCGACGTCGCCGATGGCGGCGATCGCCTCGATCGCGGTCGGGACGTCCCAGGCGCCGTTCGCGTCGATCCGCACGTTCGGGATCAGCTCGCGCACCGCAGCGACCCGCTGGACGTCGTCGTCGAGGGTCTGACCGGCCTCGGCGACCTTGACCTTGGCCGTCGTCGCGCCCGGATAGCGCGCCAGGACCTCGGCCACCTGCTCGGCCGGGACCGCCGGCACCGTCGCGTTGACCGGCACGGTGTCGCGGATCGCGGGCGGCGGCCCCTGCCACGCCGCCTCCACACCGGCGGCCAGCCAGTTCGCGGCCTCGACGTCGTCGTACTCGGTGAACGGCGAGAACTCACCCCAGCCCTTCAGGCCGCGGAAGATCATCGCCTCCCGCACCGTGATCCCGCGGAACTCGGTGCGCATCGGCAACGACACCACCTGAGCCGTCTCCAGAATCACGTCGACCGGCGGCAACTGCGGCTTGCTGGCGCGGACCGAGAAGGTCGGCATGCCGCCGTGCTTCCCCTGCACCGCGAACGGGTTGTTGGCTCCGGGCTGATAGACCATGCCGTCGAGCCTACTGAGCGGAACCGGCAGGGACTCGCCCGCCGACCAGCTTGTCGAGCAGAACGCCCAGCCACGCGAACACGACGGCGATGACCACGGCCGGCAACGTGTAGCTCCACAGATTCATCAGCGCGACGGACACCGGCGTTGGAGACGAGCTCCTGGTGACGCCCACCAGCAACCAGTACGTCACTGCGGTCACCACGCCCGCCACCGGAGCGAGCACGAGCGTCAACGACGATGTCCGTCGCGCTCGATACCAGGCCGCGACCATCAGCGTCATCGCGATGCCCGCGAACACCGGAAACCTGAACCAGGAAGAAGTCACGTCGGCGACGGCCTCCGTCCAGAAGCCGATCGCGAGCACGAGGTTCCATACGAACATCACGGCGACGCTTCCCAGCGCGAGCAACACCGTGCCCGTTCTCGTCCGCAGCCGCGTGTTCACGGCGAGGCCGACGCAGAGCGCCGCCACCAGATACGGCAGCACCCACAGCATTCGCATGAGCGCCCACTGCCAGTCGTCGAAGGAGTACTGCTGTCCGGCCCAGTTGGCTCCGAGCGTGACCGCGAAATTCCCGACCACGAAGAATACGACGGCGACAATCCCCACGACGGGGCTCGCTCCGAAGGCCTTCGCGGGCGTCGGCCGCGGAACAGTCGAGGGCCGGACGTTCCCGGACGGGTAACCCGCATAACCATCGGGCGACGGATAGCCGGACTGCCACTGCCCCGGCCCGCTCCCGTTCCACACCGGACCAAGTGCCGGCGACTGTCCCGGCGGCATGTACGACGGCGGGCCGAACGGGGATTGGGGGTTCGGAGCGTAGGCGTTCGGAGCGTAGGCGTTCGGGAACTGCCCGAACTGCGCCTGTGGAGCCTGTTCCGGGACGCCCGCCTCACCCGCGGGCGGCGTGGACACCACCTGTGTCGCGCCGTCGCCGCCCGGAAGCCCCGTGGCGACCCCGGTACGCACGGCGTCGGTACGCACGGCGTCCACCGACGCTGTCGAGATCACCTCGGTTCCGGCACTCCCCGCCGGCTGCGCGTCGTCGTCGCGCCCCGACGATCCCAGCGGCACCACCGTCGTGGGTTCGACGCCGGCGGCCGAATGCCTGCCGTTGAGTTCAGGCGGGGGAGACTCTTCCCCGCCGCGACGATCCGGGCCGGAATAGGGCTGGTTCATAGTTGCGACTCTAACCTCGGCGGATCGCTCGCGCCGGGCCAGGACGAAGAAGGCATCCGGATGAAGGATCGAGCTCGACAGACCAGGCCCGCCGAGCTGTCGGCGCGAACGGCCGGCGGTACTCCTACTGCATCGGAATCGCGGTCAGCGAGTCGACGACGCTGCCGGGCGCGCGGGAGTCAGCGCATTGTCGAGCAGTACCGCCAGCCACGCGAACAACACGGCGATCACCGCCATGGTCGCGGTGTCGATCGTCGTCCACACCAGATCCCGGACGAGGTCCCCGGCACCGTCGAGGAAGTCCGAGCCGATGAGCTCATCGGTTCCCCACACCGCGAGGCCCGCGACCACTCCCGCCACCGGAGCCAGAACGAGCACGATCAACGACCGTCGCCTGCCGAGGAACCAGGCGGCCATGAGCAACGCCACGTTGAGGCCGATCAGCGTGTAGACGACCACGCGATACAGGGTGAAGTGCTCGATGTGGTGGTGACCGACGTAGCGCCACGCGTCATACGCCCGCCACAGACCGTAGACGATCACCGCCAGCAACGCCGCGATTGACGCTCCGAGACGAGATCGCACCTTCGTGTCGGCGGCCGCCACCGTCATCACCGCCACGACGAAGTACGGCAGAATCCAGCACAGGCTGTACATCGCCCACACCCGCTCATTGTCGTACGGGAGGTGGTCGCCGATGATCGACACGATCAACGACGTCACGAAGTACCCGACGATCACCACCACGCCGAAGATCACGCCGCGCGACAGAGCGCTCCGCGCATTCGGGTCGCGCGGGCTCTGCGCGCGTGCGCCCGGGTAGACGCCGACCGGGGCCCCCGGAACGCCGCCGGAGTACGGGTACTGCTGCGGAGGCTGGTTCGGGAACTGCTGATTCGGGACATAGGGAGGCTGCCCGAACGGGGCGCTCGCGTTCGGGGCGTACGCATTGGGGGCGTACACGTTGGGGGCGTAAGGGTTCGACGCATAGGGATTCGAGGTCGGCGTGTTCGGAGCCTGCGCGAACTGCGGCTGCCCGATCGTCGTCTGTCCGTACTGAGCCCGCGGATTGGGAGCTTGCACGTACCGGCCCTGCGAATTCGACGCCTGCCCATATTCGGCCTGTGGGTTCGACGCCTGACCATACTGAGCCTCGGCGAACTGCGGCTGCGGCGCATGCTCCTCGGCCCGCGGTTCATCGGCTGGACGCACCGAGACCACCTGGGTCGCCCCGTCGCCGGCCGGCGGCAGAGTGACCACGCGGGTCTCACCGTCGCCAGTCGGAGGCGCCGAGACGATTTCCGTTCGTGCCGCTTCGGTCCGCGCCGCCTCTGCCGACGACGTCGAGATCACCACGGTCCCCGCGCTGTCCGACTGCGGTGCGCCAGCCGGATTCTGCGCGTCGTCCGGCTGAGGCACAACGTTCTCGGGCCCGGAAGGTCCCAGCGGCACCACCGTCGTCGGCTCGACGCTCGCGGCGGAATGCCTGCCGTGCAACTCATGCGGATGGGACTCTTCCCCGTCGCGACGATCCTGACCGGAAGTGGGCTGGTTCACGTCTGCGACTCTAGACCCGGCCGATCGCAAGCGCTGGACTCGAGCGAGGAAGTGTGTCCACTCGAACGAATACATTGACACACTTTGCAACTTCTGTTTCTACGATCAGATATGCTTACCCCATGACCGCCGCCCGAGGGTTCGAGGACGGAGTCCGCGAAGCGACTCCCGAGCTCGTACTGCAGGAGTGCGCACTGCGACTCGGAGCCGACTCGCTGATCTGGAAGTTCGCCGGCGACGTCCGCATGGTGCTGGGCTTCCAGCGCCTCGCCGGCACCGAGAACTGCATCGAGCAGCTCGCCCAGGGCGTCGAGGACCATTCGGTGATCTTCTCCGACTTCCTCGGCCGCGCCCGCCGCACCGGCCCACCGGTGATGCGGACCGTCTACTCCGAGGACCCGGTCCGCTGGGGCCGCACCGTGCGCGACTTCCACCGCGAGATCAAAGGCGTCATCAGCGACGGCTCGCGATACCACGCGCTGAACCCCGAGCTCTTCTATTGGGCGCACGCGACCTTCGTCGACCAGGTCCTCTACATCACCGACACGTTCATCCGCCGGCTCAGCCGCGCCGAGAAAGAGCAGATCTTCGAAGAGAGCAAGGTCTGGTACGAGTCGTACGGCATCAGCCCCCGCAGCCAGCCGCAGACCTACGACGAGTTCTGCGCCTACTGGGACTCGATGCTCACCCGGTTCGTCCCGACCCGGACGATCGTCTACGCCAGCGGCTACCTCCGCAAAGGTCTGCCCGGTCCCGCCTGGATGCCCCGCCTGCTGTGGCGCGTGGTGTCAGCACCGGCGAACGCCGCCCTGCGCACCGTGGTCGTCGGCACCCTGCCGCAAGAGATGCGCGACGTCTGCGATCTGGCCTGGAGCCGCCGCCGCCAGCGGCGCTTCGATCGCTTCGCCGCCGTGATGCGCGCGTCGAACCCGCTGTTCAATCGCCTGCCGATCCGCTGGCTCTACGTTCCGTGGGCCGCCGAAGGCTGGGAGCGCACCGGCGTCGACCCCAGACCCCTGCACAACTGACCGGCGAGCACCGACCACGCGGTCCCAGACAGCGAACAGCGCCGTCGCCCCTTACCCGAATCGAGTAATGAACGACGGCGCTGAATCAGGGTCTGCGGTCAGGAGCAACTGCCCGAGTCGCCTCCGCCTCCCCCGCCGGAGTCGCCGCAACTGCTGCCGGAGTCACCGCCCCAGCCACCCCAGCTGCCGCCGGAGTCACCGTTCCAGCTGGTCCAGCTGCTGGAGTCGCCCGAGGTGAAGGAACTCGATCCACGACCGCGAGAACCACCGCGGCCAGACGTGGAAGCAGCCGAGGCGATCGTGCCCAGAAGGACGATCACTCCGAAGATCACCAACACAATCCAAACAGACATCACGCACCTTCTTTCGTATTCACCCGAAAGCCGACTGCCTTCGTGTTCGGCAATTGAATACGATGTGAAGCCGCCGTACCTGAGCCCGGGATGTGAATCAGGCGAACAGCGCGAGCACCGCGTCGGCGAACTCCCGAGGACGCCGCCGATGGACACTGTGACCTGCGTCGATGGTCAGGAAGTCGCCGTTCGGGAGAGCGTCGGCCACGGCGCGCAGATGCCGCGGCGGCAAGAAGCTCGACGTCCCGCCGGAGATCACCAGGGTCGAGGCGTCGATCCGGCTCAGCTCCGACCACCAGTCCGGCTCGGCCACCCGGAACTCGGCCTGCACCTGTTCGGGCAGCTGCTTGTCGAAACGCAGGTACGGCCACGGATCCACCACCAGTCCGCCGAGTCCGCGCAGCCGCTCTCCCAGCGACGCAGTCGGCGTGATGTCCTCGGCGAGGTCGGCGTCGTCGCGCGGCATCGGTGGAATCTCTTCCAGCAGCAGCGCGCCGATCCGCCCCGGCGACGCCCCCATCGCCACCCGCGCCGCAGTGTGCGCACCCAGCGAATGCCCCACCAGATCGAATTCGGCCACGCCCAGCTCGTCGACGACGTGCAGCACGTCGTCGGCGAAGTCCGGCAGCCGATAGTCGACGCTGCGACCGCTGTGACCGTGACCGCGCAAGTCCACCGCCACCACGCTGCGGGCCGAGTCGCACAGCGCACGGGCCAGAGCGCGCCAGGTCGAATGGTCGCCGCCCATGCCGTGCACCAGCACGACGGGCCGCTGCTCCGCGAGGTCTCCGGAGACGCGGACGGCCAACCGAACCTCACCCGCCGCGGTGGTTCTGCTCACGATCTGCACCATGTCAGCCTACGGAATCGGCCCGGCCCTACAGTGAATCCGTGGCTCTTGCGACCCGGCCGCAGTTCGTCGTCGGACTGTTGTTCGCCCTCACCTCGTCGACCTCCTTCGGGCTCTCCGGACCGATCGCCAAAGTGCTGCTCGAGGCCGGGTGGTCAGCGGGCGCGTCCGTGACGGTCCGCGTGGCGATCGCCGGCCTCGCGCTGCTGGCGCCTGCCGCGTTCGCCCTGCGCGGCCAGTGGACGACTCTGCGACTGCCCAAGACCGCGCTGACCGTCGTCGTGTACGGCGTGATCGCGGTCGCCGTCCCACAGCTCTGCTACTTCTACGCCGTCGCGACACTGCAGGTCGGCGTGGCCCTGCTCATCGAATACACCGCGCCGGTGGCCGTAGTGGTCTACCTGTGGTTGCGGCACAGCCAGCGTCCGACTCTGCTGACCGTCGGCGGCGCAGCGGTCGCAGCGGCCGGGCTCACGCTGGTCTTGCAGATCTTCGGCGGCGTCTCCCTCGACGCGGCGGGCGTCGCCTGGGCGCTCGGCGCGATGGTCGGCGCGGCCGGCTACTTCATCATGTCCGGCAGCGCCGCCCCCGACCTGCCGGGGATCGTGCTCGCGTCCGGCGGGCTGCTGTCGGCGGCCGGAGTCCTGGGCCTCTGCGGGCTGTCGGACTGCTGCCGATGACCGCGACGACGCGCGAGGTGACGCTCGCCGGACACGACACTCCGTGGTGGGCGGCCGTCGCCGTCCTCGGATTGATCACCGCGGCGGTCGCCTACACCGCCGGCATCGCGGCCACCCGCCGCCTCGGCTCGCGGCTGGCGTCGTTCATCTCGCTGACCGAGGTTCTGGCTGCGGTGATCTTCGCGTGGGCGCTGCTCGACGAGGTGCCGACCTCGGTGCAGCTGGCGGGCGGCGTGCTCGTCGTCGTGGGCGTGGTTCTGGTCAAACTCGGCGAGCGCGAGCCGATCCGGCCGGACGAACTCGACCTGGTGGAGCCGTAGTCCACGAGCAGCCCGAGGCCACCCGTACTGTTCGACTGGCCGAAGAAGTAGGCAAGGTTTCGACACGAAAACGCCCGCTCCGATTTCTCGGAGCGGGCGTTTTGAGATCAGTTGATCAGAGGATCACTTGATGATCCGTGATGTCCCGGCGGGTTCCTCAGAATCACTTCCGAACAAGAACCCGCCGGGTGGTCATCACTTGATGATCTTGGTGACGCGGCCGGCACCGACGGTGCGGCCACCCTCGCGGATAGCGAAGCGCAGGCCCTCGTCCATGGCGACCGGCTGGATGAGCTTGACAGTCATCTCGGTGTTGTCGCCCGGCATGACCATCTCGGTGCCCTCGGGGAGGGTCA
>JASGFV010000011.1:0-37965 GCA_047605365.1 Gordonia sp. (in: high G+C Gram-positive bacteria)
TGGTGCCGACCATCATGCGGGCGTGCTCGATGACGTCGAACATCTGGGCGATGCCCGAATGGGTCTCGCCGACCAACCAGCCGACGGCGGGGGTGCCGTGCTGACCGAAGGTGACCTCACAAGTGGCCGAGGCCTTGATGCCCATCTTGTGCTCGACGTTGGTCACGAAGGCGCCGTTGCGCTCGCCCAGCTCGCCGGTCTCGTGGTCGAAGTGGAACTTCGGGACGAAGAAGAGCGAGAGGCCCTTGGTGCCCGGTCCGGCGCCCTCGGGGCGAGCCAGCACCAGGTGGAAGATGTTCTCGGTCATGTCCTGGTCGGCCGAGGTGATGAAGCGCTTCACGCCCTCGATGTGCCAGGTGCCGTCCTCCTGCTTGACGGCCTTGGTGGTGCCTGCGCCCACGTCCGAGCCGGCGTCCGGCTCGGTGAGGACCATGGTGGCGCCCCAGCCGCGCTCGGCGCAGATGGCAGCCCACTTCTTCTGCTCGTCGGTGCCGTTGTCGTAGAAGATGTTGGCGAAGCCCGAGCCGGCGGCGTACATGAACACCGGCGGGTTGGCGCCCAGGATCATCTCGCCCATGGCCCAGTACAGCGAACGCGGAGCCGGCAGACCGCCCAGGTCCTCGGCGACGCCGACCTTGTCCCAGCCGGCGTCGATGAACGCGCTGTACGACTTCTTGAACGATTCGGGGATGGTCACCGAGTGGTCGGCCGGGTCGAAGACCGGCGGGTTGCGGTCGGCGTCGGCGAAGGAGTCCGCGATCGGTCCCTCGGCCAGGGTCTTGACCTCGCGCAGCATGTCGACGGCCGCCTCGTGGTCGAGATCGCCGAACTCGCCGCTCTCGAGCACCTTGTCGAGCTCGTACATCTCGAAGAGGTTGAAGTGCAGGTCGCGCAGGTTGGACTTGTAATGGCCCATGGGTCTTCCTATCTCAGTTCTTCCGTGGTCGCCGGCGCGCGCTTCGAGCGCACGGGGCGCAGACTAGGGGGGGCTGGCCGGAGAAGTTACTTGCCAGTAACGATTGACAGAATACGCCCTATGCACAAGGCGGACAACTGGCAGTTCTGTGGCGCCGCTAACAATTGCAAGGGTCTGGCTCAGTGTTCGCGAAGGTAGGCCAGATCAGCGGCGATGCCGTCGGCCGGTGTTTCGAGCACTCCGGGAGCGTCCGCCTGGACCATCAGTTCGGCCAGCACGGCCGCGTCGATGTGTCCGGACTCGAGGTTCGCGTGTCGGTCCCGGCCCGAGTCGAACTCGTCGCGCGAATTGTTGAGATGGATCAGATCGATGCGCCCGGTGATCGCCCGGATCCGTTCCACCAGCCCGATGAGATCCTCGCCGCCGGCCCACGCGTGGCAGGTGTCCAGGCAGAATCCGGCCTCTCCGAAGTCGCCGACGGCGTCCCACAGTCGCTCGATGGACTCGAGCGTCCGCGCCATCGCGTGGTTGCCGCCCGCGGTGTTCTCGATCAGGATCGGCACGCCGAAGCCGCCCTTGTCCTGCTGCCGCTCGAACAGTTTGCGCCAGTTCGCGAAGCCTTCGGCGGCGTCCTCGCCGTCGCGCAGGTGCCCGCCGTGCACCACCAGGCCGATCGCGCCGAGGTCTGCGGCGGCCGCGGCCTGCAGCTCGACGGCCTTGCGCGACGGCATCCGCAACCTGTTGTTCAGGCTTGCGACGTTGATCTGATAGCTCGAGTGCACGACGACGTCGATGTCGGACTCGCGAATCTCGGCGGCGTGCGGATGCGGCTGCGGTTTGGCCCAGCTCTGCGGGTCGGTGACGAACATCTGAAAGATGTCTATTCCCAGGTCCTCGGCGGTGGCGACGGGGTTTTCGTCCTGGCGTAAGTGGGCTCCGACTCGCATGGCTCCACGATAGGTCAGGGTGCCGGACGTGCGGCATTGCGTCCGAGATGTCCGACTCTCCGTTCTGCGTTTGTGTTTTGGCCGCCGCCTCACACACCGTAGAGTTCACCGGAAAGTCGCTTTGCGCTCTGCCCGCCGTCGTGCGGTGGGGTCGATGTGACGGCCACGAGCCACTGGTGAAGAAACGGAGCATCGTGAGCGTGAACGAAGCGGTGCCGCCGACCGGTGACGAGGTCGTCGTCGATCCTGACGTCGTCGACGACGCGACGACCGCCGTCGGCCCCGGCGCCCCGCACGATGCAGCCGATCCCGAAGCCGCTCCCATCGCGGTCAAGGAAGAGAAGGTCCGCGACCTCAAGTGGCTGCGCCGGGCGCTGCTGCTGGTCTGGGCCATCGTCGTCTGCGTCGAGTTCGCGATCAACGGTCTGGCGATCGACCGCACCCGGCTGATCTTGTACTTGGCCTTCGGCATGGCCGCGGCCACCATCGGCCGCCGTCGCGCGATCACGGTGCTGATCGACTGGCTCCCGTTCGTGCTGATCCTGATGCTCTACGACTGGACCCGCAACATCGCGGTCTGGCTGGGCATGCCCACCCAGTGGCACCTGGCGCCCGACGTGGACCACTGGCTGTTCGGCGTCAATCCGACGGTGTGGCTGCAGGCGCACATCAAACACGGCGAACCTCCCTGGTGGGAGGTCGTGACCAGCCTGGTCTACATGTCGTACTTCATCGTCCCGTACGCGACCGCCGCCTTCCTCTGGGTGCGCGACCGCGGCGTGTGGCGTCGATTCGCGGTGTGCTTCATCGCGCTGAGCTTCATCGGTCTGATCGGCTACACGCTGGTTCCGGCGGCCCCGCCGTGGGCGGCCGCCAAGTGCACCGCGGCCGACGTCGCCGACCATCCGCACGATCCCCAGTGCATGTACAACCCGCAGGCGCAGGTCGACGACAACCTGCTCGGCCAGGTGGAGCCGCAGAACGACGGCGCGGAGCCGTACGTGGAGCGCATCTCGGCGCGCGGCTGGTCGGTCCTGCACATCGACGTCGCCGAGCAGCTGATCAGCACCGGGCAGGGCAAAGCCAATCTGGTGGCCGCGATCCCGTCGTTGCACGCCGGTCTGACGATGCTGCTCGCGTTGTTCATGTGGCCGCGGACCAAGGCGCTGGGCAGAGCGATCTTCATGGGCTATGCCCTGGTGATGGCGTTCACGCTGGTCTACACGGCCGAGCATTACGTGTTCGACATCCTGCTGGGCTGGGGCCTGGCAGCACTGGTCGTGTTCACCTGTGCGTTCGTCGACAAGCGGTACATCCTGCCGAGAAATCGTCAGCGGGAAGCCGAGCGGGAGGCCAGGCGCCAGGCCGCGCTCGACGAAGCGCACCACGACTCGGCGCTCGGCAAGGCCTAGATCCCCGCGAACAGCGCCTCGAATTCGGCGGCCAGTGCACGACGATCCGCGGCGCTCGCCTCGACCAGCGGCAGGCGCACCGTCGCATGTTCGACGACGCCGAGCTCGGCCAGCGCCGCCTTGGACATGACCGCGCCCTGACCGTCGCCCAGCAGCGCGGCGGTGAGTCCGATGAGGTCGACGGAGATCGCGCGCGCCGCGGGGAGGTCGCCGGTCTGCACGGCGTCGATCAGCGCCCGGGTGCGCCGCGGTGCGATGTTGCCGACCACCGACACCAGCCCGGTGGCGCCGCTGGCGAGGTATGCCAGGTTCAGCTCGTCGATCCCGCAGTAGTAGAGCAGCGAGGTTTGCGACATGACGGTCAGCGCTTCGAAGAGGTCGCCCTTCGCGTCCTTGACTCCGCGGATGTTCGGGTGCGCGGCCAGCTCGATCAGGGATTGTGCCGAGATGCCGAGACCGGTTCGCGCAGGCACGTCGTAGAGCATCACGGGCCGTGTCGCGGCGTCGGCGACCGCGGTGAAATGCGCGACGACGCCGGCCTGCGTCGGCCGCGAGTAGTAGGGGCAGACGACGAGCAGAGCGTCGGCTCCGGCCTCCTCTGCGCGGCGGGCGGCGCGGATCGTCGAGGCCGTGTCGTAGGTGCCGACGCCGGCGATCACCCGGGCGCGTCCGTCGGCGCGCGCCGCGACCGCGCCGATCAATTCGGAGGTCTCCGCAGCGGTCAGTGTCGGCGCCTCGCCGGTGGTGCCGGCCACCACCAGCCCGTCGCAGCCGTTCTCGACCAGGTGGTCGACGAGGGCGTCGACGCCGCGCCGGTCCAGCGACCCGTCGTCGAGCATCGGCGTCGCCATCGCCACGAGGTTGGTTCCGAAGATCTCCGCGCCTGCTGTGTTCGTCATGTCTGAAGAGTCTGCGGCCGGCGCGCGGAGCGGTCCAGCGACCGTTTGTTCCGGTGTTCGTGCAGCCCTGCTTCATGATCGACGACGTGTAGCGTGCCCTCCATGTTCGACATCGGCGCGCTGCGCGCCCTCCAGGCGGTCGCGTCGCTGGGCACGGTCGCCGCGGCCGCGGACCATCTCGGGTTCACCGCGTCGGCGGTGTCGCAGCAGATCAAGCGGCTCGAGAAGCAGCTCGGCGTGGCCGTGCTGGCGCCGGCCGGGCGACGGGTGGTGCTGACCCCCGCGGGTCAGGTGCTGGTGGACTCCGCTCCGGAGGTGTTCGCGACCATGGAACGGTGCGCGCAGGCCGCGCGGTCGGTGGCCGGCGACGAGCCCCGGGGAACGCTGCGGATCGCCGCCTTCTCGACCGGCGTCCGCGGACTCGTCGCGCCGGCGGTCGCGGAACTGCGGCGACGACACCCGGACGTCGACGTGCGGATCACCGAGATGGACCCGGGCCAGGCCATCTACTGCGTGGACGCCGGCACCGTCGACCTCGCCCTGGTGCACGACACCCAGGACAGCCTGAGCATCCGGCTCTCGGACACGCTGACCCAGCGCCTGCTGCACACCGACGTCGGCGACGTCGTGATGCGCCGATCGCATCCGCTGGCCGCAGGCGACGGTCCGCTGTCGATCTCCGACGTCGTGTCGCAGCGCTGGGTCGCCAGCCCCGAGGGCACGTTCTGCTACCAGTGGCTGCGCCGCCAGTTCCCGTCCGCGCCGGACATCCGTCACCAGATCGACGACTTCTCGACGCAGATCGCGCTGGTCTCGGCCGACGACGTGCTCGCGCTGATCCCGCGGCTGGCGCGCCCGGCGCTCCGCGACGACGTGACGTGCCGGCCGCTGCAGCATCCGCCGACGCGGGACGTGCACGCCGTGTGGCGGCGCAGCGCCGACGCCGGTCCCGCGGTCCAGGCGTTGCTCACCGCGCTCGACGACGTCGCCGCAATGGCTAACGTGGAGCCATGATCTCTCGAGAGCACTCCGTGAAACTGTTCGCCGCTGCCGCCGCCGTCTCGGCGGTCGCGCTGGTCTCCGCGTGCGGGTCGGACGACGACTCGTCGCACGACCACCACGATCACACCCACGCCGCGTCGTCGGCCGCTCCGGCCTCCGGCGCCACGACGGCGGTGTCCGCGGAGAAGAACTCGGCCGACGTGATGTTCGCGCAGATGATGATCCCGCATCACGAGCAGGCCGTGGAGATGGCGGCGCTGGTGCCCAGCCGCACGCAGAACGCGTGGCTGCGCGCCCTCGCGTCGAAGATCTCGAGTGCCCAGCAGCCGGAGATCGACCAGCTCACCGCCGCGCTCAAGTCGTGGAACGAGCCGCTGTCGATGGGCCACGGCGGGCATCAGATGGACGGCATGATGACCGACGAGCAGATGGCTCACCTCAAGACGCTGTCCGGCGACGCCTTCGACCGTGAGTGGCTCACCATGATGATCGCCCACCACGAAGGCGCGGTCGACATGGCCAAGACCGAGCTGGCGGACGGCAAGAACCCGCAGATGAAGGCGATGGCGCAGAGCATTGTCGACTCCCAGCAGAAGGAGATCGACGAAATGCGCGCTCACCTGAAGTAGCTTCGGGCGCAAGGTCACAGTTTGCACACCATGTCCGGCGTACGACGGTGTGTTCGGTCTACGCTCGTTGAATGACAACTGACGCTCCGAACCAGCTTGCCGCCAAGGCAGTGAACTCCGTCCGTTCCACTCTTGTGCTCGCCGCGGTCCTCGGGATCGTGCTCGGCATCCTGGTGATGGTGTGGACGACCATCAGCGTGTTCCTGGCCGGCATCTTCTTCGGAATCGCGCTGCTCGTCGCCGGCTTCTACCGTCTGTACTTCGCCTTCGCGGCGCAGATCGGGTCGGCCGCGATGCGCATCTTGCTGCTGGTCGTGGGCGTGCTTCTGGTGATCTGCGGTGTCATCGCGATCCTCAGCCCGGAGGATTCGTGGCTGATGCTGGCGATCTTCATCGGCGTCGGCTGGATCTTCTCGGGCTTCCAGTCGATCTTCGGTGTCGGCATTCCCGGGGTCACGATGGGCCCGCGCTGGCTGGAGATCGTCGGCGGCGTCATCTCGGTGCTGGCGGGCATCGTGATGCTGATCGTCTCGCCGATCTACACGCTGACCGCGATCGCCTGGCTGGCCGGTCTGATGCTGATCGTCGTCAGCATCGTGACTCTGTTCTCGCTGCCGAAGAAGGTCGAGGCCTAGTCTTTTCTCACTCCGCCAGCGCCAGGCCGTCGAACGTGATCGACGCCCTGGCGCTGGCGTCGTTTCCGAGGCGTTCGGCCAGGTCGTCGAAGGAAGCGGCGAGGTCGGTGGTGTGTGCCAGCGTGATGCCGGCGAGGCCGTCGACGGCCTCGTGCTCGGGCTCGATGTGCGCGGCGGCCGCGCCGAGCAGGCGCAGTGCGGTGTGGTGGTCGACGTCCCAGAGCGCGTCGGCGGTGGCCAGGTACAGGCGAACGGCCGACGGATAGTCGGCCAGGTTCACCATGGCCCACGCCCAGTGCTTGGCGACGTCGACGGTATCGGTCTCGCCGCGGCCGTGGGTGCGCAGGTATTTGCTGTAGAGCTCGCTGCACAGCAGATCGGAGTCGCGCCAGAGCTGGAGGTGGCGCATGCAGCGCACACAGTCGTGCAGGGACCGCAGGTACTTGACCGAGTACGGTCCTTCGCGGCGCGAACGGATCTCCCGCAGGACGGAGAAGTCTGCGAGAGCGTGGGTGTACTCGCCCGCGGCGTACTCGGAGCGGGCCTGGGCTTCCAACTCGTCGAGCATGCCTTCACTGTCTCCCGAACCGGTGGGTAGGGGAAGCCGGACCACCGGAATGAGACGAAGTGGTGATTGCGTCTCGGGTTAGCGCCGCCACGATTCGTAGGCTCGCGGGTCCTCCAGGGGCTCCAGGTGGACGGTGACGATCAGGTCGGGCACCGCGTCGTGCAGCGCCGCCTCGACCTCCTCGACGAGGTCGTGGCCCCGCTGCACCGTCCAGGCGCCGGGCACCAGCAGGTGCAGCTGGACGAAGCTCAGGTGGCCTGCCTGACGAGTGCGGACGTCGTGGAAGTCGACGCCGAGCGACCGGAAGCCGGCGAGTGCGTCGTCGAGCGCGGCGCGCTGCTCGGGGCCGACGACGGTGTCCATCAGGCCCGCCGTCGACTCCCGCACAAGGCCGAATCCGACCCACAGGATGTTGACGGCCACCGCGAGCGCGACGATCGCGTCCAGCCGGTGCCATCCGGTCAGGGCGACCAGGCCCACTCCGGCGATCACACCGACCGTGGTCCACACGTCGGTGAGCAGGTGTTTGCCGTCGGCCTCCAGGGTGATCGAGCGGTGCCTGCGGCCCGCCCGGAGCAGTACGAAGGCGACGGCCCCGTTCACGACGGTCGCGATCACCGACACCGTCAGGCCCCAGCCGACCGATTCGAGTCCCTGCGGTGCGATCAGCCGCCGGACCGCGCTGACCACGATCACCAGCGCGGCGACCACGATCATCACGCCCTCGACGACGGCCGCGAAGTATTCGCTCTTGACGTGTCCGAAATTGTGGTCGTCGTCGGGCGGCCGGGCGGCGATCCGCAGCGCGACGAAAGCGACGATCGCGGCCACCAGGTTCACCACGGACTCCGCCGCGTCCGACAGCAGGCCGACCGACCCGGTCAGCCGCCAGGCGAAGGTCTTCAGTGCGATCGTCACCACGGCTGCGGCGATGCTCAGCAGCGCGTACCTGCTGAGGTCTGTGCGTGTCCCGCCGTCCATGGTCCGAAGGCTACCGCCCCCGGCCGGCCGGCCGCGGTGTGAGCGGGCGGCGGACGCCACCCTTGCGACATACCCGATGGGGGTATACCGTCGGATGACAGATACCCCAACGGGGTATGTGTATGAATCCAGGAGGAGACTGCAATGAGCACCAACGAGTACACCGTCACCGGCATGACCTGCGGCCACTGCGAGGCATCGGTCCGCGAAGAGGTCGGCGAGGTCGGCGGCGTGCAGCAGGTGGAGGTGAGCGCCAAGACCGGTCTGCTCACGGTGACCGGCGAGAACGTCGACGACGCCGCAGTGCTCGCCGCGGTGCAGGAGGCCGGATACCGGGCGGCGCGAGTCTGATGAAGGCGCCCGCCAAGCTCGCGCTCTTCGGAGTCGCGCTGCTGGTCGCGTTCGGAGCGGCATTCGGGATCGCGCGAGTCGTGATCCCGGACAGCACCGTCGCGGCATGGTCGGATCGGAGCAAGTCGATGGACCACGGCGATCACGAGATGCCGGAGGGCGACGCCGCAGACGTACACGGGGTGTCGCTCAGTGCCGACGGCTACGCACTCGGCCCAGTCGGCGCGCCCACCGCGGTCGGGGAGGCCGGAACCCTGCGCTTCCGCATCGACGACCCGCAGGGCGCGCCGCTCACGAAGTACGCGACGTCGCACGAGAAGGATCTGCACCTCATTGTGGTGCGCGACGACGGAACGCAGTTCCGCCACGTGCATCCGCAGCTCGACGCGGCGACCGGCGTCTGGTCGATCCCGTGGACCTGGGCGGCGGCCGGCACGTACCGCGTCTACGCCGACTTCACTCCGGCGGGCGACGGCACGCCGTCGCTGACGCTGACCCGCACGGTCGACGTCGCGGGCCAGTTCGATCCGCGACGGCCCGAACCCAGCCGGACCTCGACCGTGGACGGCTACACCGTCACGCTGGCCGGCGACCTGCCGGTCGGATCGAGCGGCCAGATCACCGCGACGGTCGCGCGCGACGGTGCGCCCGTCACCGCCCTCCAGCCGTACCTCGGCGCCTTCGGGCACCTGGTGGCTCTGCGCCAGGGTGACCTGGCCTACCTGCACGTCCACCCGTCGGGCGACGAGCGGGCGGCGGGATCGACCGGCGGACCGGGCATCGAGTTCGGCGTCTCGGTGCCGACCGCGGGGCGTTATCTGCTGTATCTCGACTTTCAGATCGACGGCGTCGTGCGAACGGCGACCTTCGTGGTCGACGGCGTCGTCGGGTCCGCTCCCGACACGTCGCACGATCATCCCCACGGCGGCCACTGAGGCCGCGAGGAGAACACCATGCCCACCAGTACTCCGATCGCGCCGGATCGGTACAGCGTCGAACTCGAGATCGGCGGCATGACCTGCGCGTCGTGCGCCAACCGGATCGAGCGAAAGCTCAACAAGCTCGACGGCGTGTCCGCGAGCGTCAACTACGCCACCGAGAAGGCGTCAGCCGAGGTGCCCGTAGGCTACGACCCGGCGGGGCTGATCGCCGAGGTCGAGAACGCCGGGTACACCGCGACGCTGCCTGCGCCGGCGCGTGCCGAGACCGGCGACGACGCCGGGGCCGAGACGTCGGCCGACCGGGAACTCGCGTCGTTGCGGCAGCGAGTGATCGTCTCGTCGGTGCTGACGGCGCCGGTCATCGCGATGGCGATGATTCCGGCCCTGCAGTTCGAGTACTGGCAGTGGCTCTCGCTGACGCTGGCCGCGCCGGTCGTCGTCTGGGGCGCCTGGCCGTTCCACCGGGCTGCGTGGGTCAACCTGCGGCACGGGGCGGCCACCATGGACACGCTCATCTCGATGGGCACCGGGGCGGCGTTCCTGTGGTCGCTGTACGCCTTGTTCTTCGGCACCGCGGGCACGCCGGGGATGACGCATCCGTTCGAGCTGACCGTCGCGCCGTCGGACGGCGCCGGAAACATCTACCTGGAGGCTGCGGCCGGCGTCACGACGTTCCTGCTGCTCGGCCGCTACTTCGAGAAGAAGTCGAAGCGGCAGGCCGGATCGGCGCTGCGCGCTCTGCTGGAACTCGGGGCGAAGGACGTCGCCGTGCTGCGCGACGGCCAGGAGGTCAGCATTCCGATCGACGAGCTGCGCGTCGGCGACGAGTTCGTCGTCCGGCCCGGCGAGAAGATCGCGACCGACGGCGTGGTGCTCTCCGGACGTTCGGCCGTTGACGCGTCGATGCTGACCGGTGAGTCGGTACCGGTCGAGGTGTCCGCCGGCGACTCGGTCACTGGAGCGACGGTCAACGCGGCCGGGCGGCTCGTCGTGCGTGCGACGCGCGTCGGCTCCGACACTCAGCTGGCCCAGATGGCCGCGCTGGTGGAGGACGCGCAGACCGGCAAGGCCGAGGTGCAGCGCCTGGCCGACCGGATCTCCGGGGTGTTCGTGCCGATCGTCATCGCGATCGCGGCGATCACGCTCGGCGCCTGGCTGGGCGCCGGATTCCCGGTGGCGGCGGCGTTCACCGCGGCGGTGTCGGTGCTGGTCATCGCCTGCCCGTGCGCCCTCGGGCTGGCGACGCCGACGGCCCTGCTGGTCGGCACCGGCCGCGGTGCGCAGATGGGCATCCTGATCAAGGGACCCGAAGTGCTGGAGTCGACTCGCAAGATCGACACCGTGGTGCTCGACAAGACGGGCACCGTGACGACCGGCGTGATGACGCTGGCCGACGTGGTGGCCGAGGACGGCGTCGACGCCGCCGACCTGCTGCGGCTGGCCGGTGCGCTCGAGGGCTCCTCGGAGCATCCGATCGCGCAGGCGATCGCGGCGGGCGCCGCCGAGCGGGTGGGACCGCTTCCGGCGGTGGAAGACTTCGCGAACGTCGAGGGCAAGGGCGTGCAGGGTGTGGTCGACGGTCACGGTGTGGTCGTCGGACGTGAGTCGCTGCTGGCCGAATGGTCGCAGCACCTGAGCACCGAACTGGCCGAGACCAAGGCGCGGCTCGAGTCGCAGGGCAAGACCGTCGTCGCGGTCGGCTGGGACGGTGCGGCCCGCGGGATCCTGGCGGTCGCCGACGCGGTGAAGCCGACCAGTGCCGAAGCGATCGCCGAACTCAAGGCCCTCGGTCTGGAGCCGATTCTGCTGACCGGCGACAACGAGGCCGTCGCCCGGCAGATCGCCGGCGAAGTCGGCATCGAGACGGTCATCGCCGAGGTGTTGCCCGGCGAGAAGGCCGACGTGGTGCGCCGGCTGCAGGCCGACGGCAAGGTGGTCGCGATGATCGGCGACGGCGTCAACGACGCGCCTGCGCTGGCGCAGGCGGACCTGGGGCTGGCGGTGGGCACCGGCGCCGACGTCGCGATCGAAGCGTCCGACCTGACGCTGGTGCGGGGCGACCTGCGCAGCGCCGTCGATGCGATCCGGCTGTCCCGCCGGACCCTGGGAACCATCAAGGGCAACCTGTTCTGGGCGTTCGCCTACAACGTCGCCGCCATTCCGGTCGCTGCGCTCGGCATGCTCAACCCGATGCTGGCGGGGGCCGCGATGGCGTTCTCGAGCGTCTTCGTGGTGGCCAACAGCCTGCGGCTGCGGGGCTTCCGCAGCGTCGTCGACCAGAAGGAGAGCAGGTGAACATCGGTGTGGATCTGGAACAATCGACGGTGTCGAGCCGGGCGGCGGAATGCTGCGGCTCGTGCGACAGCCCCGAAGGAACAGAAATGACCGACACAGCCACCGGGCACATCGAGCCCGACCACGGTGCACACCACCACGGCTACATCTCGGAGAAGACCGCCTACCTCAACCGGATGAAGCGGATCGAAGGGCAGGCGCGTGGCATCACCCGGATGATCGAGGAGGAGAAGTACTGCATCGACATCCTCACTCAGATCAGCGCCGTCACCCGCGCGTTGCAGGGCGTGGCGACGGGCCTGCTCTCCGATCATCTCGGCCACTGCGTGCTCGACGCCGCCAAGCTGGAAGACGAAGCCGCGGTCCAGGAGAAGCTGAAAGAGGCCAGCGACGCGATCGCGCGTCTCGTGCGGTCGTGACCGTGATGCCGCTGCACGGGACCGCCGACTGCGGTTAGTGTCGGGGCATGGGCAATGTGGACGATCTCGACGACGAGTACGGCGACTACGAATCCGACCAGCTGCAGCCGGAGGACACGCTGTCCGACACGGAGGTCGGCGACGTCCTGGACCGCGGCTATTCGCCGCCGGATCATCAGCCGGCGCACACGATCTACGAGCATGAATCGTTGGACGAGCGGCTCTCCGAAGAGGAGCCGGACGTCGGTGATGCCGACTCGCTGGCAGACGGCGGCGACGCCGCGTCCGACGACGCCGACTACCCGTCGTCGGGCGAGGTCGGTGACCGTCGTTCGGGCCGCCTGATCGCGCCCGACGAGGGCGAGTATCAAGACGTCGACGCGCAGTTGCTCGGCTCGGACGCCGGAGTCGACGGCGCCGGCGCGTCGGCCGAGGAGGCCGCGGTGCACGTCATCGAACCGGACTAGATGTACCGCCTGCCCCTCGGATAAATTCGAGGTCATGGATCACGACCGCATGGTGGACATCGGGGTGGGGCTGGTCTCGCGGTTCGGAGCCAAAGCGCTCAGCCTGACGTCGGTCGCGCGGCAGGCCGGGGTCGCACGGGCGACGGCCTACCGGATGTTCGGGGGCCGCGAAGCGCTCGTCCACGCCATGATCGCCCGCGAGCTGGGGCTGCTCCGTACGCGGATCACCGAGTGGTCGGCCGACGAGCCGGACATCGCCGAGCGCGTGCATCAGCGGGTGGTGAAGTCGTTGGAGTACATCCGCGAGCACGAGGCGCTGCAGTACATCCTGCGCAACGAGCCGGAGGAGATCGTCCGGGCGCTCGTCACGTCGGAGGGCAGCGGCGAGACGTCGCTCATCACCGCGATCGTCGACGCCACCGAACCCGACGTCGACCCCGAGGAGCGCGCCGCCTTCTATCCGGACGCGCGCACCGGAATCGAGTTCATGGTGCGGACGGTCTACTCGTGCATGCTGGTGCCGAGCACGGCGTTGAGCGACGATGAGATCGCCGACTTGGTGGTTCGGGCCGTCATCAGGTGACTCCGGCGCGGCACGGTTACGCTGTGGGAATGTCAGGCAACTCCGTCACGTCGGCACGTTCGGTCTACATCGCCTCCTCCGAGGGAGATTCGGGAAAGTCCACTGTCGCACTCGGGGTGCTGGTGCATCTCGCGGCGACCGGTGGCCGGGTCGGCGTGTTCCGGCCGATCTCCCGGGCGGCGTCCGGTGAACGCGACTACATCCTCGATCTGCTGATCGAGCACACGTCTGTGGACCTCCCGTATGAGGACTGCATCGGCGTGACCTACGACGACGTGCACGACGACCCGGACAGCGCGATCGCCGACATCGTCGCCCGATATCACGCGGTCGCCGAGCACTGCGACAACGTGCTGGTCATCGGCTCGGACTACACCGACGTCGCGTCGCCGTCGGAGCTCAGCTACAACGCGCGGATCGCCGCCAACCTGTCGGCGCCGGTGCTGCTGGTGGTGAAGGCTCTGGATCGATCGCCGCAGGACGTGAAGTCGATGGTCGAACTGCTCGTCGACGACATCGAGCATTCGCACGCCACCGTTGCCGGCGTCGTCGCGAACCGGTGCACGCCGGGCCAGGAGCAGGAGGTGACCGACGCGATCCGGGAGACCGGGGTGAGCGGCTGGGCGGTCCCGGAGGAGCCGCTGCTGGTGGCGCCGACGATGGGCGAGCTGGCAGAGGCGCTCGGCGCGGACCTCTACAGCGGCGACGCCGACCTCCTCGACCGGGAGGCCCTGGAGATGATGGTCGGCGGCATGACCGTCGAGCACATTCTGGAACGGCTCAACGAGTCGATGGTGGTGATCGCTCCGGCCGACCGGTCCGACGTCTTGCTGTCGCTGGTGAACGCCAATGCAGCGCAGGGATTTCCGCGGCTGGCCGGCATCGTGTTGAACGGCGGGCTGCGACCGCACCCGATGATCGACGCGCTGGTCAAGGGGCTGCGGCCGACGCTGCCGATCCTGCGCTGCGAGCAGGGCACCTATGAGACGGCGCGGATCGCCGCGCACACGCGCGGGCGGATGTCGGCGGGATCGGTGCGCAAGATCGACGCCGCACTGTCGTTGATGGATCGCTGCATGGCGTCCGACGAACTGGTCGACCAGCTCAGCCTGCACGTCTCCGAGGTGGTGACGCCGCAGATGTTCGAGTACCAGCTGCTGGCGCAGGCCAAGGGCGACAAGCAGCGGATCGTGCTGCCCGAGGGCGACGACGACCGGATCCTGCGGGCGGCCGGCCGGCTGCTGCGGCGCGGCGTCGCCGATCTGACACTGCTCGGCGTGGAGGATGCGGTGCGTCGTCGTGCGGACGAGATCGGCGTGGACCTGTCGGACGTGCAGATCCTGGATCCGCGCACGTCGTCGTACGTTCAGGAGTTCGCTGAAAAGTACACTGAAATGCGTAAACACAAGGGTATGACGATGGATCGGGCGCTGGAGATCGTGCGCGACGAGTCGTACTTCGGCACCATGATGCTGCACACCGACATGGTCGACGGCATGGTGTCGGGCGCAGTGCACACCACCGCTCAGACCATCCGGCCCGCATTCGAGATCATCAAGACGCAACCGGGCGTCTCGACCGTGTCGAGCGTGTTCTTCATGTGCCTGGCCGATCAGGTGCTGGCCTACGGCGACTGCGCCGTGGTGCCCGACCCGACCGCCGAGCAGCTGGCCGACATCGCGATGAGTTCGGCGGCGACCGCCGCGCAGTTCGGGATCGAGCCGCGGGTGGCGATGCTGTCGTACTCGACGGGCGGCAGCGGCGCCGGGGCCGACGTCGACAAGGTGCGGATCGCCACCGAACTGGTCCGCGAGCGGGATCCGGAACTGCTTGTGGAGGGCCCGATCCAGTACGACGCCGCGACGGTGCCGAGCGTCGCGAGCACCAAGATGCCCGACTCGCCGGTCGCCGGCCGCGCGACGGTGCTGATCTTCCCGGACCTGAACACCGGCAACAACACGTACAAGGCGGTGCAGCGCAGCGCGAACGCCGTGGCGATCGGCCCGGTGCTGCAGGGCTTGAACAAGCCGATGAACGACTTGTCGCGCGGGGCCCTGGTGTCCGACATCGTGAACACGGTCGCGATCACCGCCATTCAGGCGCAGAACATCAAGGCGCAGAACGCGCAGAAGTGAGGAGTAGGACTGACATGAGCAGTGCCCAGGTGGCGGGCGCCGTTCTGGTGATCAACGCCGGATCGTCGTCGCTCAAGTATCAGTTGCTGAACCCGGACACCGAGGAGGTGTTCGCCGACGGGCTGGCCGAGCGGATCGGGGAGGCCGAGTCGTCGATCAAGCACAGCGTGGGCGACGCCGAGACCGTGGTGACGGTGCCGCTGCCGGATCATCGGGCCGCGATCGCGGCCGTCGTCGAACTGCTGCGGATCGACGGCATCGACCTGACGACGGCGGGTCTGCGCGCCGTCGGTCACCGGGTGGTGCACGGCGGGCGCAGCTTCCATTCGCCGACGCTGATCACCGATCGGGTGCGGTCGGAGATCGAGCGCATCTCACCGCTCGCGCCGCTGCACAATCCGGCGAACCTGGTCGGCATCGAGGCCGTGTCGGCGCTGCTGCCGGACGTGCCCGCGGTCGCGATCTTCGATACCGCCTTCTTCCACGACCTGCCCGACGACGCGGCGACCTATGCGCTCGACGCCGAGGTCGCGGAGGAGTACGCGATCCGCCGCTACGGTTTCCACGGCACCAGCCACCAGTACGTCTCGGCGCGCACGGCGGAGTTCCTGGGGCGGCCCGCGGACCAGGTGAATCAGATCGTCCTGCATCTGGGCAACGGGGCGTCGATCTCGGCGGTCCGCGGCGGTCGGCCGATCGACACGTCGATGGGCATGACCCCGCTCGAAGGCCTGGTGATGGGCACTCGCACCGGCGACATCGACGCCGGAATCGCCTTCCAGCTGTCGCGCGTCGCCGGGATGAGCGTCGACGAGATCGACGTGCTCTACAACAAGAAGTCGGGTCTGAAGGGACTGTGCGGCGACAACGACTTCCGTGTCGTCCTGGCACGTGTCGAGTCGGGTGACGAGGCGGCGGCGCTCGCTTACCGCGTCTACCTGCACCGGCTGCGCCACTACATCGGCGCCTACCTGCTGGAGCTCGGGCGTGTCGACGCCATCGTGTTCGCCGCGGGTGTCGGCGAGAACGCGTCGCCGGTGCGTGCCGATTCGCTCGCGAACCTGGAGAACTTCGGCATCACGGTCGACACCGAGCGCAACGCGGTGCGGAGCAAGTCCGCACGCCGCATCTCCCCGGACGACTCGCCAGTCGCGGTGCTGGTGGTGCCGACCAACGAGGAGCTGGAGATCGCTCGCCAGTCGGCCGCTGTGGTGGCGTAGCCCGCGACGAAGGAGCGTGCGTATCGAGACCTCGGGGCCTTGATCAGAACAGGGTGGCCGGGCGGACCAGGTTGGCTAGATCGACGAGCATGAAGCGGTGGGCGCGGTTGTCGCGGGTGCGGCGGGCCAGCTTGCGGAGCGACTGCTCGGTGCCGACGCGGAGACCGTGCTCGGTGAAGGGGAAGCCGAGGAAGGTGTCGGGCTTCTCCGGCGCATCGGGATCGTCGTCGTCGAAATCGAAGTCGAGGTCGGAGGACGGCAGCAGGTCGTGGTGCGCGTCGATCCAGCCGAGCGCGGTGCCCAGCACGATGATCTGCAGGCGGTCGCGGCGGTCGTCCTCCTCGGTCAGCTGCTCAAGCCGGTCAGCGGCCTCGAACAGCTCCTCGCGACTCAGCGAGCCGGCGGGCCGGCCGTCCACCAGGCACAGCACGGCGCTGCGCTGGGCGGTGGCGAAATGCCGGCTGGTGCTCGGCACCTCGTCCAGCGCCTCGATGGCCTCGGCGTACCGGTCCTCGGCCATCAGCATCCGGGCCAGGCCGAACGCGGCGGTGACGATCGCGTGGTCGGTCAGCCACAGGTCGTGATAGTTGTTGCGCGCGGTGTCGTACCAGCGCTCCACTTGTGCGACCTGATCGTTGGAGGCGTCGTCCCCGGCGTCGAGCCAGTAGCCGATCAGCTCGGCGGTGCCGGCGACGGCCAGCTTCGGCGCGATCTCGCCGGGCATCGCCTCCAGCACCTCGTGGAACCGTGCGTAGGCGACCTCCGGGTCGCTGTCGAGGAGTGCGCAGATACCCAGATACCAGTGCACGCGCCACGAGTCGCCGTGGTTCTTGCTGATCTCGGCCAGCAGTCGGCGGGCGGTGTCGAGGTTGCCCAGTTCGAGGTTCGCGCGGGCCTCGGCCAGGTCGATCTCCACGGACGGATGCCCCGGTGCGGCGTCCGGGTCCAGCGGCACGATGCCGGGGAATCCCTCGGCGCGCGCGGTGGAGATGCCGTCGAGTGTCTGCCGCGGATACGTCAACGCCGCCGAACTCAGCAGTCCGGCCGCCGGATCGTCGGGATCCACCAGCGGCACGGGCAGGGCCCGCGCGATGTCGGCGGGGTCGTGGATCGCGGCGTCCTCCGGGTCGAAGAAGCCGTCGACGGGTCCCAGCAGCAGTCCGGTGCCGAACGTCGCACGCTGCGGCGTGAACACCGTCGACAGCGCCGGACGTGGCACACCGGTGTGCAGGGCGACGGTTTCTCGCAGCACCGCCAGCACCTGCGTGGTCATCTCCTCGGTCGAGGAGAATCGCTCGCTCGGGTCGGGCGCCGTGGCTCGCTGCAGCAGGAAGTAGAACGACGGGTTCTCGATGAACAGCTGGGTGGTCTCCGGATCGGGCAGGCCGTCGACGTACCGTCCGCCCTCCATCGGCATGTCGACGGTCAGCACCGCGAGCGTCCGGCCGATGCTGTAGATGTCGGTCGCCACCTGCGGTCCGGTCTCGACGATCTCCGGCGCCTGGAATCCGGGCGTGCCGTACAGATGGCCGTAGCCGTTGATCGCCGACACCGCGCCGAGGTCGATCAGTTTCACCTCGTCGCCGGTGATCATGATGTTGTCGGGCTTGACGTCGTTGTAGACCAGCCCCACTGAATGCAGGTAGCCGACGGCCGACAGCACCTCCAGGATGTAGGCCATCGCCTGCTCGATCGGCAGGTTCACCTTGTCGCCGTCGGGTCCGGTGGTCAGCTGTTTGAGCGTGTGACCGCCGACGTACTCCATGACGATGTAGCCGAACTGGCGGTCGTCGGGATCGGTGTATTCGACGAAGTTGTAGATCTTGACGATGCCGGGGTCGTTGACCGACGCGAGGAACTGCCGCTCGGCGATCGCCACCGCGCGGGCGGCCGAATCCGACGAGTTGAGCAGGCCTTTGAGCACCACCGGGCGGTCGGAGACGTTGTGGTCGACGGCCAGGTAGATCCATCCCATGCCGCCGTGCGCGATGGCCCCGGCGATCTCGTACTGGTCGGCGACCATGGTGCCGCGGGCCAGCCCGGGCACGAACGAATAGCGCGAGCCGCAGTTCGGGCAGATGCCGGTGAGCGGTCCCTCGCCTTTGCCGAAGCTGCGGCCGACGGGTTCGCCGCAGTTCCAGCAGGTCCGTTTGGCCTCGACGATGATCGGGTTCGACAGCACGGCGTCGGCCGGATCGATGTCCTGGATGTCGGGCAGGGTCACCAGATCCGAGCCGAGGCGCCGGTCGTGCACTACCGACGATCCCTTGCGGGTCACTTTCCGGGGCGGGGCGATGTCGTCGAAGATGCGGCCGGTGGTCGCCGTGTGCGTGGTGGCGTCGCGGACCTCGGCGGCCGGCTCGCTCGCCGCACGAACGACGGGCAGCGAGGCCTCGTCCTCGTCGTCGTCGGCGAACGGGTCGAACTTGGCGGCCCGGGTCTGCATGGTGCCGGCCGGCGGGATCACCGCGGGCTGGGTGTGGAGTGGTTCGTCGTCGCTCACTGGCAGCTCATTCGCGATAGGTCGTGGCGGGCGGGCTTCCGGGGCCGAGCACCGACAGCCACCGGTTGTAGGACGTGTTCCAGCTGCCGTCGGCGCGACGCTGCTCCAGCACGCCGTTCACGAACCGCACCAGATCGGGCTTGTTCTTGGCGATCCCCACGCCGTAGTCCTCGGCGCCGAACGACTGCCCGACCATCTTGACCCACGGATCCTGCGCCGCGATGCCGGCCAGGATCGTGTCGTCGGAGGTGATCGTGTCGACCTGCCCCTGCTGCAACAGCACCAGGCAGTCGGCCCAGCTGTTGGTGGAGATCACCTTGACCGAGGGGACCATGTTCTTCACTCGGTCGATCGATGTGGAGCCGCGGGTGGCACAGGTGCTCTTGCCGGTCAGCCCGGTGACGCTGTCGATGCCGGAGTTCCGGTAGGCCAGCACCCGCTGCGAGGCCGCGTAGTAGGGCGCGGAGAAGTAGACGGACTGCAGGCGTTTGCAGGTGATGCTCATCGACTTCACGACGACGTCCACCTCGCCGTTCTCGAGGGCTTTCAGCCGGTCGTCGGTGGCCAGGATGCGGAACTCGATGCGGTCGGGATCGCCGAAGATCGCCTCCGAGATCCAGTGCGCGACGTCGACGTCGAAGCCTTCGATGTCGCCGGAGATCGGGTCGCGGAAGCTCAGCGGATTGCTGCCGATGTCGGTGCCGACGATCAAACTGCCGCGCTGGTAGATTTGCTCCATCGACGAGTTCGCCGGCATGTGCCCGGGGTCGGGCATGGGGGAGAGCGGTCGCAGGCTCGACATGTCGCAGTTCTGATCGTCGCCGCCGGTCGGCACGTAGCCGGTGGACACACCGGGCGGGGTCGGCATTTGCGCGGTGGTGGTCGGCGGGTCGCCGGCCTCGGCGGGGTCGGTGTCGCAGGCGGTCAGCAGCAGTGCGGTCGCGACCACGACGAACAGCCCGCCGGTGCGGCGGCGTGGCGCGCGGGCGCGCGTGGCGGCGGCCGCCGCTCGTCGTCGCAGTTTCATCGATACTCCCGGATGCGGGGGATGAGGCCGCCGAAGACGGTGACGGCGGCGACGATGCATAAGAGTCCGATGCCGGTTCCGGTGAAGCCGAGCAGTCGTTGCGCGGTGTTGATGTTGTCGCGGAACGTGGTGCGGGCGGCGCCGATCGCGTCGATCACGGCCGAGTTCACGTTCTGATAGCCGGTCGCGGTGCTGATGTCGCCGGTGCCGATGGTCAGGGATCGGGCCGCGGTGAAGTCACCGGACCGCAGGCGCTCGTTGACTTCGTCGTGGGCCCGTCGCCATTGCGCGAGCGACGACTTGACGGTGTTGAGCGGGCCGTCGATCCCGGAGTCGTCGGTGTTCTCGTGCAGCAGCCGATTGGTCAGCGTCTCGATCTGAGCGGTGGTCGCGGTGTAGCCGCGTTCGAGGTCGGTGGGGTCGGCGCGACGCAGCAGCGACAGCGTCTCCGCCGAGCGTGCCTGCTGGGTGAGGATGCGCATGGTCGTCAGGTCGTGCAGCGGATCGGCGCCGGAAGTCTTGGCGGTGTTGGCCGCGGCCACCGAGGCCAAGCCGCTCACCAGCAGCCAGAGGGTGCCGACGAGCAGTGAGCTGAGGGCCGCGACGAGGCCGATGTTGAAGTGCCGCCGGGTGCGCAGAGCCAGGTACCGGCTGGTGCCGAGCAGCATGGCGATGGTCACCAGCAGTGCCACGTAGACGCCCCACGGGGGCACGGTCAGGGTGCGTTGGGGTTCGGCGATGGCGGCCGACCGCTGCGCGTAGAGGCGTTCGGCGGCGGGCAGGATCTTGTCTTGCATCAGGGCCGAGGCCTGCACCAGGTACGCGGAGCCGACGGGGTTGCCGAGGCGGTTGTTGGTGCGGGCGGTCTCGATCAGGCCGGTGTAGACGGGGATCTGGGTGGCGAGCGTGTCGAGGTCGGCGTGCACGGTGTTGCCGGGGTCGTGGTCGGCGCGCTCATTGTCGTTGGCGGACACGACGAGCGCGGTGCCCGCTGTCGCGATCGCGTCGGCGTACTGCTGGCGCAGGTCGGGTGAGTCGATGCCGCCGGAGATGAATGCGGAGTTGGCGGCGGCGTCGGCCACCGACAGCGTGCTGTACAGGGTTTCGGCGGCTTCGGCGAGAGGTTCGCTGCTGTCGACCAGCGACTCCAGCGTGCTGCTGCGGTTGTTCAGGACCGAGGACGAATACCATCCCGTCAGCCCGCACGCCAGGATCATGGTCAGCATGATCACGACTAGTTTGCCGGGCGTAGTGGCGGCGTAGAAACGGAAGGCGAGGATCGGTGAGCTCATCCGGTCGCGGGTGAGCTCGGCGATCTCCCGGCGGTCGGCGAGGACCTGCCGAAGATTCGGATACGAACGACCGGAATGGTCGGGGAGAATGTTTCTCCTGGCATGTGTGAGCGCCGACCGTCTCGGAGTGACTTGGCCGACCACAGCTGTCCCTTCTTGAGCCCGGGCTCAACCCTAGTCTTGCGAGACTGCGGCAGTCCCGCGACACCCGGTACGGTGAGCCTATTGATCCGCCGAGCCGGAATTTCCAGGCTATCTGGCTTGTCGTGGAAAACGATCGTCCTGTTACGGAAGTGGCGGGCACTACCGAGGGCGTACCGCAGGGGTCCGCGACCGTGAGGGGAAACGAACGATGAGGGGCGACGGCGACGGTTGGGTTCTGGATCCGGACGGTGCTCGCTACTGGGGCGTGCACGGGGCGGCCGGACTGTTGTTGGCGGCGCCGCTGGGCGACGGCGTGACCGGCGTGCTGCTGCAGCATCGCGCGGTGTG
Source organism: Gordonia sp. (in: high G+C Gram-positive bacteria) (assembly GCA_047605365.1). Taxonomy (GTDB): domain Bacteria; phylum Actinomycetota; class Actinomycetes; order Mycobacteriales; family Mycobacteriaceae; genus Gordonia. Next base: position 21,715 of record JASGFV010000011.1, read on the forward strand.
GTCGCACCAGGGCGGCACGTGGGCGCTGCCCGGCGGTGCGCGGGACTCGCACGAGTCGGCGGTCGACGCCGCCGTCCGCGAGGCGCACGAGGAGGCCGGTATCGTGGCGTCGGACGTCGAGGTGCTCGACACCGTGGTGACCCACGAGGCGGTCAGCGGCTGGACTTACACGACGGTGATCGCGCGGATCGCGCGGCCGGTGGAGACCGTGGCGAACGGGGAGTCGACCGAGCTGCGCTGGGTGGCGGCCGACGACGTCGTCGAACTTCCGCTGCATCCGGCTTTCGGGCTCGCTTGGCCCTCGCTGCGCCCGTTGCTCCGATAACGTCCTGACATGTCACCGAATCGAGTCGGTCGGCCGAGCAATGCGGCCGAACGCCGAAGTCAGATCTTCGCGGCCATGAGCGATGTCATCGCGCGCGACGGGCTGGCCGCGGTCACGGTCAGCGCGGTCGCGCAGGCGGCAGGGCTGAAGCGCACGCTGGTGGGGCACTACTTCACCAGCCGCGAAGAACTGGTGAGTCAGTACCTGGACCGAGCGGTGTCGGGGTTCGGCGCGATGATGCTCGACGTGGCGTCCGACGTCGCACCCGGGGAGGCGGCCGAGAGGATGCTGGCCGACGATCTGTACGGCGGAACCAAATACCTGACGGTGTGGTTGGAGCTGGTCGCGTCCGCCGGGCGGTACGAGGCGCTGAAGAGCCGCCTGAACTACCTGTGGACGCAGGTGTGGCTGCCGAGGGTCGAGGCGATTCTGACCGAGTACTACCCGGGCAACGACCCCGCGCGAATCAGTGAGGTGGCGTTCTGCCTGTCGTCGCTGGTGGAGGCCTACTGGGCGTTCCGGGCGCAGCTCGAGGGCGACTGGACGCTCCGCAAGACGCAGACGCTCAACGGGTGCCGGGTGCTGCTGGCTCAGCTCGAGTGATCAGACGCGGTCTCCGCGGCGCGGCGTCGTCGTAGTGAAAGAATCACGGTAAGGGTTCCGAGCGCGATCAGACCCGCGGCGGTGAGCGCGAGCGGAGAGGTGGTCCGGCGCAGTCGCTCGTCGCTGCGGAATCGCCGGGCGTCCGCGGCGAGTTCGCGCTGGGTGTCCGCCGAGGTCTCCAGGGTGGCGGCGAAGTAGGTGAGCCGGTAGTCGGCGGCGGGCGTCAGGAACATCTCGACCGTGCTGGTCTGTTTGACGATGATTCCGCTGGACGGTTCCACGTAGAACGTGCGCCGGCCGCTCTGCACCAGGCGGACGGTCACCGGCTCGTCCGGGTTCTGTGCGGTGAGCCCGGGGAACCAGCCGGCCGGGCGGGTCAGCGATCCGGTCGCCGGATGGTCGAATCCGGCGGCGGTGTCGGCGACGACCGGATGCTCGCCGAGGTCGGCGGTGAACACCGCGACGGGCACGCCGTCAACGGTCGACGACCCGCTGCGTCGTGCGGTGGCGACGGTCCGGGTGGTGAGGTCGAACACGGGATGCTCGGCGCTGCCGTCGGCGTTCAGGGGGAACTGGTACTGCAGTCCGGAGCGTTCGACCTGCACCTGTCGCCCGGCGTTCCCCCCGGCCGCGGGCAGGATCTGCACGCGCGACAGGTTCCGCGGCCCGGCCGGGGCGGGCAGGGCGGTGGTGCGGTCGATGGTGGTCTGATCGACCACCGCGGTGAGCAGTCCTTGACGGCAGTCGGAGGCCGCGTCGATCTGTCCGCGGTTCTCGGCGATCGCCGTCGCCGATCCGGCTTCGACGGTCACGACGTGGTCGTCGGGCGGTGCGATGGTCCGCTGCCGGCTGCGCTGCACGACGGGCGCGGAGACGACGCGGGCCTGGGGCGCGTTCACCGAGCACGGGTCCAGGAGCCGGGCCGGGGCGCCGGCCGGCGTCTCAGAGACCACGGTGCGGTCGAACGGTGCGATCTTCGACGCGGTGCCGGCCGCGCCGAGCGCCAGCACCGCGGCCACCGTCAGACAGAGTGCCGACAGCATGATCAGCAGCGGCGCGACGGCTCCGTTCCTGCGACGTGCCGGCGGTTCCGGGGGAGGGGCGGGGACGTCGATCGCCGGGGAGGGTGCTTCGAGGATGCTCAATGGTGTGCTCGCTGTTCGGGGATGATTCGGTCCAGCCACGCCGGGAGCCACCAGTTGCCCGCTCCCATCAGCACCATCGCGCCCGGTACCAGGATCATCCGGACGAGGGTGGCGTCGATGAGGACGGCCAGGGCCAGACCGAAGCCGAGCTGTTTGAGTTCGAGGACCTCGCCGACCATCAGGCTTCCGAAGACCGCCGCCATGATGGCCGCTGCCGCGGTCACCTGGCGGGCGCTGGCCTCCATCGCCCGCGGCACCGCCTGCATGAGGTCGGGCGTGGCGAGGTACTCCTCGCGGATGCGTCCGACGATCAGCACCTCGTAGTCCATCGACAGTCCGAAGAGGATCGCGAACAGCGCCACCGGCAAGAAGGCCTGCAGCGTGCCCGAGCTGGTGAAGCCGAGAACGTCTTCGCCCCAACCGAATTGGAAGACGGCGACGGTCGCGCCGACCGAGGCCGCGGTAGCCACGACGTTCAGCAGAGTCGACTTCAGCGGCAACACCAGACTGCGGAACGCCACCACCAGATACAGGAACGAGAGTCCGACCACGGTGAGGACGACCCACGGCAGTTTGGCGGCGGTCTCCGCGGCCAGGTCGCGGTACTGGGCCGTCATGCCGCCGACGGTCAGCGTCGTGTGCGGCACGTCGAGCTTGCGCAGGTCGTCGATCAGTCCGAGCGTGGCGACGCTGTCGACGGCGTCTTTCGGCGACGCCGAGACGAACGCGCAGCGGTGCTGTGCGTCGATCAACGACGACGCGGCGCTCCCCACTCCGGGCATGGCCAGCGTTTCGCGGAGGTGGGCCGCGGTGCGCTGGCCCGTGGCGTCGAGGATCTGCACGATCGACGCGACCTGTCCGACGCGCGGGTCGCGGCCGATGCGGTCGACGGCGGCACCGAGATCGGCGACGGCGCGGTCGGAGTCGAGGGTCTCGTCGGCGCAGGCGATGATCGCGACGGGTGCGACGGCTCCGGCCCCGAACTTCTCGGTGATCAGCTGTTGCCCTTGGCCGGGCGCGGTCTGGGACAGCGCGGACAGGCCCAGGTCTAGGCCCAGTTTGATGCCGCCGAGCGGGGCGGCGAGCAACAGCAGGAGCAGCAGGGCCGGGAGGCAGGTACTGACCGGACTGCGCAGCACGGCGCGGGTCACGCGGGCCCACAGGCCGTCGCCCGGTTCGCGAACGCGCCGCGGCGGGCGGCCGGCGATGCGGTGGCCCAGGGTGGCCAGCAGCGCGGGCAGCAGCGTCAGTGAGGTGATCATCGAACTGATGACGACCACGGTCGACACCACCGGCAGCTCGATGAACAGGTGCCCGCGGATCAGCAGCAGCGATCCGAGAGCGATCATCACGATGAAACCTGCGGTCAGCACGGTGCGCCCGGACGTGCGGAGCGCGATGACGACGGCGTCGTCGACCGTCTGGCCGTTGCGCAGTTCTTCTTGAGTGCGGGCGACGACGAAGAGCGCGTAGTCGATGCCGAGGCCCAGTCCCAGGACGGTGGCCAGGACGATCGCGAACTTGTCGAGGTTCATCACCTCGGCGAGGCCGAGGATCCCGATGCTGGAGAGCAGGACGCCGCCGATCGCGGTGAGCAGCGGCAGGAGTGCCGCGATGAACGAGCGCAGCACCAGTAGCAGCACCAGGAAGGCGATGGGGATGCCGATGAGTTCGGCGGTCTGCTGGTCGTGCGTCTCGACTTCGGTGAGCGCGTTGCTGAGCGGCGACTGGCCGGTCAGAAAGCCCTGGTAGTCGGTGCCGTCGAGGTGACTGTCGACGACGCTCTGGAGTCGGAGTGCGGCCGCCGACCGCTCCTGCGCCGACTGTTTGAGGGAGACGATGAGCAGGACGGTGGTGCCGTCGTGGCTGATCTGTCCCGTGGAGACCGGACTGTAGGGGCCGATCACACTGGCGACCGCGTAGTCGCGGCCCACTTCCTCGCCGATCCGGCCGACGAGCCGCCGGAGCGTGGCGTCGTGCGCGACGTTCCCGCGCGGCGACGTGATCACGACGGCGTCCTGCTCTTTGCCGAAGCTCGGGAACTTGTCGTGCAGAAGATGATCGGCGCGCTCGGACTCGGAACCGTAGATCACGTAGTCGGGGAGGCCGAGTTGCTTCTCGACGATGAAGAAGCAGGTTCCGCCGAAGGCGAGCACGATCAGCCAGGCGAACAGCACCGGCTTGCGGAATCGGATGACGGTGCGCGCCCAGCGTTCCAGGAGCGACGGCGCAGACGCCTCCGCCGGACGCTCTAGGGGAGCGTCCGGCGGGGCGGGAAGCAGGTCAGTGCTCAATGGACGAAGAATCCTTCTTTGTCCATCTCCATCAGACTTTCGTAGAACGCGGCGGCCACCACGTCGAGGTCGGCGGTGGAGTGTGCGTCGTTGAGCAGCATGGTGTGCAGTTCGGGCAGGTACACGCCGTGCTTGCGCATGTAGTAGCTCAGCGCGAGCGTCGCCTTGATGTTGGCTCCGGCCAGCTGGTCGCGGACCAGTTTGGGCTTGGCGTAGTCGAAGCTGATGGAGAAGATCGAGCGGGCGCCCTTGATCCGGCAGTTCACCCCGGCCGTGCGGCCGGCCTCTTCGAGGGCGGACTTGAGGTACTCGGTCTTGTCGTGCAGGTCCTGGTAGACGGCCGGGTTGTCGCGCAGGTGACCGAGCACCGCGGCGCCCGCGGCGGCGCTCACCGAGTTGCCGCTCATGGTGCCGCCGACGAACGCCTTGCGCTCGAGGTCGACGAACGGGTCGTCGGACGTGCGGGCCGTGGCGATCACCGAGGCGCGGCCGGCGACGGCGCCGCCGGGCAGGCCGCCGCCGATGATCTTGCCGAGGCAGGTCAGGTCGGGCGTCACGCCGGCCAGAGTCTGGGCGCCGCCGTAGGCGACGCGGAATCCGGTGACCACCTCGTCGAAGATCAGCAGGACGTTGTTCGCGGTGCAGGCCTCGGCGAGCTTCGCGAGGAAGTCGGCGTCGTATCCGGCCTGCGAGGCGGGCATCGGCTCCAGGATCACCGCGGCGAGCTCACCGGCATTGGCGATCACGCGATCGATGCTGTGCTGGGCGCCGTACTGCAGCACCATCGTCTCGTTGACCAGGGCCTCCTGGGCGCCGGCCGAGTTGCTGATCGGCTGCGGCTCGGACGCGGGGCCGCTGTAGCGGAACCACGACGACACCATGCCCTGGTCGGAGAAGCCGTGGTAGTGGCCCTCGAACTTGGCGACGCGCTGCTTGCCGGTGTGCGCGCGGGCGATGCGCAGCGCCATGATGACCGACTCGGTGCCCGAGTTGGAGAACACGACGCGGGTGTCGCCGCCGAAGGCGTCGGCGATGATCTCGGCGAGCCGGATCTCCTCCATGTTGCCCAGCGCGTTGACGGCGCCCTTGTCGATGGCCGCGGTGATCGCGTCGGCCGCGACCTGCGGACGGTAGCCGAGGATGTGCGGGCCGTAGCCGCTGGCGAGGTCGATGTACTCGTTGCCGTCGATGTCGGTGACGCGGCAGCCCTGCGCGGAGTCGACGATCAGCGGGTAGGCGCTGGGCAGCGCGTATCGGTCGAAGTGCGTCGGCGCGACGACCTTCCGCTCCGGATCGTTCTTGTGCTGCATCGACAGCGGGATCTGCGATTCGATGAGATCGTCGAACTTGTCCTTCAGGTCGTCGGACATGAAGGGCGAGAAGCGGTCGGTGAACTGGCGGGCGTTGGCCCAGATGTCGATGGTGGGGTCGATCATCGTGACGACGCCCTCGCCGGTCAGGAAGGCCAGACCGAGCAGCGAGAAAGCGGTGGTGACGCGTGCCTGGCGGGCGCGCAGCACGCGGGTCGCGTCGTCGAAGAAGGCCATCGTCGACCAGTGGTCGCTGATCACGTCGAAGTGCTTGCGCAGCACGTCGGTCATGGCGGCGACGTACTCGGGGTCGTTCACGAGGTCGGTCGACGACGGGACGAATGCGTTGGTGAAGCGCCGGACCGCCAGGTCCCACTCGCCGCGGATGGCCGCGTAGTAGAAGGAGACGAGGGCCCACTTTCCGTCTTCGTCGAGGCTGCCGACCAGGCCGAAGTCGAGCATGATGACTGAGCCGTCGTCGTCGAACATCATGTTGCCGGGGTGCGGGTCCACGTGGAACAGGCCGTGGAAGAAGGCCATCGTGTAGAAGGTGTCCTGCAGGCGGCGCGAGAGGTCGTGCGCGGGGAAGTCGACCTTGCCGGCGTCCTCGCCGGACGTGGCGTCGATGAACTCCATGACCAGCAGGCTCTCGGTGCAGTGGTCGTGGTAGACGCGGGGGACGCGCACGTAGGGGTGGCCGGCGAAGTTGTCGGCCATCGCCTGCTGCTTGCGGGCTTCGCTGAGCATGTCGCACTGCTCGACGAGCATCGGGCTGATCTCGGCGAAGTGGCTGACGGCGTCGTAGCCGCGGACCGCGGGAATGAGGGTCTGGGCGGTCTGCAGCAGTTTGTTCAGGGTCCAGGTGCTGACCTGGAGCTGTTCGCGTACACCGTGCTTGACGATCTTGACGGCCACCTCGGTGCCGTCGGTCAGGCGTGCCTTGTGGACCTGCGCCACCGTGCCGGCGGCGATGGCCGTGCGGTCGAACGACGCGAAGACGGCGTCGGGGCGCCCGTCGAGCTCGGCCTGCAGGACCAGTTCGAGCTCGTCGTCGGACATCGGCGCCAGGCCGGAGAAGAACTCCCGGAACTCGTCGGCGCCCCGGACACTGATCAGTCCGGTCTGGGTGCCGAGCACCTGACCGGCCTTGGTGTACATCGGGCCCATCCGCAGCAGGAAGCGGCGGAGGACGCGCGAGTATTCACGGTCCCGCTGGGTCGGGTGGGTGATGGCGGCGACCGCCGCGAGGACGCCGTAGACGACCGTCCAGACCGCGATCCGGGCAGCTTCGCGGATGGACCGGCCGAGCAGCGTCGCGGCGTTCAGTCCTTTCGGCGACCGCCTGGTGAACACTGAAAGGCCTTGCAGGACAGAGCTTCTTGACACGGATGTTCCCCTCACGCGCACTCGGCGCAGCATCTGCGTTGCGGTCGCCAGTGAGTCGACGAGAACGACCCTCGAATAAACTGGCAACCTTGACAGTCAGGGACTGTAGGGTCGCGACAGAGGGCGTGCAAGTGCCTGAGCGACTGCGACGAGAGGAACCGCACGTGGCGGGTGACGGGGTGTGACCGGAGCTACATTCTGTGTGCCGGCGGGGCGTCCGAGCGGCGCTCGGCGGGCTCGGCGGGTTCTGTCAGGCGTCGTCGGCGTTGGCGGGCGAGCACAGTGCGGTCAGCAACGCGGAGTTCAGTTGCCGTTGGTTCTGGTCGTCGTCGTTGAGCGACGACGTGGTGACCGACATCGGGGCGCCCTTCACCCAGCCGAGGCAGTGCGGGCCGAACTGCTCGAAGAACGGCTCCGGTTCCAGCAGGGTCTCCGGGGAGTGGACGCCGGGCTTGTCGACGTCGATCAGCATCAGGGCGCCCACGGCGAGCGGGATGCCGGTGATCCGGGCCATGCTCAGGCCGGGGACCTGGGCGAGGGCGGTGCAGATCACCGCGCCGCGGTCGCCGGACTTGCCTTTGGCCAGCGCGAACAGCGGAGGCAGGGAGCCCGGGCCGATGGCGGCCAGCGGGTGGTGCGGCATCAGGGATTCGAGTTTCTGCGCCACCGATGCCGCGCGCCGCACGCTCAGTGCGCCGCGGCCGATGCCCCAGCTCAGGCCGCGCATCGCCGCGGTCGTGACGCCGTCGACCAGGGCGACGTTCGACGAGCGCTGCAGCTCCGGAAACGCGCGGTGCAGGGTGACCGGCTCGGGGTGGCCGAAGACGCGGCCCACGCCGCTGCCGATGCCGGGGTAGTCGATGGCGACGTTCTCGAGCGGGTCGACGTACTTCAGGTCGCCGTCGCGCACCACGGGGATGGGTTCGCTGATCTGCCGCATGCCGTGCACCACCGCGGCGCTGACGCCCTTGCGGTTCGACGACGGGCGCGCCGAGTCGAGATTCCAGCCGGTGATCAGCTCGTCGACGCGGCTCAGCTTGGATGCCGCCTCCGCGGCCAGCAGGTTCGAGACGCCGGGACTCGCGCCCATGCCGATCAGCGCGGTGACGCCGGCGGCTTCGGCGCGTTCGCCGAGCTTGAGCATGTCGAGGGTGGGGGTCGGGTCGTCGCAGATGTCGACGTACTTGACCCCGGCGCGGATCGCGGCGTCGAGCACGATGACGCCGAACTGGTCGTACGGTCCGACGGTGTTGACCACCATGTCGACGTCGTCGAGGGCGCGCCGGAGGGAGACCTCGTCGGTGATGTCGAGCTGCTGCGCCTTCGCCTTGCCGCCGATCGCCTTGGCCGCCTTGGTGGCCAGCTCGAGGTCTCGGTCGCCGATGATCACGGTCTCCACTTGATCGGACGCGGCCAGCGCCTCGGCTGCCACCCGTCCCATCTCTCCTGCGCCGCCCAATGCCAGAATGCGAGTCACGTCGTGCCCCCGTGTGTGTCGGTCGTCATATCGTCGTGCTGGACGCTACATCGAAATAACAAGGGGCAGAACAGTTTTCGTGCGTTTCGTGGCTCTGGGCGGTGGCGTCCGCCAAAGGCTTCGACAAGCTCAGCCGGCGGTGGAGAGGCTCGATACGAGCCCCGAGCTTCGGGAAGCTCAGCGCAAAGTCGCGGGTCCCGCCAACTGGTTCGACGCCGAGATCAGCGCCCGTGCGGCGGCTTCGGCACTGGTGCGGCCGCGCCCGAACGCCCAGCAGCGTGCACTGTCGCGGGTGCACTGCAGGTATGCGGCGACCTGGTCGCCGTCGGGCTGGGTGTAGAACGAGACGATCTCGACGCCGGCGTTGAGGCCGTACAGGATCTCGCTCATCGCGCCGATCGGGCCGTAGGCGGTGGCCGCGCGGTCGATCTCACGGTCGTCGTGGTGGCTGCTCAGCAGAGCGCGGCAGGTGACCATGTCGCCGAGGTCGGGTTCGACTTCGAAGCGGCGCAGGGTCAGGGCTCCGGGTGCGGCGTAGGCCTGCTCGAATGCGGCGGTGGTCATGAACGCCGCCTGCGGGGGAAACCAGCGGGGCGGTTGCGGGAGGAACCCGGCGTCGGCCGGGCGGGGGCTGAGGAAGTGCGAAGTGCGCTGCTCACGCCTCGATGATGGGCGCTGGAATTGAATGACAGACATCTGCTGGGTCCGTTTCGGTCGAAGATCTGGTGACCGACGGGTGCAGGGCGCAGCGAATCCGCAGCGGGGGGTCGGTCTGGTCAGACCCCGCTGCGGCAGGCTACGAGAAGCATCTTCGTCATGGTTCAGTCGACTCTACGCTCGTCCGACCCGGTGGGCGAGCGAGTTTCGGGAGGTCGCAGGCGCGGTCTCGGCGGAAGCTGCGTGCGATCTGGGGCAGCCCGATCCGCGACCCGGCGCGGACGAGCCGAGTCGGGCGCGTACTTCGAAGCGCACGAACCACGCGAGCATCGTGGCCGCAACCAGGCCGTTGAATCCGTGCAGTGCCCAGACCGGGCCGGCCGGGAGGCTGACCACGTACACCGCGTAGATCGCGTTGGCGATGTTGGCGAGCAGCAGGTTGCCGAAGCTATACGACCGCATGTCGCGGGTCCGCAGGGCCTTGCCGAGCATGGGCAGCGAACTGCTCGCGAAGAGGACGGTGGAGACCGTTCCGGCGAGGTCGGCGATGTTCATGCCTCGAGGCTATGAACGGCCGAGCGCGGTGACATCGGGAGACGACACCCATGTTTTCGTCGCCTACAACCCCATCTCCTCGGCGCGGGCGATCACTGCGCGGCGGTTGGGGACGCCGAGCTTGGTGAGGATCGCCGAGACGTGGTGGTCGGCGGTCTTCGGCGAGATGTAGAGACGCGCGGCGATCTCGGCGTTCGTGAGTCCGCGAGCGACGAGACGCGCGACGTCGAGTTGCCGGTTCGTCAGTCCGCCCGGGTTGGCGCGTGTCGATTCGCGCGGCCGCTGCGGGACGGCCGCGACGCCGCCGCGCCGCAGCACCTCACGCAACCGGTCTGCGGTGCCGAGGGCGCCGAGCCGGTCGAGCAGCTCGACGGCCCGCACTCGGTCGTCTGCCGCCGGGGAGTCCGACCAGGCGAGGGCCTCGGCGAACGGGTCGCCGGCGAGCTTCCACCACGACGCGGCGTCGGCGGGCCGATCGTCGAGCATCAGTCGGAACGGCTCCGGCAGAGACGGCGGCGCCGGCACGTCGACGCCGAGACGTCGGCACCAGACCAGCAGGTTCCCGGCGGCCCAGCCGGCGCCGGGGGCGGACATCAGCGCGGTCAGGCCGGCGACGTCGAGGCGCGGGTCGGCGCGTCCGGTGGTCCACGAGACCTCGGCGAGCGCCGCGAGGACGGCGAGTTTGCGGAGCGGCTCGTCGAGATCGTCGGCCAGCACCCACGCGGCGTCGAGCTCGTCGAGCGGCACGTCGTCGCCCCTTCTCAGCGGGACCAGCGTCCGCACGAGATGCGGCCACAGCGCGGCGATGGGCATGCCGTCGTCGACGAGGACGGCCGACGCGTCCTCGAGCGCGGCGTTCCAGTGTCCCTTCGTCAGGCGGAGTCGTGAGCGGACGGCCGTCTGCCAGTGACGGCAGATCGGGATGTCGCGCTCGACGGTGAACGGCAGCGACTCGGACAGGATCCGCTCGGCGTCGCGGTACCGGCCGTGCTCGACGTCGAGGTTGGCGATGTTCGAGTAGCCGGTGGAGGCGAGCTCGTCGAAGCCCAGCGCGCGGGCGGCGTCGATGTGGTCGAGCATGTCGATACGCGCATGGTCGTGCCCGCTGACCAGGGCGTGAGCGGTTCCCACGACCAGATTCCGCAGACGCAGGAACTCCTCGTCGCCCGGCACCGACTCCGAATCGTAGAGGCAGGAGCGGGTCAGGTCGTCGTCGCTGCGCATGTAGGCCAGATACGCGCGCGTGGTCCGGGCGTGACCGAACGTCGACTGCGCGCCTGCGTCGATCGCGATCGCGGCGGCCCGGTCCAGGTGCGACTCGGCGCGCTGCCGGTGCGCCGCGTAGTACTCGTAGACACCGATGGCCGCGTGCGCCTTCGCGATCCCGTCGGCGTCGCCGGCCGCCTGCCACACCGGAAAACCTTGCTGCACAGAGGAGATGGCGTCGGTCAGCCGACTCGTCATGTATTGCTGGAATGCCAGGGCGAGGAGGAGGTCGGCGCGTTCCCTGGTGGGCGTGGAACCTGACTGTTCCAGCGCGATCTTGTAGAAGGCCACCGCCTCGGTGTGTGCTCCGGCGCGAGTCGCCTCGGCGGCTGCGGCCTTCGCGTGGACGATGGCGCGCGCACTGTCGTGCGCGGCGACCGCGTGATGCGTCAGCACCGCCGGATCGCAATGGTCCAGACCTTCGAGGGCGACGAGGAGTCGCGCGTGCAGCCGACCGGTGCCACCGGCCGGAATGGTGCTCTCGATGGCGCGCCGGGCCAGCTCGTGGCGGAAGACGATGCCGTTCTCGGTGCGGTCGATCAGAGTGGTCTCGTTCAGCCGCCGCAGAGTCGGCAGGTCGATCCCGAGGGTCGGCAGGATCCGATCGTTCAACTGATCCGGGGCGGTCGCCATGAGTTGGAGGACGCCGAGGTCGTCGGGCGAGAGCGCCGTCGTGCGGGCCAGAATCGCGTCCCGGATCGACGACGGCATCGGCCGGTCCGGCTCCTTGGCGACCTCGGTGACGAAGAACGGATTTCCGCCCGTCGTCGCATGCACTTCGGCCGGATCCATCGTCGTGCCGGCGAGGAGCTCGCCCACCGCGGTCAGACTCAGCGGCGGCAGCGACACCGACGACAGGCCGTCGAGAGTCGCGACGTCGCCCAGCAGCGGCCGCGCGACGTGGGTCGGGCCGATCTCGTTGTCGCGCATCGTGAAGAAGAGGACCAGCGCTGTCGCTTCGATGCGCCGGACCAGGAAGCGCAGGACGTCGGCCGACGCGGCGTCGATCCAGTGGAGATCCTCGACGACGAGGATAGTCGGCTCGACCCGAAGCTCGGCGTACACCTGCTCGCAGACCTGGGCGGGCAGCGCGTCGACCGCGGTGAGATCCAGACCCAGATCCTTGACGGGCCCGAGCGGGCGCGGCGTCTCCAGCGGGTCGCACTTGACGCGCAGCACCCGGATTCCCGGGGCCGCGGCGGCGCAGGCGGCGTTCACCAGGGAGGTCTTGCCGACGCCGCTCTCACCGGTGATCGAGATGCCTGCGCCGAGGCCCTCGGCGTCGAGCCGGGCGACGGCGACATGCAGGCGCTCGAGCTGGGTGTCCCGCTCGAGCAGCTGCATCTCGCCAGTGTAGAGCGCTATCGCTGTTCCCAGTCCGGACCGAACTCGTGGGCGACCGCAGTGACCATGTCGGCGGGGAATCCGCCGCGGCGAGCGTGCTCCAGAACCGTCTCGGCGTCGTCGGTCTCGTGCACGCAGTAGATCTTGTCGCCGGCGACGTAGCTGGTGATCCAGGTGTACGGCACGCCCAGCGAGGCGACGGCGGCGTTCGACGTCGCCGCGATGCCGGCCAGTTGTTCCTCGGTGAGGTCCCCGGCGTCGGGGATCTCGCGTTCGATGACGAAGCGGGTCATGGTCGTCTCCTCTGGTCTGCGAACCGGCTGTCGGTTCGTCTTGTCCAGACTCGCCGCGGCCGGCCGCCACGACATCGGGAGAACTTCCCCATCTTTCGCTGCCGTCAGCCGGAGCGTGGAAATGGGGCGGACTTCCCGATGTGCCAGGTGGAGGCGGCGGCGGATCGTGATGGATGTTCGGCAGATCGCCGGCAGACATCCACGAAATGGAGAAGACAATGGGAACTCGAGTACGCCGCACCGTCGGAACGACGCTGCTGGCCGTCGCGATCGCCGGGCCGCTGGCCGCGGTGCAGGCCGCGCCGGCGAATGCGTTGCCGATCAGCACGCTCACCACGGAGTGCCGACAAGCGGGCGGAACGTGGTACGTCGACTACGGGTACAACGGCAACGTCCGATACGTGACGGGCTACCAGTGCTTCTACCGCGACATCCACGGGGACCGCTACGTCGACTTCTTCGACCGCCGCGGCAACTACCAGGGCACCGGGTAGGGCTCAGGCTCCCCTTGCCCCGGCCCGAAGTGCGGCCGCGGCGGACTGCGCGTCGTCGGCAGCGGTGATCGCTCGCACCACGACGATTCGCGACGCACCCGCCGCGGTCACCTCCGGGACGCGCGGGAGGTCGACGCCGCCGATCGCGAACCACGGCTTGGTGGTGCCGGTCGCGGAGGCGGCGCGGACCAGGTCGAGGCCGGTGGCCGAGCGGCCGGGCTTGGTCGGCGTCGCCCAGCAGGGACCGGTGCAGAAGTAGTCGACGTCGTCGTCGGCGACGGCGGCGCGCATCTGCTCGACGTCGTGCGTGGACTGGCCGATCACGACGCCGGGTCCGACGATCCGTCGTGCAACGCTCGGCGGCAGATCGCCCTGGCCGACGTGCAGGACGTCGGCGTTCGCGGCGGCGGCGAGGTCCGCGCGGTCGTTGACGGCCAGCAGGGCGCCGGCCTCGGCGGTCAGCTCGCGCAACTCGGCGAGCAGGGCCAGCTCTTCGCGGGCCTCGAGCTCGCCGAACTGCTTCTCGCCGGGCGATCCCTTGTCGCGCAGCTGCACGATGTCGACCCCGCCAGCCAGCGCCGCCCGCACGAACTCGATCAGGTCGCCGCGTTCACGTCGTGCGTCGGTGCATAGGTAGAGGCGAGCGTCGTCGAGTCTGGTCCGGGCGTCCATGGTCGGCAACGGTAGGCTAGAAGCGCACGAAGTACGACACGGGGGCCCGGAGGAACGCCGGGCTGAGATCGCGGCTCGCCGCCGCTGACCGTCACACCTGATCCGGGTAATGCCGGCGAAGGAAGGTCCATTGAGCTCCACGGAATTCACCCCTCGCGACGCGCCGACGCTTGCCGTCGTCGGCGGCGGAGTCATCGGCTTGACCTGCGCGTTGGCGGCGTCTGACGCCGGTTGGCGAGTGCGGGTGCACGACGCCGGGCCCCAGCACCGCGCGGCGGAGGTGGCGGGCGGGATGCTCGGCTGCTTCGGCGAGGGACATCCCGGCGAGGACCGGCTGCTGGCCGAGTCCGCCGACTCGGTGGCACGCTGGCCGTCGTTGCTGGAAAGGCTCGACGACGCGTCGATCGCGACCGCGTCGGACACGCTGCTCGTCGCAGGCAGCGCCGCCGACCTGCGGCATCTGGATGTGGTGGCCGACTTCGTCCGCGCTCAGCGGCCCGACGCGGCGCTCGCCCCTGTATCTGCTTCTGACCTGCGACGTTCCGAACCCGCGTTCGTCCGGTCGCTGGCCGGCGGCTACCGCTCCGACGGCGAAGGCGCCGTCGACAACCGGCGGCTGCTGGCGGCGCTGCGTCGTACATTGGCCGAGGCCGGAGCGGAGTTCGTCGACGCGCAGGTCGGCGACGTGAGCGACGTCGACGGCGACCAGGTCCTGCTGGCCGCAGGCCTCGACACACCTGCGCTGTGCCCCGGCGAACTCGACGAGCTGCGCGGCGAGAAGGGCGAGATCCTGCGCCTGCGCCGGACGTCGTGGTCGGTGGCGCCGCCGAAGCACGTGATCCGCGCACGATGGCACGGCCGCACCGTCTACCTGGTCCCGCGGGACGGGGGAGTGGTGATCGGCGCGACGCAGTACGAGGCGATCGACCCCGACGACCGCGCCCCGCAGGCCGGCGGCGTCGCCGATCTGCTCGCTGACGCGTGCGAGCTGATGCCCGGCCTGCGCACCTACGAACTGGCCGAGGCGTCGGCGGGCATCCGGCCGTCGACCGCCGATGGTCTGCCCGTGGTGCGACGGCTCGACGAGCGCGTCGTTGTGGCGACCGGTCACGGCCGCAACGGAATCGCCCTGGCCCCGGGCACGGCGCACCGGGTGGCGGGGCTGCTGGCCGAGGTGCGGCCGGCGAACATCGAGGAGATTGTCTGATGAGCGTGGAACTGACGGTGAACGGGTCGGCGTTGATGCTCGACGCGGAGCCCAGCGTCGTCGAGCTTCTGGGTCGGCTCGACCTGCCCGAGTGCGGCGTCGCCGTCGCGGTCAACGGCGTCGTACGACCGCGCGCCGAGTGGGACGCGCCGATCGCGAACTACGCCGAGGTCGACGTGCTGACGGCGGTGCAGGGTGGCTGAGTCGTCGCTGGTGGTGGCGGGGCGCGAGTTCTCGTCGCGCCTCATCATGGGTACCGGCGGCGCGCCGAACCTCGCAGTCCTGGAGCGCGCACTGGTGGCCTCCGGGACCGAACTCACCACCGTCGCCATGCGGCGCGTCCGGCCGGGCGGCGGGACGGGCGTGCTGGATCTGCTGCGGCGCTTGAACATCGACGTTCTGCCCAACACCGCCGGATGCCACACCACGGCCGAGGCCGTGCTGACCGCGCAGCTCGCGCGCGAGGCGACGGAGACCAACCTGATCAAGCTGGAGGTGGTGGCCGACGAGCGCACTCTGCTCCCGGATCCGCTGGAGCTGGTTGACGCCGCTGCTGCGCTGGTCGCCGACGGTTTCGACGTGATGGCCTATACGAACGACGACCCGGTCCTCGCGCTCCGGTTGGAGGACGCCGGCGTCTCCGCGGTGATGCCGCTCGGCTCGCCCATCGGCACCGGACTCGGCATCGCGAATCCGCACAACATCGAGATGATCGTCTCGCGGGCTCAGGTGCCGGTGGTGCTCGACGCCGGGATCGGCACCGCCAGCGACGCCGCGCTCGCCATGGAACTCGGGTGCGACGCCGTGCTGCTCGCCTCCGCCGTCACCCGCGCCGCCGACCCCGAAGTGATGGCCTCGGCGATGAAGCACGCCGTCCTCGGCGGCCGCCTCGCCGCGGGTGCGGGACGGATCCCGAAGCGGTTCTGGGCGCAGGCGTCGTCGCCCGCGGTCGACTGACCTCGTAGGCGCGCCGGCCGGGGCAGTCGCCGGCTGGTGGAGTACCCGCAGCCTCGCTCCCCGAGGCCTGTTCGCCTCGCTCCCTGAGCCTGTCGAAGGGTCCAACCGGGGACCTGCGGCCCCTGTATCTGCAGGTCAAAGCGGTAAACCGCACACCCCAGAAAGCTGCTCGAAAAGACTTTCGAACAACGCTAGACAACGAACAAATGTACGAGTAGCTTTGTAAGCAGGATCACAATCGATCCCAGTCGCTCTCCCCACGGGGA
>JASGFV010000012.1:0-35713 GCA_047605365.1 Gordonia sp. (in: high G+C Gram-positive bacteria)
GCGACGCCGGGCGCCGTCCCGGTCGGTGGGATCGGCTGTGCGCCCTGCGGAACCATCGCCTGCTTGCGGACGCCGGCGTCGAGGGCCGCGGACTGCGCGGGCGACGGTTCGCCTCCGCGCAGCCTGATCCAGCTCGCGATGATCGACGAGATGCCGTTGTACAGCGCGTCGTCGAACTCCAGCGGCCGGCCGCAGAACTCGGCGACCGCCTCGACGGTCAGATCGTCGGCCGTCGGGCCCAGACCGCCGGTGGTGACGATCAGGTCGACGTCCTCGCTCAGAAATCCCAGCTGCGCGATCAGATCCTCGGGGCGGTCGCCGCACACCGTGATGTGCGCGACCACGACGCCCAGTTCGGCCAGCCGCTGCGACACCCACGGACCGTTCGCATCGGCGATCCGGCCGGTCAGCACTTCGGTTCCGGTGACAACGATTCCCGCTCTGACAGTCATGACTGCCAGCGTAGTGTCGTGCCCGGCAGTCGTGCCCGAACCGCAGGCAGAACCGCGCCGGGCCTATCTCAGGCGCAGGTCGACGGTGGTGTGGGCGGCGGATCCGTCGTCGGGACCGGCGAGCTCGACCCGCACGCCTTCGTCGGTCGACGACGTGCGCATGCGCGCGGCGTTTCCGCAGAACAGCGGAGCCGAATTGCGATGGGACAGCGCGGCGACGGGTCGTGCGTCACCGCCCAGCCGGTAGGCCTCGGCCAGCGCGAGGGTCATCAGCGGGCCGTGCACGACGAGCCCCGGGTAGCCCTCTACGCCCGTCGCGTAGGGCCAGTCGTAGTGAATCCGATGGGCGTTGGCAGTGGCCGCCGAGAATCGCATCAGCAGCGTCGGATCGGTGCGGAAGTCCCATGCGCCGTCGCCGGCGACCACGAACGGCGAACCGGCCGGAACCATCGCGGGCGGCGGCTCCGGGGGCGCGGGCTCGCCGGTGCGCGCGGCAGCGGCCTCGCGATAGATGAGGTTCTGTTTCTCCACCACCGCGAGGGAGCCGTCCGCGGCGAACAGCGTCGTCGAGGTCACGACGATCACGAGCTTCCCGCTGCGGCCGGTCTTCTCGGTGACCGACTCGACGGTCGCCGCGCGGCGCACATCGTCGCCGACCCGAAGTTCCCCGTGAAACATCACCACGCCGCCCGCGAACATGCGGCGCGGCAGGTCGACCGGCGGTAGGAAGGATCCGCGGAACGGATGACCGTCGATGCCCAGCTGCGTCGACGGCGCCCACCGCGCAAGCGCCACCCAGTGCCACAGCGGCGGCAGCGGGTCGCCGGCGCGCGGGGCGTCGAGCCCGTCGTCGAACAGTGCGGCGAGCGCCGCAACGGGCCCCGGGTCCAGGTACTCGCCGGTCACGACCGTGTGCGGTTCCCAGCCGGGAGAACCACCGGTCATCACATGTAGCGCCCGCCGGTCACCTCGAGCACGGTGCCGGTCATGTACGACGACAGGTCTGACGCGAGGAACACGGCCACCTTGGCGATCTCGTCGGGCTCGCCCGCCCGGCCCATCGGGATCTCCGCCATCTTCGAATCCCACGCGGCCTGTGGCATCGCCTCGGTCATCGCGGTGCGGATCAGGCCCGGCTGAATGGAGTTGACGCGCACGCCCTTGGCCGCGACCTCCTTGGCCGCCGCCTTGCTCAGCGCGACGATTCCGGCCTTCGCGGCCGAGTAGTTGGTCTGGCCGAAGTTCCCGACCTTGCCCGAGATGGACGACATGTTCACGATCGAGCCGCCGCCCTGCTCGCGCATGATGTCGGCGGCCAGCTTGGTGCCCAGCCAAGTGCCCTTGAGGTGCACCGAGATCACCTGATCGAACTGCTCTTCGGTCATCTTGCGCATCGACGCGTCGCGGGTGATGCCGGCGTTGTTCACGACGACGTCGAGCGAGCCGAACTTCTCGACGGCGGCCGCGAACAGCGCGGCCACGTCGTCGGCGGAGGTGACGTTGCAGGCGATGCCGAGCGCGACGTCGGCGCCGAGCTGCGCCGCAGCCTGTTCGACGGCCTCGGCGTTCATGTCGCCGAGCACCACGTGGGCGCCCTCGGCGATGAAGCGCTGTGCGATGGCCAGCCCGATGCCCTGGGCGCCGCCCGTGACGACGGCGGTCTTGCCAGCGAGGAGTGAGGAACTCATGGTGGATGTTCTCGTTTCCGGTTGTCTTCGATGGGGTGGGAGTTCAGGCGGTCTGCGACGCACGGTGGATACGCAGGGCCCGGTCGAGCACGGGCTTGTCGATCATCTTGCCGTCGACGAGGGCGGCGCCGTCGCTCGCGGAGAACGCCTCGACGACCCGCTGCGCCCACGCGCGTTCGGCCTCGGTCGGTGCGAAAGCGGCCGTCACCGCGCCGACCTGACGCGGGTGGATGCACAGCTTTCCAGAGAAGCCGAGGCGACGGGCCTGTCGGGTGTCGGCGGTCAGCAGGTCGGCGTCGTCGACCGAGGCGGTGACGCCGTCGATCGGTCCGGGGAGCCCGGCGGCCGCCGAAGCCAGCACCAGGCCGCCGCGGGTGGCGGCCAGCGCCAGGGCGTCGTCGGGGTCTACGCCGAGCTCGGCGGCCAGGTCGAAGCTGCCGAGCGCCAGGCGATGGACCCCGGGCGCCGCGGCGATCGAGGGGGCCTGGAGGACGCCCCGCGCCGTCTCGACGAGCGCGATCACGCTGGGCGATTCGCCGCGCGAGGCCACGACTCGGCCCATGTCTTCGGCGGATTCGGCCTTCGGCACCATCACGGTGCACGTCAGGCCTTCGAGGGCCTGCAGATCGGCGGCGAGCAGGCCGGAGCCGGGGGAGTTCACGCGGATCGCGCACGCGTTGCCGTCGGCGAGCCAGCGGGCGGCGGCCTCCCGGGCGGCGTCCTTGTTGCCGGGCGATACGGCGTCTTCGAGATCGACGACGACGAGGTCGGCGCCGGCCGCTGCGGCCTTGTCGAATCGTTCCGGCCGGTCGCCGGGGACGAAGAGAAAGGTCACTGCCTCGCGGATGCGGTCCACCGGGCCGGATGCATTGGCTCCGCTCGCGGAGGGGAGGTCGTTGACGCTCGGCATGGGAGTCCTCACGAGTGGATGACGGGTCGGGTCGGGGCGGGTGCACATCCCGTCGCCGACGGCCCCGAGCCTAGTCGGTACGGGCGGGTGATCGTGGTTGGTCGGGCCGCCGTGCACCACGTGTTCTCAGCGTCCGCTCGAGGGCATCTGCGCCCTGGACCTCGGGCATCAGGGGGTGGCGCCCGGTCCGCCGAGCATGAGCCGGAATCGGTCGGACCAGCTGACCGTACGGTCGAGCGCACTCCGGTACGGCGATTGTCGCGTTCGACCGCAGAGGACACGGCCACTAGGGGATGCCATGACGCGCGCAGGAATGCTTTCTGCACACTCCCGGCCTCTCGACGGCAGGTGCAGGGGCGATTCGTCGCCCCGGCGACGCGCCATTTATCCTGGTCGTATGTCGAAAGTGTTGAGCTCGTTGCCCAAGGGTGAGCGTGTCGGTATCGCCTTCTCGGGCGGCCTGGACACCTCCGTCGCCGTCGCCTGGATGCGGGAGAAGGGCGCCATCCCCTGCACGTACACCGCCGATCTCGGCCAGTACGACGAGCCGGACATCGCCTCGGTGCCCGGTCGCGCCGGCCAGTACGGCGCCGAGCTGTCGCGCCTCGTCGACTGCCGCGAAGCACTCGTCGAAGAGGGCCTGGTCGCGCTGCAGTGCGGCGCCTTCCACATCCGCACCGCCGGCAAGGCGTACTTCAACACCACGCCGCTCGGTCGCGTGGTGACCGGCATGCTGCTGGTCCGCGCCATGAAGGAAGACGGCGTCGACATCTGGGGCGACGGTTCCACCTACAAGGGCAACGACATCGAGCGGTTCTACCGCTACGGCCTGATGGCCAACCCGCAGCTGCGCATCTACAAGCCGTGGCTCGACACCGACTTCGTCGAGGAGCTCGGCGGCCGCCACGAGATGAGCCAGTGGCTCACCGAGCGCAAGCTGCCCTACCGCGACTCGCAGGAGAAGGCGTACTCGACCGACGCCAACATCTGGGGCGCCACGCACGAGGCCAAGACCCTCGAGCACCTGGACCACGGCCTCGACACCGTCGAGCCGATCATGGGCGTCGCCGCCTGGCGCGACGACGTCGAGATCGTCACTGAAGAGGTCACCCTCCGCTACGAGCAGGGCCGTCCGGTCGCCATCAACGGCCAGACCTTCGGATCCTCGGTCGACCTGGTCCTCAAGGCCAACGAGATCGGCGGCCGCCACGGACTCGGCGTCTCCGACCAGATCGAGAACCGGATCATCGAGGCCAAGTCGCGCGGCATCTACGAGGCACCGGGCATGGCGCTGCTGCACATCGGCTACGAGCGCCTGGTCAATGCGATCCACAACGAAGACACCGTCGCGAACTACCACAACGAGGGCCGTCGCCTGGGTCGCCTCATGTACGAAGGCCGCTGGATGGACAGCCAGTCGCTGATGCTGCGCGAGTCGCTGGTCCGCTGGGTCGGCTCGGCCATCACCGGCGAGGTCACCGTCCGGCTGCGTCGCGGCGACGACTACCACTTCCTGAACACGCAGGGTCCGAACCTGTCGTACCACCCGGACAAGCTGTCGATGGAGCGCGTCGGCGACTCTGCCTTCGGTCCGTCGGACCGCATCGGTCAGCTGACCATGCGCAACCTCGACATCGCCGACTCGCGCGCCCGCCTGGAGCAGTACGCGGCGCTCGGCATCGTCGGCGGCGCCACCCGCGATCTGGTCGGAGAGCTGTCGGCGGGCGGCGCGGACGCCATCGCCGGCGGTCAGCCGGAGAACGCGGGCGAGATCGCCCTGGATCGCGCCGCGATGGAGTTCGGCACCGACTAGTCGGCTCTCTGCTTCGAGCTACGCGCGGCCCGCTGGGATCTCCCGGCGGGTCGCGTGTCGTTTCGGGCTCGTAGTCGGGTAGCGCCCGACCCTCGGGCCTTTACTGTCGCTCAGACTTCAGCGCTTCGGTGCGGATCTGCATGAGGAGTCCCGGGTAGGGATCGGACAGTTCGGTCTGCAGTTCTCTCACGGCGTGACGAAGCTCGATTAGGCGAGGCCCGGCCGTGTAGTAGCGGGCGCGCCGTTCGTTGTGGGCGGTGAGAAGGCCGAGGTCGGCTGCGCCGGTGAGATCACGTGTCGCGGTCCGTTCGTCGAGATCGCTGCGCTTGACGTAGGTCGGTCGAGTCACCCGCTCGCCGATCAGGGCGTCGAACAACGCCTCACCGACGCGCTCGTGGAGACTGTATTCGGAAAGCAGTTGGTCGATTCCCTGCCACATCAGCTCAGCGTCGCGGAACCTCCGGCGCATGGTCTGGGCCTGGAAGTGATGGGCTCGCAGATTGAACCTCAACCACAGACCAGCGTCGTTCGCAGGGTTCCAGGCTCCTCTGCCGGTGGCGGCGAGGACGCCGTAGTAATCCGCGGTGTTGCGGCCGAGCCATTCCTCGATGCTGGAGAAGGCCGGTTCGACCAGCTGATCCTGTGCGAGCACCATTGTCTGAAGTGCTCGGGCCATTCGTCCGTTTCCGTCGCGGAACGGATGGATCATCACCAGATTCAGATGTGCCATCGCGCCCCGGACGAGCGGGTCGAAGGGCGATTCGGTGTGCAAGGCGGCGGACAACTCTTCCATCAGTGTGGGCACGTCGCTCGGGTCTGGCCCCTCGTAGACGTCCCGGTCGCGTATGTCGTCATGGACGTAGATCTCGGAAGTCCGGTACCTGCCTGGTGACTTCGTCAGCTCGTGTTCGAGCAGCATGAAGTGCATCGACCGGACGGTTGACTCGTCGATCCGGAAGCCTGGCTCGCTGGCGACGTTCAGAACGAAGGTCAGGACGCGGCGGTAGCCGAGAATCTCGGCCCAGGTCGCTTCGTCTGCGGTGAGTGGTGGTTCGTCGTCAACGGCGGCGACGGCGTCCTCGTGGCTGACCGTGTAGCCCTCGATCGTGTTGGAACCCTGGATGGCGCGGGCGGCCGAGTGGCGTCGAAGCCCGCCGGTCCATCTCCGTGGGGCCCGAAGCACCATGGCCAGTTCGGCGCGGATCGCGTGAATCTCAGCGATCACGGAGTCGTCGTCGGGACCGATGTCGGGGACCTGGTAGAGAGTCATGTCCGTATGTCCTTTTCTAAAGGACATAGTCTACGCCGAGGCGTCGGTGCTCGCTCCGGTAGGCCCGGGCGGTGCGTCGAAGACTTGCCGCGGGAAGGTGATCGCCGGCGGTGCCACAATGGATCGATGACTGATCCGGTGGCGGGCGCTTCGATCACGGTGGAACGAGCTTGGGCGAGACTGTCTCAGCGGCTGGACCGCCGCGACGTCCCGGTGTCCACCGGCTTCGCCCAGCTCGACGCCGCCCTGTGCGGCGGCCTGCGGCCGGGGACGTTGACCATGGTCGCGGGCTGCACGGGCACCGGAACCACGACTCTCACCCTGGGCATCGGGATCCAGACGGCGCTGGCCGGGCAGACCGGCAGCAGCGTCGTCGCACTCGACGATCATCCCGACGAACTGCTGATCCGCGCGATGTGCCGCCACGGCAAGGCACCCTACGACGACGTGGTACGCGGCGAGATCGACGACGCGGCGCGCTTCCGGCTCGCCGAAGCCGGGTCGGATCTGGCGCGTGCGGGGCTGCACGTGACCGCGAGCGCGTCGCGGGAGGCGTCCGAGGTGGTCGACGCGGTGCACGCCGAGAGCGAGCGGGGCGCCGGGCTGATCGTCGTCGACGCAGTGGACCCCGATGAGGTGGACACGCTGCGCGCGCTTCGGCGGTGCGCGGCCGCCACGCAGTCGACGATCGTGGTCGCCGCGCGACTGCCCGTCGCGCCGTGGCGCAACCCGGTGAGCGATCCGTACTGGATCGCCGACCTCGGGGAACTGGGGGCCGCGGCGTCGATCGTCGACGTCGTGATTCTGATGAGCCGTCCGGACCGGTGGGAAATGGACCATCCGCGCAGCGGCGAGATAGATCTGCGGCTGGCGAAGAATCCGCTGGGACCGCCGGCGGCGACCGTGGCGGCCGCACAGTTCCGGTGGGGCCGGATCGTGGACATGGCGCGCGGGTACTGAATCAGGCGTCGGTTAAGGGTCTCTGAACTGCGACGATGCGTGCGGACAACTGGTCGAAAAAACTTTCGAACAATCCTCGACATCGAACAACTGCACGCGTACAGTTAGTGGTACGGATCACACTGACCCGGGTTCGCCCTTCGGGACGGGTGCGCGTTGTTTGAGAACTTCAGAGCCGTTGGCGGTGCGGGCAATCCGCTGACGGCACACTGTTCGACCGGCCCTCGGCGCCGAGTTCGCCGACTCCGTCGGGCTGGGCGTGCAGCACGTCGCCCGTTGCGTCGAGCTCGACGACGGGCAGCGCGCTTCCGTGATCACCAAGTTGCGGGTGCAGACCACCCCGGCCGAAGTGGCGCAGCGGGCCCGAGAGATCGCGATCGCCCCGGCTCCCGAAGAACCCGACGACGGGCGCGTTCCGGTCGCCGGACAGCGAACTGAACGAAGCCGTCCTCACCCCGAACGACGAGGGCCGCATCAGCCTGACCGCGGACCTCGACGTCGTCACCGGCGAGGAACTCACCGCCGCGCTCGACCCGCTCTGTCGACCGGTCCCGCTGCCCGACGGCAGCGCCGACCCGCGCCCGAGCCGCCAGCGCCGAGCCGACGCCCATGGACGGCGCACGCTCAACTGCCTCCCACACACTGGGTGACAACCGGTCGGGAAAGCTAGAATCCGCAGGTGGAGTTCCTTGTTCTCGGACCGTTGGAGGTCCGTTCGGACGGTGGCGAGGTCATCGATCTGGGCACGCCCAAGCAGCGGGCGCTGATCGCCGCGCTGGTCGCGCACGCGCCGCACGCGGTGTCCGTCGACGCGCTGATCGACGTCGTCTGGGGCGAGACTCCGCCGGCCTCGGTGCTGTCGACGCTCCACGCGTACATCTCCGGGCTGCGCCGGGTGCTGGAGCCCGAGCGTGGCAGAAGGGAGCCGGCGCGACTGCTGATCACCCAGGCGCCAGGCTACCGGCTCGCAGTACAGCCGGGCGACGTCGACGCCGCGCGGTTCACCGAGACGGTCGCCCGGGTCGGCGCCGCCCTGGAGCAGCCCGAGCTGCTCGACGGCGAGCAGCTCGCTCTGCTCGCCGCCGACCTCGAAGCGGCGTCGTCGCTGTGGCGTGGCGAACCGTATGTGGAAGTCCCGGAGGCGCCGCAGATCGCCGTGCAGCGCAGCCGGCTGCAAGATCTGCGCGTGACGGCGTCCCAGCTCAAGGCCGAGATCCTGCTCGCGCAGGGGAACGAGCAGGAGGCCGTGACCGTCCTCGACGCGCTGATCGCCGAGCATCCGCTGCGCGAGAACCTGTGGGCTCTGCGCGCGACGGCGCTGGTCCGGACCGGCCGACAGGCGGAGGCGCTCGCCGGGCTGCGGGAACTGCGCGACGTGCTCGACGCCGAGCTGGGCCTGGAACCGGGGCCGGCCGTCGTCGAGCTGAACCGGCGCATCCTCAACCAGGATCCGGAGCTGACCGCGCCGCGGCGGGTCGTCGAACGCAGTGGAACACCGGCACCGAGCGAGTCGGAGGCTCCGGCGGTCGCGGGTGCGGGTGCGGCGGGTCGGCCGGGACTGCTGTGGCCCACCGTCGAACGCACCGCGGAGCTCGCGGTGCTGGGCGGGGCGTGGGAGCGGGCCGCCGGCGGCGCCACCGAGTTCGTGGTGATCACCGGCGACCCCGGCATCGGCAAGAGTCGGCTGGCAGTGGAGGCCGCGCAGCTCGCGTCCGGCGGCACGGTCGTGATCGCGCGGTGCTCGCAGGACGACGGCGCGCCCGCACTCTGGCCGTGGCGGCAGATCCTCGATCGGGTCGGATGCGAGCCGCCGCAGGGCTCCGACGCGTTCGCGGTGCGCCAGCACGTCGTCGAACAGCTGCGGACCGTCGCCGCGCGGACCCCGCTCCTGGTGGTCGTCGACGATCTGCACTGGGCGGACCCGTCGTCGTTGCGGGTGATTCAGCTGATCACCGAGACGTGCGACGCCGACCGGCTGATGCTGGTGCTCACGTGGCGGTCGTCGCCCGAACCGGCCGGCCTGCTGGCCGAGGTCTCCGAGGCGCTCGGGCGGCGTCACGCGCACCGGCTGTCGCCGCGCGGGCTGAGCGCCGACGGCGTCGCCGAGATGGTGGCCGCGGTGACCCGGCTCGAGGTGACCGGCGGCCAGGCGACGCTGCTCGCCGACCGCACCGACGGCAATCCGTTCTTCGTCAGCGAATACGCGCGCCTGGCCGATCAGTCCGGCGACCTGACCGGGGTGCTGACGGCAGGCGATCCGCCGACCGCCGTGTCCGAGGTGATTCGGCGGCGGCTCGATCGGCTGCCGGAGTCGGCGCGCGACGTACTGCGGGCCGGATCGGTGCTCGGCCGCGACTTCGATCTGGAGACCCTCGCGGCCGTCACCGATCTGAGCGTCGACGACGCACTCGACCTGGTGGAGCCGATCTGCGCCCTCGGCCTGCTGCGCGAGGTCGGGGTGGAGCAGTACCTGTTCTTCCATGCGCTGGTCCGGGACGTGGTCTACGGCGAACAGCCCGCGACGCGACGCGCACGACGCCACGCGCGTATCGCGCAGATCCTGACCGACGCAGGCAAGGAGCCGTCGGAGATCGCCCGGCACTGGCTGGCCGCCGGTCCGGCGCACACCGAGCGGGCGTGGCGGGCGGCTGTCGTCGCCGCCGAGGCGGCCGACGCCCTGTTCGCCCACGAGGACGCTCTCGTGCTCCGTCGCGCGGCGTTGGCGATCCTCGACGCCGACCCGCACTCGGATCCGGCTGACCGCTACGCCGTGCTTCTGGGGCTTGCGGAAAGCCAACGGCAGCTGGGCGATTGGACGGCGGCCACGGATTCGGCGGGGCGGGCGATCGCGCTCGCCACCGACCTCGGCGACGCCGAACTGCTGGCGCGCGCCGCCGTCGTGCCGTCGTGGGGAGCCACCTGGTACTCGGTGAATCACGGCGCGTCGACGCCCAGCACCGTCGTCGCGCTGCGGTCCGCGCTCGACCGTCTCCCGCCCGGGGATTCGCGGCTGCGGGTGGAGACGATGCTGGCGCTCGCCTCGGAGACCTACTACGCCCGCGAGACGATCGACCGGGGCGCACTGATCGACGACGCCGTGGCCATGGCGTGCCGGCTGGACGATCCGCAGCTGTTGCTGGAGGCGTCGCTGCGGGCGCAGCAGGCTTTGGTGTCGCCGTACACGACGGCGAGGCGGCTCGAACTCGTCACCGCGGCGATCGACCTCGCGACCCGGCTCGACGACTCGGCCGCGCTCCTGCAGGCGCGCGTCGCGTATGCGGTGCTGTGCAGCGAGCTCGGTCTGGTCGACGAGCGGCGGACGGCCCGCGACCAGGCGCTGGCGTTGGCCCGGCGGCTCCGGCAGCCGTTCCCGCAGTTCGTGCTGGACTCGATGGAGGTGTCGTGGCTGGCGATGTCCGGCGAGTTCGAGGCGGCGTGGCGACTGGTCGACGAGGTCCGCGGCCTCGCCGAACGGATCACGCTGGAGCAGGGGACGGATGCGGTCATCGCGGCGATCGCCTCGGTCATGTTCTGGGACGGGAGCATCGCCGAGCGGCTCGACGAGCTGGCCGACGGCACCGACTGGCAGATCCCGAACACCTGCTCCGTCGCGGTGTTCTTCGCCCGAGCCGGACGGCCCGCCGACGCGAAGGCGCTGATGGAGTATCGCGGCGTCGACCTGACGGAGGACTGGTGGTTCTCGTCGGTCGAATGGGGGTCGGCCGCTGAACTCGCCCTCCACCTCGGTGATCCGGAGCTGGCGGCCGACGCCTACCGTCGGCTGCTGCCGATCGCCGGCCGGTGCGCGACATCGGGGTCCAGCGGGGCGTGCGGTCCGGTCGACGCGTACCTGGCGTTCGCGGCCGCGGCGACCGGCGACGTCGAGCAGGCCGGTCGGCATGCCGCCGACGCCGTCGAATTGATCGAGCGGTGGCAATTGCCTGCCGTGCGTCGCTGGTTCGACGACGCGCGCGCCCGCTTCGGCTTCTGACCGCGGCTTCTGACTGCGGGCCGTCTCGGCTAGTACTCGTAGCGGAACGCCTTGTACTCGGACTTGGCGAAGCTGCGGCGGGTGGCTGCGGCGACCCACCTCAGCGGGGCCGGGACGCGAGCGAGGATTGCGCGCCGGTCGTCGTCGTTCACGTCTTTGAGCAGCCACGGTACAAACCGCAGCAGGTCCGACGGCTTCACCTTGCCCGCGAAGTTCTTCTCGACGGCCACCCACTCGGCATGAGTGAGGACCCGCTGGACCACTGCCATGGCCCCGCTCTCCTCGTGGGCGAGGTGCTCGGACAGGCAGTCGCGCGCGGCGCCGACCACGGCGACCAGATGGTCGCGTTCGGCGCCGTCCGGGCCGTGCGCGAGCGCGGTGAAACCCTTGCCGCAGGCGTCGAGCAGCGGATCGATCTCACTGTGCTCGGCGGACATCGCGTGCAGGACGGCGGCCTCCGACGGCGGCGTCCGGTCCAGCAGATACGGCCACAGGAACTCGTCCTCGGCGCTGTGGTGATGGTGCAGGACTTCGGAGAACTCGATCCACCGGGACTCCAGCGCTTGCCACGTCGCGCGGTCGTCGAGCGGGGTGCGGGCGACGGCCCGCGCGAACGAGTCGAGGTCGCGGCGGAACCCGTGATGCATCAGGTACATCATGAACGGGTCGACGGGGCCCTCCGGCGCGGCGGCCTGGCCGGGGAGGCGGAGCTGTGCTGCGGGCGGTGCGGTGGTGGTCATGGCGTGTCCTTCGTCCGTGTGCGAGTGCTGCACGGACTACGGTGTCGCGCCGGTCTTGTGGATCACTTGGAGGCGAGTTGACCAGACCCTTCGACGAAGTCGGGGAGCGCCTCCTCCCGGCGGCTGAGCTTGTCGAAGCCTCCGGCGCGCGAACCGCGGTCAGGCCAGGACGTCGGAGTGGCCGTTGCGGCGGCACCAACTGACCAGGTACCGGGCGTGTAGTCCGCACCAGCGGTACACCGCCCCCTGAGTCAGCGGAAGGTTCTCGTCGTGCTCGTTGCGCGCCAGCATCAACGGACCGAGATAGTGGCTGGTCACCTTGTTGGCGGTGCTGGGCGACACTTTCGCGACGGCAGCGAGGGAGGCGTTGTCGCTGCAGCGGCCGGCGGCGATGGCGCCGGCCAGGCGCCCGGCGGTCTGGCCGCGTCGATCGGCGAGAAGTTCGAACAGCGGCGGACGACGCGACGCGGGCCCCGACGGTGGCAGCCGGCGACCGTGCGCCGCGGACTTGATCGCGTCGGCGATCGCCGGCAGCCCTTCGGATTTCGGCACCACACCGAAGACTTCGGGCCGCAGCCGCGCTTCCTCGACGTGGTCGATCTCCATGCTGTGCCCTTGCGTCGCGAGCAGGACGGGCGCGCGACGGTCGACCTGCCGCAGCCGGTCGATCAGGTCGAGGCCGTCGAACTGCCACTCGAACTCGGGGTCGTTCCAGATCAGGTCGGCGGCCACCACGTCGTACCGGACGGAACCGAAGGTCAGGCGCGTCAGCTCGGCGTCGCTGGTCGCAACCGAAACCACGGCATCGTCGAACAGGCCCTCGAGCGGTCCCGCGATCACCCGCCCGAGCGGCGAGGCGATGAGGATGCGCAGACCTTTCGGCATACGCGCAGGCTAGTTGAACCCGGCTGAGAATGTGTAATCGCGCATGACGAGTGCCGGTCGATGCTGAATCCTGCACTGCGGCGACGCGGAGTGAATATATCCCTGCTGACCCCTGTCGGGCAGTCGCCGAAACTGGGTAAATCGAGCGTCCTTCACATCCGGTGGCCGCGCGGAGATCAGGAGCCGACATGGCAGGTGAACAGTGGGTCGGCGTCGTTGCCGAGCATGATCTGGGCGATCGTGCGCTCGTTGAACTCATCCGTGGACTCGGCTTTCCGTCGGTGCTCGTCGACCTCGACCGTGACGTGCAGAAGGACCAGCTGTCGCTCGGCGCGGTCGTCGTGCGACAGCGTCACCGGGTCGAGCAGGTCACGAGCGACCCGCGCTTCGACGGTGCGGCATGCGCGATGATCGCGACGCGCATCTCGTGGAGCCCGGTTCCCGACGGGGTGACGCTGATTCCTGCCGTCGACTGCGCCGACCAGCGGTTGGAGGCGTTTCTCGAGGACGCCGTCGGGCGACCGTCGCGCAGGCAGACCGTGCCGGTCAGTCCGCGGGAGCGGGAAGTGCTGACGACGTACGTGCTCGGCTCGAACGTGGTGGAGACCGCGGCGCGGCACTACGTGGCCACCAGTACGGTCCGGACCCACTATCGCCGGGTCACCGACCGCTACGCGGCGGCGGGGCGGCCGGTCGCCAACAAGACACAGCTGTTGCTGCAGCTGATCGCGGACGGGTGGATCCGCCTCGACGAGCCCGACGGAGAAGCGGGAGCCGGTGCGGCCTGACGGTCAGGCCTTGGCGATCTTGCGCTTCTCGCGCCGGCGGCCGATCACGTAGAAGTCGACGGCCAGCCCGATCAGCAGGCCGATGATCGCGCCGATCAGCGTGGCGCCGCGGAATCCGGCGCCGTTGTAGTCGAGCGCGGCCTCTCCGGCCCGGGCCCCGCTGCCGTCGCTGGCCACGACGGCCAGCGTCAGCAGATTCGGGACGGTCAGCGCCAGCGCGATCAGGGCGAGCACGATCGAGTAGATGTGCCGCGGCCCCTTCCGGTACACGAACACCGCGAACATCAGCAGGATCAGCGGCAGTGCGACGCCGATGATTCCGAACAGCAGGCCGAACGACGTTCCGGAGCTGAAGCTGCCGTTGATCCGGTGCGCCATCCCGACGCCCCACCACTGCGGCAGGAAGCGCTGCAGAATCCAGTAGGTGATCACCACCAGCACCAGCAGGACGGCGCCGGCGATGAGCTTGGTCTTCGTCGACACCGACGACCACAGGCCGGACTTGGTCTCACCGGCAGTGGTCGTCGGCTCCGGCAGGGGCGATTCGCTAGTCATGGAACAACCTTCGCACATCGCCCCGCCGGACGGAGGTCACGCAAGATAGCGCGTCACCTGGTTGACGGCCTTGTTCGGGGTCTTGGCGTTGAAGCCGTCGCCGATCGCGCGGAGTTTCCACTCGCCGCCCTCGCGGGACACCACGGCCATGCACGCGGCGGTGAACGGCATTCCGCCGGCCAGCGTGTAGCGGGCGAGCTCGGCGTTGGTCGTCTGGTCGATCAGGCGGCAGTAGGCGTTCTGCACCTCGGCGAAGGTCTGCCCGCGGTACGACGTGACGATGAAGACCAGATTGTCGACATGCGGCGGGATGGCCGACAGGTCCACCGAGATCACCTCGTCGTCGCCGGCGCCGTCGCCGGTCAGATTGTCGCCGGAGTGGACGATCGAGAGGTCCTTGGACTTGAGGTGGCCGAAGTACACGGTCTCGATGCACTGCGCCTTCGAGAACATCAGGACCGACGCGTCGAGGTCGATGGCCGACCCTCCTCCGCCGAAGAACCCCTTCTTGCCGGTCTGGATCGGATCCCAGCCGAGACCCATCCAGACGCGGGTCAGCGGCACGCCGCCGTCCTTGCGCAGGGACACCTTCTGGCCCTTGACCAGCGAGATCGGACGGTCCTTGGACAGGCTGATCTCGGGCGCGGGGGCGGCGGCCGGGGCCTGACCGTAGGCGGGCGGCTGGCCGTAGGCGGCCGGCTGCTGGTAGGCGGGCGGCTGCTGGGGAGGCTGGTAGGCCGGGGGCTGTTGGGCGGGCTGGCCGTAGGCGGGAGGCTGCCCGTACTGCGGCTGGGCCGACTGGCCGTACGCGGGCGGCTGCTGCTGGGGAGGCGGCGTGTAGGCCGGGGGCTGCTGCGGCGGCGGGTTGTACGCCGGGGGCGCGGTGGGGGTCGGCGGGGCGGGCGCGTCGTCGACGCTGACGCCGTGGTCGCGCACCAGGTCGGCGAATCCGCCCGCGTAACCCTGGCCGACGGCGCGCACCTTCCACTGCCCGTTGCGCTGGTACACCTCGGCGGCGATCACCACCGACTCGGTCGACAGGCCCTCGACGACGTACTCGAACAGCGGAGTCCCGGCGGTGTCCGTGACGCGGGTGATCGGGGCCGGGAACTGGCCGAAGCTGCGGGTCGCGTCGTCGAGCGTGATGACAGCGCGGATCGCGGTGATGTCGGACGGCACCGCGGCGGTGGAGATCCGCAGCTGCCCGTTCTGCAGCTGCACCCCCGGGCCGGTCGGCTGGTTGAAGAAGACGAAGTCGGCGTCGGTACGGACCTTGCCGGAATCGGTGACCAGCAGCGCGGACAGGTCGGCGGCCGCGCCCACCTCGACGGCGACGACCACGTCTGCGCTCGGCAGGGGAGCGTTCTGGCCCTTGGTGAGTGATGACATCGGTGCCTCTACTTCTCGGCGAGTGCCGGATCGGGGGTCGGGATGGTGTCGGATGCGGGGTCGGCGGGGGTGTCGAAGGCGGCGCGGAACCAGTCGACGATCTCCGCGCCGGCGGCGATGCCGGACGCCGCAGTGATCTGCAGACCGGGCGACGACCAGTCGGCGTCGTGGAGTTCACCGTGGCACGGCCGGATGGCGCGGTCGGCGGATTCGAGCAGATCGGCGTCGAGCCGTCCGTCGCCGGCGGCCAGCAGCGGCGCGTCGGCCGGCAGCTCGCCGTCGACGATCAGCCGGTCGCGGACCTCGGCGATCGCCGCGGACTTGGTGACGCCGAGCGGCATCGCGTAGATCTTGCGGCCCTGCTGCGAGACGCTCCAGCCGCGCGTCGCGCACCACGCCTGCCATTCGGCGACGAAGTCGGCGGGCTGGCGGTCCAGGTCGACGACGAGGTAGGCGAACAGATCGTCGGCCAGGCGCGTCGAACGGACCCACGATTCATCGATCCGGCCGAGCAGATCGTCGTGCAGTTCGGACAGCGGCGCCGACTCGGCGGCGATCCGCTTCTCGAGCGCGGCACGCCAGGCGGCGTCGTCGTGGCCGTCGTGCAGGATGCGGCCGCCGTTGCTGACCACCGCGTATCTGAACGGTCCGCCGGGCAGGTCGATCCGCTCGAACTGCGCTCGGGTCCGGGTGGTCACCGGGACGACCGGGGTGCGTGCGGCCAGGTCGGTCAGGGCCGCGATCGCGCGTTCGGTCATGAACGAGAGCGGCGCGCCGTCGTACACCTCGACGCAGCGGCGCGGCGACTCGTCGTTCCCGAACGCCGACCGCGAATAGATCATGGTGCGGTCGAGGTCGGTGGCGATCAGGACGGTCACTCGGACTCCCGGATCAGGCCGACACAGGAATAGGCCAGGTCAGGCACGACGTCGACGGGGACGCCGCGCTCGGCGGCCAGCAGCCGCAGATGCTGGTGATCGGGCAGGTCGGGTTCGCGGACCAGGATCCGCCACGGCACCCGGCGCAGCAGGACGCGGGTGGTCTCGCCGATGCCCGGCTTCACGAAGTTGATCGACGACTGGCCGTAGCGGTGCTGCATCTGTTCCACCGACGCCCAGCCCGCCCAGGTGGGGGCGCGGTCGGCGTCGCGGAGGGCCGCGGCCTGGGCGACGGCCTCGTCGGCGACGTCGTCGAAGGCCGCGGTGACGGTGTCCAGAAAGCGGTTCGACACGTCGAACGGGGCCAGGTCGCGGTAGAACTTGGCGCCGTGGAAGTCGCCCGGGCCGATCAGCTCGTCGTTCAGGACGGTCCGCGAGACCAGTCCGGAGACCGTCGAGTTGAGGCAGGCCGAGGCGATCAGGAAGTCGTCGCGGGTGCCGAACATCGGGGTGCACGAGCCGGGGTCGGCGAGGACGGCGAGCTCGTCGTCGAACCGGGCCCCGCCGGCGGCGGCGTACTCGTCGAGGGCGGCGGTCAGTTCGCGGGTGATGGCGCCCTTGCCGGTCCAGCCGTCGACGAAGACCACCGACGCCGGGTCGTGGCGGACGGCGAGGTAGTCCAGCGCCGTCGCGTCGATGCCACGGTCCCGGACGATCGACACCGCGTAGTGCGGCGGCTGCCAGCCGCGGGTGCGGCGGATCCAGCGGGCGATCAGCACGCCGACCGGGGTGCCCGCCCGGGCCAGGGAGACCAGTGTGGGGGCCTCGGTGCGTTCGGACAGGATCAGTTCGGCGACGGTGCCGACGGCCAGCGCCAGGCGCGACGCCGAGGCCGCCAGCGCGGCGTCGAACAGTTCCAGGTACTCCGCGCCGGGCTGGAACTCCACCGGCAGGGTCTCGGCGTAGTGCGCGAGGCCGGCCTGGATACGGCGTTCGCGCTCGGCGACGTCGCCCTCCAGCGAGCAGTCGGAGAGGTCCTTCAGCAGCCAGGTGACCTCGTGTCCGGCGTACGACCCGAAGTCCGGTCCGCGCAGCGGGTCGGTGGCCGGCTGCGGCCGCTCGGATGCGGTGCCCCGGGCGGCGGCGAGCCGGACCGGATCGCTCGCCCGGATCGACAGCACCACCACGCGGTGGCCGGCCGCCGACAGGACGTCGAGCAGGCCGCCGGGAGCGCGCAGCGCGTCGGTGTCGGCGGGGTCGTCGATCACCAGGAGCACGGTCGGCGGGGCCGGCGCCTCCGGCAGCGCAACGTTGTACAGGTACCGCCCGGCGTCGTCGACGCCCTCCGGCGCGGGGAACGAGAAGCCCCGGCGCAGCGGGTATCCGTCCTGGTCGCAGACGTGTGCGGGCGACCGCGACGTGGTCTGGAACCGCGCATCGACGCCGCTTGAGGCGAGCTGCTCGGCCAGGCACAGTGGCAGGTACATCAGTTCTTCGTGGCCCACCACGGTCACCTGCTCGCCGGGCGCGAACACGCCGCCGAGTCCGCCTGCCAAGTCGGCGACGGCCCGGTGGAAGGGCGCGGTGTCGGCCGCCAGGAAGCCGTGCCGTCCACCGTCGGGCACGTAGTCGGGCCACGGGCCGCTGCGGAACTCAACGTCGCCGCGTTGCTCCGCGGTGGGGTTCAGGTCGGCCTGCTCCAGCGCGCACACCTGCTCGGTGAGTCCGTCGGGCAGGTCGACGTCGCCGGCGGCCAGCGCCGCGAACTCGATCGTCACGCCGAGCCGGGCCGCGGCGGCGTCGCACTCGGCGCGATGGCCGGCGGTGCGCATGTCCACCAGCGAGGCCACCAGGTACCGCCGGTGCGGATGGAGCCCGTGCAGCGCCTCGACGGCCTCCACCGCGGTGCGGCCGGTGCTGATCTCGTCGTCGACCAGCACCACCGGCACCGACGGGTCGGTGGCCAGGAAGTCGGCGTCGGTGGGCTGCAGCAGATGCGTCGTCGCGTGCGAGTGGCCCTCTTCGAAAGTGCCGTGCACCGTCGCCGAGGCGACCGCCCTCCGCGTGGAGTGCAGGTAGCGGGCCGCGCCGAGCCGTTCGGCGACGCAGTGCCCCAGCCCGGTCGCGGTCTCGGCGAAGCCGAGCACGGTCGCGTCCGCGGCCCGATCGCCGAGGATCGCCACGACGGTGTCGCCCAGCTCGTCGGCCGCTCCGCGGACCTCGGCCGGCGCGGTCGGCAGATGCTTGCCCAGCACGGTCGAGACCAGCAGATGAGCGCGCTTGGGATTGCGGCGCAGACCCAGCCGGACCAGGTGGCCGACGTCGCCGGACACTCGCACGCCGAACTCGCGGGTCACCCACGACCCGTTCGCCGGGGCGCTCACGAGGCTCTCCACTCGGTCAGCAGATCGACGAAGTTGATGTCCGGCCGGGTCACGCCGAAGACGTGAGCGCGGTCGACCACGTCGAGCGCCCAGTTCCGGTGCGGCTTCAGCTCGTTCATCTTGTTCCGGTACGCCGACGCCTGCGCGCCGCCGCCGTCGCGGCCCAGGATGTCCAGGGCGTCCTGGTACTCCTCGTGCGTCACCGTCGACAGTGCGTGCACCGCGCCCACGTGCACCGGGTGGATCACCGTCTTGCCGTTGATGCCGTTCGCGCGGTCCAGGGCGATCTCCCGCAGCAGACCGTCCAGGTCGCGGCTGACCAGCTGCTGCCGGAAGTACACGGCGTCGTGCTCCCGGAACGGGGTGTGCCGCAGCGTCGGCGCGAAGATCCGCTCGTGATTGGCGAAGTACTCCCACACCGGGCCGGTGATGACGAAGCCGGTGCCGTCGTCGCGGCCCAGCATGTTGACGATCGCGGCGATGGCGTCGGCGGCGACGCGGACGTCGTAGATGGTGACGTCGCGGTCGCGGCGGATGCCGAACATCCCGCACATGTCGGTCGCGCCGATCCGCACCGCCAGCACCTGCTCGCGATAGCGGTTGAGGAGGGCGCGAATGGCCAGCAGCTCACTGTCGCGCGTCTCGCGATGCACCACCCGCGGGGACTCCAGGACGGGCATGGCGAACAGCGGTCGGCCGAGCCGCTCGCCGGCCGCGGCCACCGCCGCGAGGGCGACGGCGCCGGAGTCCAGCTCGAACTTCGGCAGCACGAACCCGGCGAGGCAGTGATCGGCGGGCAGACCCGCGACGACGGCCTCGATGTGCGCCACGGTCCGGATGCGGACGAACAGCAGCATGCCCGACCAGTGCTGCCGGGCCAGCTCGGTGAACGTCTCGATGGTCCGTTGCACGGCGAGCGCCTCGTCGTCGTCGGCGACGGCGTCCTCCAGGTCGATCACCATCGACGTCGATCCCTCGGCGGCGCGACGCTGGATGACCGAGGCGAGGTCGTCGCGGGTGGCGGGCACGTAGAGCGTCGCCCCCAGCGAAACCGACAGTAGTCGGCGACGTGACGAGAGCGTCACCGGCCGGGGCGGGTGCAGGAACAGCCGGTCCGACTGTTCAGCCGTCAGATGGGAGAAATGATTGATCGCGCGCGTCGCGGTATCGCTGGTCATGGTGGTCCTCGTGGGTTGGTCAGCGGCGGGCGATCTCGTCGCGCATCCGGCCGATGATCTCGGTGATGCGCGCGTCCACGGCGCGGAGTTCGGTCAGGTAAGCCCAGTAGTCGGGATGGATCTTGGTCAGGGTGGCGCCGGCCCGGTCGAGGCGGGCGCTTTGGGCGTCGAGCACCGAGCCCCATTCGGCCACCAGCCGGTGGGTCGTCGCGAGGTGCTGAGCGTCGCGGACCCGGAAGCGGACGCGGCCGCCGAACGCGGTCGGGTCGCGCTTCACTTCGCGTAGGTCGCGGAGCCGGTCGAAGACCCGGTCCAGGTCTTCGTCGGCGTCGGTCAGCCTGCTGCGGGCGAGCTCGGCCTCGTCGCGGGCCTCGTCGGGTGCCGATCTCAGCAGTTCGCGGGCCCGGGCGAGGTGAGCGTCGGCCTGTTCCAGCTCGGTGCGCGCGTCGGCCGGCACGGTCTTGAGGTCCTCGGAGCAGGCGGCGCTGAACTCGCGCAGCAGTTGCGACATCGTCTCCGGGAGAGCCTCCGAGCGCGTGCCGAGGGCCTCGCGCCGGGTGGCCAGTGAACGCAGAGTCTTCTCGGCGTCGGCGGCGAGACCGGGAGCGTCGGCGAGTCGTTGTTCGACACGCCGGGCCGCGGCGACCACGGCTTCTCCGGTACGACGACGCTCCGCCGGCCCCGCCGACGCTTCGAATGCCGACAACGCCGCGGCCAGGCCGTCGGCCGCCGCCCGCACCGAGCTCAGTCCGGAGTGCTCCGGCAGCGCCTGGTCGAGGGCCTGCAGCGCCCCGGTCGCGGCCACCCGCGCCTGCTGTTCGGCGTGGGCGGCCCCGCTGATCGCGGACCGTCCGGTGTTCAGCAGGCGGGCGTGCCGGTCGGCGAAGTACGCCAGCGCCCCGGTGACCTGGCCGAACTCGTGCAGGCAGGCGTCCACGGCGGCCGGAGTGGCCTCCGGGGACTCGTCGGCCGAGAGCGCCAGGTAGCGGGAGATCACGCCGTCGTAGCGGTCTCGCACGGCATCCCACTCGCCCGTCGGAACGGGTCCGGCAGACGCCGAGCGGGCGGCCTGGAGGGCGTTCGCGATGTCGCCCATCGCACGTTCGCAGGCGAAGAAGGCATCAGTCAGCGCCGCTCGCTGCGCCGGAGTGGCGCGGCGGATCTGCGGACGCCCGAACAGGCTCCGGAGCGGGTTGCTTGACACTCTTCGATGCTATCGAGACGGGCCGGACAGCGCCGGTCGGCGAACATTCACTCGACCGACGCCGCGCGTCACTTCCGGCCGGTGGTCCACTTCATGCCGAAGCCGTACGCCTCGTCGACGGCCCGCTGCGAACCGTGGATGTAGCGGACCTCGCGGTTGACGTGGAGCTCGCCGTTCACGTTGGTGAGCATGGCGATGGCGCAGGAGATCGCCTGGTCGTCGGCCGAATCGAGACGGACCTCCACCTGCGGGCCGTCGGTCGGGAACAGGGTGACCACGCCGTCGGCGCTCGACCAGTTCGGCGCTCCTTCGTAGATGTAGGCGAAGATCAGGATCCGGCGGAACCGGTTGACGTCGCCCAGGTTGACGAACAGGTTCTCGCCGCCGGTGCTGTTGCCGCTGCGGTCGTCGCCGTCGAGCACGATGAACGGCGGCCGCTTGAGGTCGCCGAACGAGTTGCCGAGCGCCTGCACGACGCCCTTGGATCCGTCCGCCAGCTCGTACATCGCGGCGAGGTCGAGGTCGACGGCGTTGCTCTTCCGGAAGAACCCGCGGCCGGCGGTCTGCGTCCAGTTCAAGTTGATGCGCATGTCGCCCTGCACCTGGCCGCGCTTGGTCAGCGAGATCGAGGGCGTGTTCTTGTCCAGGGTCACTTTGGACATGTTGATCGCCATGAGGGCTCTTTCAGTTCGCTGCGGAGGTGAGTTCGGCGGCTTCGCCGCGCTGTTCACGACGACGCCGGTAGATGCTGCTGCCCAGGGCGGCGGCGATCAGCACGACGCCGACCAGGCCGGTGACGAGCTCGGGCACGTGCGTGCCGATCGAGTAGAAGAGGATCAGCGCCAGGGCGCCGATCGCCCAGTGGGCGCCGTGTTCGAGGTAGACGTACTCCGAGAGGGTGCCCTGCCGGACCAGGTAGACGGTCAGCGAGCGGACGAACATCGCGCCGATCAGGCCGAGGCCGAGCGCGATGATGATCGGGTCGGCGGTGATTGCGAAGGCTCCGATCACGCCGTCGAAGGAGAACGACGCGTCGAGCACTTCCAGGTAGAGGAACAGGAAGAAGCCGGCCTTGCCGGTCGCCTTCGCCAGGTCCGACGGTCCGCCGCCGCGCGCCGCGCTCTTCTCCGGAGCGTCGGCCGCGGCCGCCTCGTCGAGCTGCTCCTCGAGTTCTTCCTCATCGGTGTCGAACAGTTCGCCTAGCCCGTTGACCACGATGTAGGTGATCATGCCGAGCGCGCCGGCGATCATCACGGTCGACGTCTTGCCGGCGGGAGCGATGAACTCGGCGGTGATCACCAGGAGGGTGGTGGCGACCACGACGGACAGCTGGTCGAGCTTGCCGATACGGATCAGCGGACGCTCGATCCACGACAGCCAGGTGATCTCCTTGTCCTCGAAGAGGAAGCCGAGGAACAGCATCAGCAGGAACATGCCGCCGAAGGCCGCGATCTGCGGGTGGGCGTCGGTGATGATCGTCTCGTAGCTGGGATCGCCGTTGGCGAAGTGCGCCGCGCCGTCGGCCGGCGGGTTGAGGGCCAGGTCGAGGGCCTGCACCGGGTTCATCCCGGAGGCCAGCCAGACGACGGCCAGCGGGAACACCAGGCGCATGCCGAAGACGGCGATCAGGATGCCCACGGTCAGGAAGATCTTCTGCCAGAAGTCGCTCATCCGGCGCAGGACGGTCGCGTTGATCACCGCGTTGTCGAAGGACAGGGTGATCTCGAGGATGCCGAGGATCAGAGTCAGGACGAGGGCGGTGGGGCCGCCGTAGAGATAGGCGACGACGAGGGCGGCGATCGTGATGACGAACGACAACCCGAAGATGCGGAGGATCACGGGGAGTGACGGCCTTTCAGGCGGGTCTGGCGTCCGGCCGGGGCGGCCGGACTGCCTTCAAGTGGCGAAACGCCGGCGGGCTCGTTGCCCGCCGGCGCTCAGAGTTCAAGAGGAGTTCTCTCGTCAGACGTTGACGCCGAAGTCGCGGGCGATGCCCGCCAGGCCGGACGCGTAGCCCTGGCCGATGGCGCGGAACTTCCACTCGGCGCCGTTGCGGTACAGCTCGCCGAAGACCATGGCGGTCTCGGTGGAGGCGTCCTCGGACAGGTCGTAGCGGGCGATCTCCGAGCCGTTGGCGCGGTTCACGACGCGGATGAACGCGTTGCGGACCTGTCCGAACGACTGGCTGCGGGCCTCGGCGTCGTAGATCGAGACCGGGAAGACGATCGAGGCGATCTCCGGCGGGACGCCCGCGAGGTCGACGTTGATCGTCTCGTCGTCGCCGTCGCCCTCACCGGTGGTGTTGTCGCCGGTGTGCTCGATGGAGCCGTCCGGCGAGCGCAGGTTGTTGAAGAAGACGAAGTGCTGGTCCGAGACGACCTTTTTGTCGGCGTTGAGCGCGATGGCGCTGCCGTCGAGGTCGAAGTCGGTGCCGGTGGTGGTCCGGATGTCCCAGCCGAGGCCGACGGAGACTGCGGTCAGGCCGGGGGCCTCCTTGGTAAGGGAGACGTTCCCGCCTTTGGTCAAGCTCACGCCCATGTGCATTGCCTTTCGTCGATCGAGCAGGTGCTCTTCGTGAAGTGTGTGCGATTCTCGTCCGGTAGAACCGGTCAGCGCCACTGTAACCAGGTTCGCGGGCCGAAGGGGGCTTGCGAAGTCGGTCGGATGAACGATTGTCGCCGGAGTCGGCGACTGTTCACCCAGGTGTGGCACGTCACAGCCAGACTAGCGCGAGTCTCGCATGCCGGACATCGTGGATCACCCTGAATTCCGATCTGCGCGTGATCGGGCGGATCCGTGCAGCGAGTTCGCGATCAACGGGAACAGCAGCACCGACAGGACGCCGCCGGAGACCATGATCGCGGCCTGGGTGCCGGTCATCAGATGCTGCTCGACGCCTTCGTTCGTCACCACGACGATGATCGGCAGGCCGGTGGCGCCCATCAGGCCGAGCGCGGTGCGATCGCGCCACGTCGAACCGGCGGGGGCGACGAGGGTCGACGGCAGACCGCGCACGACGAGCAGCGCGAGGGTCATCGCCGGCACCAGCAGCGGCGTCCAGAGGTGGGCGCCGAGGGCGCCCAGATCGAGGTTCATGCCGGTGACGATGAAGAAGATCGGCACCAAGAAGCCGAACGCGAGGGCGTCGATCTTGGCTTCGACGGTCTTGCGGGTGTCCGGGTCGGCATCGGCGATCAGGTTCTTCCAGACCAGTCCCGCGGTGAACGCGCCGAGGAGCATGTCGACCTGCAGGGTGATGCTCAGTGCGACGAGTGCGCCCAGGATCGCCACGACCAGCCGGATCGCGAACTGTCCCGAGGTGTGCAACGTCGACTCCACGAAGCGGTGCAGCCGGCCGTGCGGCATCTGCTGCGCCTGCCGGATGG
The DNA here is from genome assembly GCA_047605365.1 of Gordonia sp. (in: high G+C Gram-positive bacteria). GTDB lineage: Bacteria > Actinomycetota > Actinomycetes > Mycobacteriales > Mycobacteriaceae > Gordonia. The sequence continues at coordinate 24,472 of JASGFV010000012.1, forward strand.
ACAGCGCCGCGACCACGGCGAACGCGATCAGCACGATCAGTGCGGCGCCTGGACTCCGTCCGCCGAGCAGCAACGAGATCGCGACGATCGGACCGAACTCGCCGACGGCGCCCAGCGCGCCGACCGACTCCCCGAACGGTGTCCGTAGCGAGCCGGTGTCGCGCAGGATCGGCAGTAGCGTGCCCAGCGCCGTCGAGGACAGGGCGATGCCGATGATCACCGCGCCGAGCACCCCGTTGCCGCCGCCGAGGCCCGAGAGCGCGAAACCGAGGCCGGTGCCGATCACCAGGCTCAGCACCCACCCGAGCCAGGCACGTCGCCCGCGGCGGCCGCGCAGCGACGACGCCTCGATCTCGCTTCCCGCGACGAAGAACAGGAGTGCGACGCCGGCGCTCGCCGTGTGCTCGAGGATGTCGTTCGGGTGGACCAGGCCGAGTACCGCCGGGCCGGCCAGCACGCCGAGCGCCAGCTCGAAGACGACCAGCGGGACCTTTACCCAGACGCCGACCGCCCGGGCCAGGACCGGTGCCGCCAGCATCAGCAGCGGGAGGATCAGCAGAGTGCTGGCGGTTGAGTTCACGGTCGGAGTCTAGATGTCGGTGCGCTAGGGTCGGTGGCGCGGGTTGTGTGGGGCGGCCACCCGTATTCGCGCATTGCAAGGCGGTCGCAGGCCCTGCGGCCGGACCAGTGCGCGACTGCGGGTTGCTTAACTGTCGAGCGAGCTGGGGGTCTCACGTGACCGAGTACTTGAATTTTCTTGCGGCGGTGCTCGCGTTGGTCGCGGGACTCGCCGGGCTGGCGGGCGTCGTGCGGATCCGCACTCGGCGAGCGACCCTGTCATTGATCGGTGCCTCGTTCGCTGAGATCGCGCGAGGCCTCGGCAGCTCACAACAAATTGAGAGGCTCACGTCGGCTGCGCTGCTTCCCAGATTCTTCGACACGAAGTCCGAGTACGCACTCAAGGGCGCGCCTTACGCTGCGGATGCCATCAAGCTCGGGGCCGCCGTGTTGAAGTCCGAGCCTACCGGGGTTGTTCAGAAGACGATTGCCGACGCGCTCGCGCGGGCGTCCAGTCTGTCGAGAGTCGACTTTCAGCGAGCAAATCTTCGGAACGCGTACTGGGGAAGCCGAGGCCCCGAGAGAGGGGTCGACGTGGAGGGCTCGGACTTCTACCGCGCGGATCTGACCGGGGCTTCGCTTCGCGGTGTCGACGCGCGCGGAGCGGTTTTCAAACGGGCACAGCTTGTCGGGTCAGTTCTGGACGGCGCTCGCCTGCAGGGCTGCGACTTCAGCGACGCAAACCTGAAGAACTGTTCCTTCGAGGGTGCTCTTCTTCTCGGTGCACGTTTCGACGGTGCGAGCGGAGTGCCCGCATCGGTGCTCGATGGCCTGGACGCTGAAGGACGGTACGCGTCGGCCGCACCGGTTCAGCCGATCGGCCGGGTGGAGCGCGGTGCGGTGACGGAGGTACGGGTCTTTCTGAGCAAGCCCTCGACGTATGGGTCGACGGGTGACTTCATCGAGGCTCAGATTCGGAGCGGGGTGGCGGCCGCCGAGGCTCGACTCGTGACATTTCCGCCCGAAGAATACGGCGTCGCCGCACCGCTGGAGGAGGTGAAGCACCGCATGACCCGATGCGATGCGGTGATCGTCATGGGTGTTCCGCAGTATGAGGCAGAAGCTCTGACATGGCGCGCGGGAACGCCGGAGGAACGCCGACTGACCAACGCGGTGCTGGCCACGCCGTGGAATCACATCGAGGCGGGTATGGCCGCTGCCCTCGACAAGCCGTTGCTGGTAGTCAGCCGGCACGTCGAAGAGGGAGTCTTCGAGGTCGGCGAACAACCGCATGCTGTCCGACACGTAGATGTCGGCACAGCGCGAGAGCTGAGCAACCTGGAAAATCTCGTCCGCGCTTGGCTCGAAGACGTGAGGTAGAACTCGACGCGGAGAGTCAGCGGGCGGATACGGTTGCCAGGCGCTCGGCCCGATGCCGGACGCCCAGGAGCATCTTGCGTTCCATCACCAGCGAACCGGGGATCATCAGCTCCATCATCGGGGCCTGGCCGAGGGTGTACCGGTAGCGGTTGCGGCTGATCAGGCGGGTGCCGAAGGGGGAGTCGACGATGTTGAACGACCACACCCAGTCGCCGTCGAGCGTCGCGATGACGAAGGCGCGGTCCGGGTCGATGCGGACCACTTCCATGACGTTCGGCCCGAACTCCACCCGTTCGCCGAGCTCTGGATGCTGGAACTGCGGCAGGACGTCGTCGACGCTGTGGAAGTTCAGCCCGAGCAGGTTCTCGATCCAGTCATAGGTGTAGGCGCCGCCGCGCGGCGCCGGGCCCATCTGGACGATCCAAGGGTAGACGGCCTCGGGCGGTGCGGCGATGGTGATCGCGCGGGTGGAGACGCCGTCGGCGTCGGGCAGGAACTCGTCGCCGGGCAGTGTCGCGTTCACCTCCTCCTCGGTCGCGCCCCAGTCCAGGACGTCTTCGCGGAGTCGGAAGCGGTACGCGATCGCGGCGGCCGTCGCACCGACGGCCAGGGCGACGGCGACGGTACGCAGGTGTCGGCGGTTCACTACTTCATCGTGCGGGAGCATCTGGACGGGACGCCAGTGCCGTAAGGCCCGCGTCGAGCGAGGTGTCAGCGGGCGCGATGAACTGCGCGGACAATTGGGGGCACGACGAACGACGACGCCCGCCCCGGAAGAACCGGGGCGGGCGTCGTCTGTGCGATGCTTTTTACTCGGCGCCGATGATGAAGGCTTCCAGCTGCTGACGCGCGATGTCGTCGGCGATCTGCTTGGGCGGGCTCTTCATCAGGTAAGCCGAGGCCGGGAGGATCGGGCCGCCCAGGCCGCGGTCCTTGGCGATCTTGGCAGCGCGCACGGCGTCGATGATGATGCCGGCTGAGTTGGGCGAGTCCCAGACCTCGAGCTTGTACTCCAGGTTCAGCGGGACGTCGCCGAAGGCGCGGCCTTCGAGGCGGACGTACGCCCACTTGCGGTCGTCGAGCCAGGCGACGTAGTCCGACGGGCCGATGTGCACATCCTTGTCGTAGACCTTGCCGCCGAGCGGGCCGGTCAGGTTGGAGGTGACGGCCTGGGTCTTGGAGACCTTCTTGGACTCCAGGCGCTCGCGCTCGAGCATGTTCTTGAAGTCCATGTTGCCGCCGACGTTCAGCTGGTAGGTGCGGTCCAGCTCCACGCCCCGGTCCTCGAACAGCTTCGCCATCACGCGGTGGGTGATGGTGGCGCCGACCTGGCTCTTGATGTCGTCGCCGACGATCGGGACACCGGCGTCGGTGAACTTCTGGGCCCACTCCGGGTCCGAGGCGATGAACACCGGCAGGGCGTTGACGAAGGCGACGCCCGCGTCGATGGCGCACTGCGCGTAGAACTTGTCGGCCTGCTCCGAGCCGACCGGCAGGTAGCTGACCAGCACGTCGACGTTGTTGTCCTTGAGGACCTTCACCACGTCGACGCCTTCGCCGTCGGCCTCGGTGATGGTCTCGCGGTAGTACTTGCCCAGGCCGTCGAGGGTCTGGCCGCGCTGGACCGGAACGTTCAGCGGCGGGACGTCAGCGATCTTGATGGTGTTGTTCTCGCTGTTGTTGATCGCCTCGGACAGGTCGAAGCCGACCTTCTTGGCGTCGACGTCGAACGCGGCGACGAACTCGACGTCGCTGACGTGGTACTGGCCGAACTTCACGTGCATCAGGCCGGGAACGGTCGCGTTCTCGTCGGCGTTCTTGTAGTACTGCACGCCCTGGACCAAGGATGAGGCGCAGTTACCCACACCGGCAATGGCCACGCGCACTTTGTTGGTCTCACCCATGGTCGGGTTCTCCTTCTTTCTGTGGCGGAACGGCGGAATGCTGTGCCGCCGAATTCTTTTCTTCTTCCCCGATGCCGGCTGGTGGGCCGGTCGGCAAATCTGTGGCTGACGCGGACGCTTCGTCGGCGATCAGCTTGTTGAGCCACTGCACCTCGCGCTCGGAGGTCTCCAAGCTGAGTTCGTGCATCTGGCGGGTGTAGTGATCGTTGCCGCGGCCGGAACGGCCGAGCAGCTCGCGCAGACTTTCGCGGCGCTCCTCCACCTGGCGGCGACGGCCCTCGAGGATCCGCATCCGGGCGACGGCGGGCGTGAGGCTGAAGAACGCCAGGTGCACGCCGAAGCCGTCGTCGGTGTAGTTCTGCGGTCCGGTGTCGGCGACCAGGTCGGTGAAGCGGGCCTCGCCCTTCGGAGTGAGGCGGTACACGCGACGTGCACGACGGACCTTGACGCCGGTGGGGCCGGGGGTGTCGTCCTCTTCGAGCAGTCCGTCGGCCTGCATGCGGCGCAGCGTCGGATAGAGCGAGCCGTACGAGAAGGCGCGGAACGCGCCGAGCAGGCCGGTCAGGCGCTTGCGGAGCTCGTAGCCGTGCATCGGCGATTCGAGCAGGAGGCCCAAGACGGCCATCTCCAGCATGTCCAGGACTCCTCTCTGCCTGTTACTTCGTTCTGACGCATCTACCAATGTATCGCATCGATATAAACAAGACCTAACTGCTCGGTAGTGCACCGCTCTCACGACCTGCTCAGGAGTGCGCGTCTACGCTGGAACCCGTGCACCGGCAGGTTGTGGACTACGCGCTCGCTAAGCGGTCGTGCTTGGCGCAGGTGCGCGCCGGCCGAACCGCCGTCGCGCAGGTCTGTGATGCCGGGGTCTACCTGCTGAGGGCCGCTCAGTTCCACGGTGAATCGACGCACGAGATGTGCCCGATATGCCGGAAGGAGCCGGTCACACTGGTGCGGTGGATCTTCGGCGACTCGCTCGGCAAAGCCTCCGGGACGGCGCGGACCGTCGAGGAGATCACTCGCATCGCAGCGGGATCGGAAGAGTTCACGGTGCACGTCGTCGAAGTGTGTCGCACATGTCACTGGAACCATTTGGTCCAGTCGTACGTTGAGGGCCTGACACCGCGGACAGTCCGTACGCGGCGGGCCGCCAAGTGACAGGCGGTCGAGTGACGGGGCCCGCTATTCCCGTCGTGAGAGTTGGCGTTGCGATGCACGTACGTCACAGTTGGTGTGAAGAGATTTTGAGAGTGCACGACCGCAGAGCGGTCGTGCGCGAAGGAGTGGGTGAACGATGACCAGCCAGAGCAGTTCGGCCGGCCGCGACCAGGGGTCGTCGAACCGGCCCAAGATCATTCGCGTCCTCGCATGGGTGCTGGGTCTCGGCGCAGCCGTGATCCCGGCGATCGCGATCGTCCTGGTGCTCGCGTTCCTGTTCACCTACCTGACGGTCACCGTGCCCGCCCCCGGTGACATCAAGCAGGCGCAGGTCGCCACCATCACCGACAGCAAGGGCGGCGTCATCGCCCGCGTCGTTCCGCCGGACGGCAACCGCACCGACGTGAAGTACTCCGACATCCCGCAGTCGATGGTCGAGGCGGTCAAGGCCGCCGAGGACCGCGACTTCGACTCCAACTCTGGCTTCTCGATCCGCGGCTTCTCGCGCGCGGCGCTCGGCAAGCTGACCGGCCGCGCCGGAGCCGGCGGCGGTTCGACGGTCACCCAGCAGTACGTCAAGAACGCCATGGTCGGCGACGAGGTCTCCTACAAGCGCAAGTTCAAAGAGCTCGCGATCTCCACCAAGATGTCCCGCAAGTGGTCCAAAGAGGACATCATGGCGGCCTACCTCAACACTATCTACTTCGGCCGCGGCGCATACGGCATCGCCGCCGCCTCCAAGGCCTACTTCAACAAGCCCGTCAACAAGATGACGGTCTCCGAGTCGGCGCTGATGGCCGCGGTGATCCGCGGGCCGTCGATCTACGACCCTGCGGTCGACCAGGCCGCGGCGGAAAGCCGCTGGTCCTGGGTGCTCGACGGCATGGTCACCACCGGCGCCCTGCCCAAGGCCGAGCGTGCCGAGCAGAAGTTCCCGAAGACCATCGAGCCGCGCCCGGTGGAGTCCGACACCACCAACGGCCCGAACGGGCTGATCAAGCGGCAGGTGCTCGCCGAACTCGACAAGCTCGGCATCTCCGAGCAGCAGGTCCGCACCGAGGGTCTGAAGATCACCACGTCCATCGTCCCGCAGACGCAGAAGTCGCTGGTCTCGGCGTCGAACAAAACGCTCGACGGCGAGCCGAAGAACCTGCGCACCGCGTCGGTCTCGATCAACCCGAAGACCGGCGGCATCGAAGGATACTTCGGCGGCAACGACGGTCAGGGCTGGGATTTCGCGTCGACCGGCCTGCAGACCGGTTCGGTGTTCAAGGTGTTCGCGCTGATCGCGGGCCTCGAGCAGGACATCCCGCTGTCCAAGCGCTACTCGTCGGCCCCGTTCGACGGCCCCGGCGGACTGGTGGTCCAGAACTCCGACGGCGAGTCGTGCGGCACGTGCAACCTGGCGACGGCGATGAAGATGTCGCTGAACACCGTGTACTACCGCCTGATGATGGACCTGAAGAACGGCGCCGAGGATGTCGCGGACGCCGCGCACCGCGCCGGCATCGCCGAGAGCTTCGGCGACGTCAAGCACACTCTGTCCGACGACAACGGCCGTACTGAGGGCGGCGTCGTGCTCGGCCAGTACGACTCGCGCGTCATCGACATGGCGTCGGCGTACGCCACGCTCGCCGCGTCGGGCATCTACCGCGAGCCGTACTTCGTACAGAAGGTGGAGACCTCGACCGGTTCGGTGCTGTTCGACCGTGAGCCCAGCCCGGGCAAGAGGGTCTTCAGCGCCAAGGTCGCCGACAACGTGACCGCCGCGCTGGAGCCGATCGCGGCTTACTCCAACGGCAACGCGCTGTACGACCCGGAGACCGGCCAGACTCGCCCGTCTGCGGCGAAGACCGGTACCGCGCAGCTCGGCGACACCGGCTACAACCGGTACGCCTGGATGGTGGGCTACACCCCGCAGCTCTCGACGGCGACCTGGGTCGGCACCGAGAAGGGCAACCAGCCGCTGCGCACGTACTCCGGCGGCACCGTCTACGGTTCCGGACTGCCCGCGCAGATCTGGAAGGCCGCCATGGACGGCGCGCTGTCCGGCAAGCCGGTCGTAGACTTCCCGGAACCGGAGGCCATCGGCGGTCAGGCCGGTGTTCCCTATGAGCCGCCGCCCACCACGTACACCCCGACCGACACCCAGACCCGGTCCACCCGCACCCGCCCCCGGATTCCGGGCGAGGGCGACGACGGCAACGTCACGGTGGCCCCGGGGGTGACCATCCCGATACCGGGAGGCAACGGCGGTGAGACGACCGAACCGGACGCTGGCGGAGATCAGAACGGCGACGACGGCACCACGCGCAATCCGGGCCGAAATCCGGGCGCCGCCGAGCTGACGCCGTCGACGCGGGTGCCGTCGGCCGAGTGAGTCGCGTGCCGGGGGACCGCGAGCCGGACCGCGCAGCCGAGGACTCCGAGGCGGTGGCGAACTCGGCGGCCGAGTTGGCCGCCGACGATTCCCCGTGCCCGGTGTCGTCGGACCTGCGGATCAACACTCTGCGCGAGCTGCCCGCCCGCAGCAACGCGCAGGCCGCCGCGGCAAGTCAGATCATCGGCGGGCCGGTCGGTCTGCACGCCGCGGTCGGCCGCAGCCGGTTCTGGACTCCGTTGCGCGTCGTGCTGCTGATGGCGCTCGTCGCGCTGGCAGTCGGCTGGTTCGGGAAGGCCGGCTGCATCCAGCAGTCGTACACCGGCGAGTCGTCGTCGACCAGCGGCACGCAGTCCGGCAGTTCGCAGGACGGCGACGGGACCCAGGCCGCCGCGCCGAAGCCCCGCGAAGCGCACCTGAACTGGGCCAACCAGCGGCAGTACTACGGCCTTTGCTATTCCGACATCGTCGGGTCGTACACTTCGCAGCATCTGACGCCGCGCGACCTGGCCGACGGCGCCATGCCGTACCGGACGTTCTGGACGGTCACCGGCGACGACGGGCAGCAGCACAAGCAGTACACCGAGGCCCCGGTGCTGACCGGCCTGTTCATGTATGCCGCGGCCGCGATGACCGAGGGCTGGGTGCATCTGGTGGCCGACGTGCCGCTGATCGGCGACAACATCCCGGTGGTCGTCTATTTCGACCTGTCCGCACTGCTGCTGGCACTGTTCTGGCTGCTGGCGGTGTGGGCGACGATGATGACCGTGCGACGACGACTCTGGGTCGGCGCGCTGATGGCGCTGTCGCCGCTGATCGTCGTGCACGCGTTCACCGCGTACGACGTGCTCGCGGTCGCGATGCTGGCCGTCGCGCTGCTGGCGTGGTCGCGGAACAAGCCGATGCTGGCGGGCCTGTTCATCGGGCTGGGCGTCGCGGCAGCGGTCTATCCGTTGCTCGCGCTGCCCGCGTTGCTGGTGGTGTGCGTGCGACAACGCCGACTGCCAGACCTGGCGCTGGCAGCTGTCGCCGCCCTGATCGCCTGGCTGTCGGTTAACCTGCCGATTCTGCTCAACTACCCCGCGGGCTGGAGCGCGTACTACCGATCCTGGTGGAACCAGGCCGCCGAACCCGACAGCCTGTACCGGGTGATCACCCAGCTCACCGGCTGGAATCCGGGAACCGGACTGCTCAACGCCCTGTGGATGACGCTGCTGGTCGCCGTGGTGTGCGGCGTGATCTACGCCGGCCTGCGTGCGCAGCGCGAGCCCGATGTCGCGCAGCTGATGTTCCTGCTGGTCGCCGGCTACCTGCTGGTCGGCAAGGCATGGTACCCGCAGAACTCGCTGTGGCTGGTGCCGCTGGCCGTGCTGGCCATTCCGCACGCCCGGCTGCTCATCGCCTGGATGCTGGTGGACGCGCTGGTGTGGGTGCCGCGCATGGGCTTGTTCCTGACGCCGGACCACAAGTGGCTGCCCGAGGAGTGGTTCTACCTCATGGTGGTCGTGCGGGCGGTGTTCGTGGTGGTCCTGTGCGTCGTGGTGCTGCGGGAGATGTTCCGGCGGCTGCCCGATCCGGTGACCGGACCGCTGGCGTTGCCGCCGCTGCCGGCGGCGGCGGCGGCCTAGACCGAAGCCTCCGGCGGACTAGTAGACCAGGGCCGGGGCCGCTTCCACGCGTTCGACGAGGCGCTCGCGGTGGGTCGCCCACTCGTCGTCGGTCATCGCGAACTGCGCGGTGGTGCGCCAGCCCGTGCCGAAGCGGCGGTGCTTGGCGAGTTCGCCTTCGAACGACGCGCCGAGCTTGGCGATCGCCGCCCGCGACCGCGCGTTCTCGGCCTTGGTGTGCCACACGACGCGCACGGCGCCGAGTTCGGTGAACGCGTAGTCGAGCAGCAGCAGCTTGGCCGTCGGGTTCACGTGCGTGCCCACCACGTCGGGCGCGTAGTAGGTGTAGCCGATCGCCAGGGCCAGGTTGGCCTCGTCGACGTCGTAGTAGCTGGTGGTGCCGACCAGGCGGCCGGTCTCGTCGTCGATCACCGCGAACGCGAGGCGCTTCGGGTCGTCGCCGGCGGCGCGGATGCCGGCCAGCGCGGCGTCGACGTCGGTCGGTACCGGCCCGGTGAACTGGTACAGCTCGGCCTCGCCGCCGGGGACCGCGGCCAGCGCCTCGGCGTCGGAGGCGACCAGCGGGCGCAGCGTGACGCCGTTGCGGCCCAGCGTCGGTGTGCCCAGCCAGCGTTCGGCACGGACGTCGTCGGAGTCGCGCAGGCGGGTCAACGGCCCGCGCGGCGGGAACACGGTGCGGACGTACGAGGCCAGCGGCTCGCGCAGCGGGGTCTGCGCGAACGTGACCAGCAGAATCAGCAGCAGCACGGCGTGCACCCAGACGCCGAAGTTCACGCCGCCGATGACCCACCACTTCATCGGCGACCCCGAGTGCAAGATGCCGAACAGGCGGAAGATCGTCAGGTCCAGGACCAGGTCGGCGATCAGATAGAGCGCGATGATCGGCCAGCGCACCCGCAACAGAATGAAGAAGGGCAGGATCCACAGCGTGTACTGCGGCGAGTGGACCTTGTGGAACAGCATGAAACCGGCCAGCATCGCCGCGCTCATCCCGATCCACGGGAACACGCCGATCTGCCGGTAGCGGCGCCAGGCCAGGTATCCCGCGGCGACGAACGACAGCAGGATCAGCGTCGGCGACAGGACGCCGACCAGTGTGTTGTAGGTGTCGTTCTGGCCGCCGGTCAGCTTCCGCAGGCCCCAGTACCAGATGGTGTTGGTGTCGACATCGGCCTTGCGCTTGCCCTGGAAGCTGAGCGCAGCCTTCCAGCCGTCGAAGCCGAGGATCATGAACGGCAGCTGCGCCGCGGCCACCGCGAGCACCGCGGCGATCACCACCCAGGCGGCCCCCACCCAGTCGTAAACACGCTTGCGCAGCGCCACGAAGTCCGCGAGTCCCGTATAGCCGCCGGTCAGCACGAACAGGGTCAACGGCACCACGAAGAAGCCCGGATACATCTTCAGTGAGAAGCCGATCGCGAAGAGGATCGACGTCAGGATCGCCGCCGTGCGCAGGGACAGTCGTCGTCGCCCCGTCTTCGGACTCACCGACGCGCCCCACGCCATCACCGCCACGCCTGCCACGGCGGTGAACACCACCGGCAGCTCCCAGTTGTGGAACGCGTACAGCACCAGCGGCGGGGTGGCGGCCCACAGCATGACCCACCAGCGGGTCATCTTGGCCAGCATGATCGTGATCGCGATGGCGAACGGCGTGAGCAGAATCGCGTTGTGGGTGAAGAACGACAGGTCGCTGTGCGCGCCGATGCCGCCCAGCCACATGAAGACGCCCGACAGCACCGGGTACTCCACGACGCCGCCGAACAGATTGCCCTGCTCGGTGATGCCGCCGTGAATATACGGGAAGACGTGGTTGTTGATGTCGCGCCCGACCCACAGGAACATCAGGTCCGAGTAGCAGGGGATCACCGCGTGCGGATCGCCGACCGGCCAGCGCGCGCTGCGGCCCACGGCGTCGAACGGCGGACCGCCGCATTCGGCCTTGGCGCGGAAGCTCCAGGTCAGTGCGATGGCGGTGAACAAGAGCGAGGTCAGCAAGATCAGCGACGACTCGCCGAGTCGGAACGGTGCACGCGAACGTGCGCCGGCAATGCGGGCGGCAGGCATGAGGTACAGGGTAAGGCATGCGTGATTTCCCAGGTCAGGGCCACTCATGTATCTTGGAACGGTTGCCGACGCAGGCGACCCTCCTGCCGCGGACAGTCCGTGGCCGACCTAGCCCATAGGAGGTGATGTGGTCTTATGCGTCACTACGAACTGATGGTCATCCT
>JASGFV010000013.1:0-35710 GCA_047605365.1 Gordonia sp. (in: high G+C Gram-positive bacteria)
AATACATCGCGAACAAGCCGGCGAAGAACATCAACTCGCTCGACAACCACACGATCGTGCCGACGCTGACCATGTTGGGCCGGTTCAGCGAGTGCACACGTGTGGTTATGGCGGTTCCTGAGGTACCCACAGCGCTAGTCACAAGAGAAGTATGACGGTTCGTAGTAAGCGATGCCCACTCGGGTCGGAAATTGGCTGAAAATTGTTGAAGGATTGCAGGTCGGAGGCGGTGCGACAGGGGGCGTCCGGCGTGTCCGGCACCCGGTGTCTGGTTTGCTGGAACGCATGACTCGACGTGGGTGGATCGGATGCGAACGATGAAGTGGCCGTGGCGCCGTTCGGGCGGCGGATCGTCGCTGCGGATCGATGATCCGGACGTGCGGCCGATGGTCGGTTCGTACGACGACGCGCTGGCCAGCTCGACGGTGCTCGACGACGCGGGCTGGACCGCGGGAGCCGACGGGATCCTGCGGCATCTGCTCTGGCTGCCTGCGGGGCAGGTCGCGGAGGTGGCGTCGCTGGCCGGGCTCGAAGGCTATGTGCGTTCGGAGCACGTGGTGGACGACGACCCGGCCGCCCCCGACGGTCTGCGGGCGCTCCTGCTGGCCCGGGTGCAGCGGATCGACTCGGTGGAAGTGTCGCGGGAGCGGTCCCGGATGGCGAGCCTGGTCTCGCGGCGCGGCGGCCAGGTGGGCGGCTGGGCGGTGCTCGGCAGTTCGGACCGATAGGGTGGTCGTCGTGAATTCTGCGAACACGACCCCCGGCGGCCAGGCTCTGACGTGGCCCTATGTTCTGGGCAGGGTGACCGACGGCCACGATCTTCAGTCGCAGGAAGCGGCCTGGGCCATGCGGGAGATCATGTCCGACGCCGCGAGCGGCGCTCAGATCGCGGCCTTCGGCGTCGGCGTGAAGATGAAGGGCGCCGCCCCGTCGGAGCTGGCCGGTCTGGCCGAGACGATGTTGGAGATGGCTAACCGGGTGCGTCTCGACGCCCCGGCGATCGACATCGTGGGTACCGGTGGCGACCGCTCGCACACCGTCAACATCTCGACGATGACCGCGATCGTCGTCGCGGCCGCCGGTGTTCCGGTGATCAAGCACGGCAACCGCGCCGCGTCGTCGAAGAGCGGTGGGGCGGACGTGCTCGAAGCGCTGGGCGTCGCCATCGACCTGGGTCCGGAGGCCGTCGAGCAGTCGCTGCGCGAGGTGGGCATCGGGTTCTGCTTCGCCCCGGTGTTCCATCCGGCGTTCCGTTTCACCGGCCCGGCGCGGCGTGAGATCGGCATTCCGACGGTGTTCAACGTGCTCGGTCCGCTGACCAACCCGGCGGCTCCGCCCGCCGGGCTGATCGGTTGCGCATTCGCCGATCTGGCGCCGGTACTGGCCCAGACGTTCGCCGATCGCGGCAGCCGGGTGCTGCTGGTCCGCGGCGACGACGGCCTCGACGAGCTGACGACCACTACCACTTCGACGGTCTGGCAGGTGTTCGACGGCGAGGTCGGTTCCCTGCGGATCGATCCGCGGGAGCTCGGGATCGAGCTGGTGGAGCTGTCGGCCCTGCAGGGCGGAGACGCCGAGGTCAACGCACAGGTCGCCCGGGACCTGTTCGGCGGCGTGCGCGGTCCGGTCCGGGACGCGGTGACACTGAACGCGGCGGCGGCGCTGGTGGCCTTCGAGCAGGACCGTCGCTACGACGACGCGTCGCTCGCGGAGGTGCTGCGGGCCGCGGCCGACCGGGTCGGCGAACTGCTGGACTCGGGCGCGGCGGCCGAGCTGCTCGCGCGCTGGGCTTCGCTCAGCCGCACACTCGCGGGCTGACCTACGCCTCTCCGATGGAGAAGCCGCCTTCCACCTCGGAGCTCGAGTAGCTGCGGAAGGCGATGTGGGTCGCCGAGTGCTTGACGCCGGGCAGCCGGTTGATGCGGCCGGTGACGACCTCGGCGATCTCTTCGTGGTCGCGGACCTTGATCTTGGCGATCAGGTCGACGTCGCCGGCGCACGAGTAGACCTCGATGACACCGGGGACGTCGGCGACGGCCTGGGCCGTCTCCGGGATCTGGTGGACGTCGGCTCCGATCAGAACGATGGCGGTGATCATGCTGCCGAGCGTAGTGGCCCGGGCGGCGGCGGCGCGGGGGGTCATGCCGATTCCCGGGCCGTTCGCGCCGCCTGCGCGAAGTCGCTCCATCGCGCGGCCGAAGCGATCGGCATCGCGAGCGGCACCGACTCGTCCACGTCGACCAGCCGGGTTCCGGGCTCGGACATCCACCGCTCGATCAGCGCGACCTCCTCGGCCGGCGCCCCGGAGAGCGGTCCGGCGTCGTCGGCGGGAGGAAGGACGGTCGTCGCGGAGGCGCGCAGCGTCTCGACGACGGGCATCGGCGCCACCCCGCGGATCGCGCAGCCGCCGGCGGCGAGGCGTCCCCATCGCACGACGGCGAGTTCCCAGCCGCCTGCGGTGTCAGGGCGGGCCAGCACCATTTCGGGTACGCGGGCGACCGCGGACAGGCGGTGACAGCGGGCCAGTGCCTCCACGGCGGCGGCCATCCGGTCGCGGGCCCGTGCGGCCGACTCGAAACGGCGTTGTTCGGCCAGCCGGACCAGCCGGGCGTGCAGATCCATCAGAAGCTCCGCCGAGGCCCCGCGCAGCAGTCGGTCGGCGGCCACCACGCGCACCAGATAGTCGGGGAGGGTCTGCGGCCGGTCGCTGGCGGCCCGGCACAGCCCGGGCAGGTACGTGGCGAGCGGGTCGGGCCGCCCTTCGGCGGGGGCGTCGCCGGGACACCAGTGATGATCGGCTCCGCCGAGGCGGCCGGTGCAGCTGCGCAGCCCCGCGGCGGCGGTGATGACGTCGGCGACGTCGGCGGCGGCGGCGCGACCGGCGATCGGGCCCACCGAGCCGGCGGTCGGCGTTCTGGTCACCGTCAGGCGGGGGAACCGCTCGGCGGTCATGGTGATCCACCAGCCCTTGTGCGGGCTGCGCGAGCGGCGGTTGTACGTCGGTTTGTGGACCGCCAGGAGCGTCAGCTCGCGCACCCCTGCCTCCAGGGCGTGCGCGCATTCGATGTGGTCGACCCGCTGGGCCAGGCCGACCATCTCGGTCATTCGGCTGCGAGCGTCGCTGCCGTTGAAGTAGCCGGCCACGCGACGGTGCAGATCGACGGCCGTCCCTATATAGAGGACTTCGTCGCCGGGCCCCCGGAACAGATAGACGCCCGGCCGCCGCGGCAGTCCGGTGACCAGCGACCGTTTGGCCCGCATCGCCGGGGTGGCCCGGGGAAGATACTGCGTCAGGTCCCGGTAGGTGTGCACGCCCTGATCGCCGACGCGCTCCAACAGCCGGTGCAGGACGTCGACCGTGGCGCGCGCGTCGTCGAGCGCCCGGTGCGTCGGCCGGACCGAGACGTCGAACAGTTCGGCTAGCGCCGACAGCTTCACCGTGGGCGCCTCCTCGCGGGTCAGGATGCGCCGCGCCATCACGACTGTGCACAGCGACGCCGGGAACGGCCACGGCAGATTCAGGCGCGCGGCGTTTTTGCGCAGGAAGCCCATGTCGAAACGTGCGTTGTGCGCCACCAGGATCGCGCCGCGGGCGAATTCGATGAAGGCGGGCAGCACGTCGTCGATCGGCGGGGCGTCGTAGGTCATCGCGGTGGTGATTCCGGTGAGGGCGACGATCTGCGGCGGAATCGGCCGGCCCGGGTCGACCAGCGTGGCGAACTCGCCGAGCACCTCGCCGCCGCGGATCTTTACCGCGCCGATCTCGGTGATGCGATCGGCGTCGGCGCTGCCGCCGGTGGTTTCGAGGTCGACCACCACCAGCGTCGTGTCGAACAGCGACGCGGCGGCGAACTCCTCGTCCTCCGGGAGATCGGCGAAGCTGAGCTGACTGCCGGACGGCGTCGGTGCACTCATGCCGCTCACGCTAGAGGCGACCTCTGACAATTCCGGGACACCCTTCGACAGGCTCAGGGGGCGGGCGACAGGCGCTGTCGCCGAGTTTTGTCAGAGGGCCGTCCTACTCTCCATCTGTAGTCGAGCGTTGCCGACGCGGATCGAGGTCACGAGCCTCTCGATTACGAGGCCGCAACGCGCAGAAGCCCGCCAATGAGAGGTAGATCACAATGAAGATCGATTGCGCCCGTTGCCCGGCCCGCGGACAGTCGTGCGGCGACTGCATGATGCAGGTCCTTTTCAGCCCCGCTACCAGGGACTTCGGTCCTGATTCGCAGCTGCTGGAGGTTGACCCCGCCATCTCTGAGGCACTCGATGTGCTCGTCGCCACATCGCTGATTTCGGGTGCTGATGCGGAGTCTGCAAAACTGGACGTAACCCGAGGTCACGGCGCTGTTCGAGGCCCCCGGTCGAGGAGTCTGAGAGCAGTCTGATTCGGGCCTTCCCCTAGGGGAGATCCCCGAACGGTGGACACGGGACCGTATCTTTTCGTAATCTTTCTGAGACCTTCCGAGATGGACGCCCCTGCCGGGGAGTTCGGGGAGGTCACCGCCTAATCGCCGGCCCGCAGTCTCGGGCCGCGCGTACCGGGGAACCAACTCTTCCGGTGCAGTCGTCATGACTGTCCCGGATCGGGGTGAATCGCGGCCGCGATCCTGCCGACACGGCAAGAACGCGACAGCGTAGGGCCATCTCTTCCGGCCCGAATCCGACAGCTAACCCGGTCGGCGGTCAAGGGAGAAACAACAAGGAGAAACTTTCCGTGGCGAAGCATCGTCTGAACCAGCCCAGCACCGGCCGCACGGCCGCCAAGACTGCGGTGATCGCAGGGTCGATCGCTGTCGGCTCGCTCGCCATGGCGGCGGCTCCGGCTCACGCCGACCCGGTGAACATCCCGAACGTCGGCACCTTCGACATCCCGGGTCTGGACAGCAAGCAGATTCCGCAGCAGTTCAAGCCGGGCAACAACGGCCCGAGCCTGGGCGCCTTCACCGGCACCGCCCAGCAGGTCCGCGCCAAGAAGGCGCTGGCGTTCGCCGAGTCGAAGATCGGCTCCCCTTACGTGTACGGCGCCGCCGGTCCGAACGCCTTCGACTGCTCCGGCCTCACCTCGTGGGCCTACAAGCAGGCCGGCAAGATCATCCCGCGTGACAGCTACGGCCAGCTCGGCGGCGGCACTCCGATCGCCTCGCTCGCCCAGGCGCAGCCCGGCGACATCCTGATCTTCAACGGCGGCGGCCACGCCGGCATCTACGCCGGAAACGGCCAGTTCATCCACGCCTCCACCGAGGGCGTGCCCGTGAAGCGTGCCAGCGTCAACGCCTGGTCGCTGACCGGCATCCGCCGCTACTGAGCGGCACCAGAAGTCATTCGATAGGGGCGAGTCAGGCGCGCAGCAGCGCCTGCTCGCCCTGATCTGGTAGGAATGTCGAAGTCATGGGTAAGTTTGGAATCCTTCTGCCGGCGCTCTCGCCGGGTTCGCAGCGCCGCATCGCAGTCCGCGGCGTCGCCGTGTGCGTCAGCGTCGCCGCGGCCACGTCGCTGTTGATCGCCTCGCCGACCCCGGCGTCAGCGGAGCCGGTACGCAGTTCTCAGCAGCTGCTGAACCGTTACAAGTCGTTGTCGACCCAGGCCGAGAAGGCCGCCGAGGCCATGAACAAGGCCCAGGAAGACTTCGACAAGCAGAGCAAGATCGTCGTCGCCTCGCAGAAGGCCGCCAAGGCCGCGGACCGCAAGCTCCTCGCGGCGCAGCGGGAGATGGCCGATGCGCAGGTCAAGATCGACGCGCTCGCGCGCGCCAGCTACCGCGGCGCTCGTGTGAACCGTCTCTACGCGATGCTGGTCAGCGATTCGCCGCAGAATCTGCTGGACAACATGAGCGACCTCGAGGTCATCTCTCGCCAGGCCGCGGGCGACATCAAGTCCATCAAGAAGACCGCGAAGGACGCGAAGAAGGCCAAGTCCGACGCCGAGAAGGCGGGCAAGGACGCCACCGACGCTGCGAACCTAGCTCGTCAGCAGAAGGGTGAGGTCCAGGCCAAGCAGGCCGATCTGCAGATCGAAGCGGTCGCCGTGCGCGCCGTCTACGCGTCGATGACCGGCAAGGAACTCGCCGCACTGCGCGGTCCCAAGTACAACTTCGATCCGCGCTCGGTGCCGAAGGGCACCTCGCCGGAGATGATCGCGGTCCAGGCCGCGATCAGCCGGATCGGCGACCCGTACGTGTGGGGTGCGACCGGACCGGACCAGTTCGACTGCTCGGGTCTGATGGTGTGGGCGTACAAGCAGGCGGGCAAGACCTTGCCGCGGACCAGTGAGGCGCAGAACGCCGCCGGAACTCCGGTGTCGCGCAACGACCTCAAGCCCGGCGACCTGATCATCTACTACCCGGACGCGCACCACGTCGGCATGTACGTCGGCGACGGTTACGTGATCCACGCGTCGACGTTCGGCGTGCCGGTGGCCGTGGTGCCGCTGGACAAGGCCGGTCAGTTCAGAGCGGCGCGACGGTACTGATTTGAAGCCTTCCTGGTCGACTCCTGCTGCCGCCGCGCGCGCGGCCGTGACCGCCGCTCTGGCACTGGCTCTCGTCGTGGGCACGACGACGGCCTGCTCGTCGAGCGACTCGTCGGGGGCCGCGGCGTCGAGCGCTTCGACGTCGAAGCCGCCGAACGTCTACGAGAAGCAGCGCCAGGACGGCGTGCAGAAGGTTCTCGACGCACTCGGTTCGGCCGTGCAGTCCGGTGACACCGGCAAGCTCGACAAGCTCTTCGACCCGCTGGCCGCCCCGGAGTTCCGCAACACGTTCCGGCAGATGCAGCAGGCGCTGGGACAAGCTCCGAAGTCGGCCGCCGGTCGCGGGTCGCGGCTGCGTCTGAAGACCTTCGACTACCAGGTGGCGCCCGACGACAGTTCTGAACGCCAGCTGGGCGGGGAACTGGCGGTGAAGCTCTCTGACGCGGGCAGCACCGACAGCTGGGTGGCGCCGGTCAAGCTGAACTACGCACTCGGCGGCGCCGCGCTGCCGGGCGTCGACGAGCCGGAGATCAGCTTGTCGTCGTACCTGGTGTTCACGCGGTACGACGACGACTGGAAGCTGCTCGGCGGCGAAGAACTGGCCCCGGACCCGTCGCTGGATCCGACCGAACAGAAGCGTCCGCCCGAACTGGGCCCGTGGGCGTTCGACGGCGTGGCCGCGGCAGACGCGAAGACGGCCGGCGGCGATTCGGCGGTGCTCTCGTATCCCGACACCGACAGGACGGCGACGAGCATCCGCAAGCAGTTTCCGGCCGCCGTCGCAGCTGTGACCGCCTTCTGGGGCGACGACTGGCCGCGCAAGGCCGTGGTGACCGTGACCGGCACCGACGCACAGTTCGCGGGATTCACCCGGACGGCGCCGGGGACCACTGCGGCGGCCGCCGCCGCGACCGTCTACTCGCGCATCGACAAGGCGTCGAAGACCGTGGTGGGGCAGCGGGTGGTGTTCTCGCCCGCGGCCCGAGAGCTCTCCGACGCGGGCATCGGCGTGGTTCTGCGCCACGAGCTGACCCACGTCGCGGCCCGGCTGCAGACCGCGGACGGCGCCCCGATGTGGCTGACTGAGGGCGTGGCCGAGTATGTGGGCCGCAAGGGCTCTTATCAGAAGCTGGAGCAGGCGGCTCCCGATCTGGCGGCGCAGGTCGCGGCGGGCGACGTCCCGACGGTGCTGCCGTCGGACAGCGAGTTCGGCGTCGACGACGACACCGCGCGTATCGCTTATCAGACCGCGTGGAGCTTCGCCGCCTACATCGCCGGCAAGTACGACGAGAAGCATCTGAAGGCCATGTATCTGGCCGTCGCGAAGGGCGGCGATTCGGCCAAGATCGACGCGGCCCTGCGTCAGACGATCGGCAAGGACAAGAAAGCGCTGGTCGCGGACTGGGGCGCCTGGCTGCGCGGCCAGGTCCGCTGATGCACCGCACCCTGCTGCTGACCAACGACTTCCCGCCCCGTCCCGGCGGCATCCAGTCGTACGTCGAGAATCTGCTGTCGTATCTGCCGCCGGACGACGTGCTGGTGTACGCGCCGCGCTGGAAGGGCTGCGACGAGTACGATGCGGCTGCGCCGTACCGGGTGGTCCGTCACCCGACGTCGTTGATGCTGCCGGAGCCCTCCGTGGCTCGCCGCGGTGCAGAGCTGGTGCGGGACAATGACATTCACACCGTGTGGTTCGGCGCGGCCGCGCCGCTGGCGCTGCTCGGCCCGGTGCTGCGCCGGGCCGGAGCGCAGCGGATCGTCGCCAGCACGCACGGCCACGAGGTGGGCTGGTCGATGCTGCCGGGCGCGCGTCAGGTGCTGCGCCGGATCGGCGACGACGCCGACGTCGTCACCTTCGTCAGCAAGTACACGCGCGGACGAGTGGCGTCGGCGTTCGGGCCGCGGTCGGCGATGGAGTACTTGCCGTGCGGGGTCGACGTGGATCGCTTCGCACCCGATCCGGAGGCGCGGCTGATGCTGCGCGACCGGTACGGGATCGGCGATGCGCCGGTGATCCTGTGCCTGTCGCGGCTGGTGCCGCGCAAGGGCCAGGACGTGTTGATCAAGGCGCTTCCGGAGATCGCGGCGTTCGTGCCCGGGGTCCGGCTGGTGATCGTCGGCGGCGGACCGTACGGCGACCGCCTGCGCGAGCTTGCCGCGAAGTCGGGGATGGCCGAGTCGATCATGTTCACCGGCACCGTTCCGGCCGACGAACTGCCCATGCATCACGCGATGGCCGACGTCTTCGCCATGCCGACCCGCACCCGCGGGGGCGGGCTCGACGTCGAAGGTCTCGGCATCGTGTTCCTGGAGGCCTCGGCGTCCGGGGTCCCGGTGGTGGCCGGCGACTCCGGAGGGGCGCCGGAGACGGTGCGTCAGGGGGAGACCGGGACCGTCGTGGACGGACGGGACGTCGAGGAGGTCGCCGCGGCGATCATCTCGATCCTGCTGGACCCGGAGACGGCCGCCGCGATGGGCGAGGCAGGCCGCGCGTGGACACGCGAACGCTGGCAGTGGAGCCAGCAGGCGGCCCGCCTCGAACAGCTGCTCTGAGGACGTTCCGGTCCGAGCAGCCGTCGGGCGGCTCGCGGGCCGGTCAGGCCCCGTAGATGGCCGCGATGTCGTCGGCGAACTTCTCGGCGACCACGTCGCGGCGCAGCTTCAGCGTCGGCGTCAGCTCACCGGTCGACACGGTGAAGTCCGAGGTCAGGATCCGGTAGCGCCGGATGGACTCGGCGCGCGAGACGCTGCGGTTCGCGTAGTCGACGGCCGTCTGCACCTCGGCGATCAGGGCCGGGTCGTCGGCCAATTCCTCGATCGTCGCGGCCGACGGTTTGCGGTGGCGTTCCTTCCACGATTCGAAGGCCGTCGGGTCGATGGTGATCAGGGCGCTCACGAAGGGCCTCTGCTCGCCGACCACCATGACGTCCGAGACCAGCGAGGCGGCCCGGATCATGTCCTCCAGGGGCCCCGGGGCAACGTTCTTTCCGCTCGCGGTGATGAGGAGTTCCTTCTTGCGTCCGGTGATCTTCAGGTAGCCGTCGGCGTCGAGTGCACCGAGGTCGCCGGTGTGGAACCAGCCGTCGCGGACGGCCGAGGCGGTCTCGGCGTCGTTGTGCCAGTAGCCGTTGAACAGCACCTGCCCGGACAGCAGCACCTCGCCGTCGCCGGCGATCCGGACGATGTTGCCGGGCAGCGGGCGGCCGACGGTGCCGAGCCGCATCTCGGCCGGTGTGTTGACGCAGATCGCCGCGGTGGTCTCGGTGAGGCCGTAGCCCTCGTACACCGGGATGCCGGCGCCGCGGAAGAAGTGGGCCAGCCGCGAGTTGAGCGCCGCGCCGCCGGAGATGATGCCCTCGCACCGTCCGCCGAGCGCGGCCCGCAGCTTGCCGTAGACGAGCTTGTCGTAGGTGCGGTGACGGTTGCGCAGCATGAAGCCGGGGCCGCCTTCTTCCAGCGCCTCGGAGTACTCGAGGGCGGTGAGCACCGCGGCGTCGAAGGTCTTGCCCTTGCGGGGACCGTCGGCGTATGCCTTGCCTCGTGCGCCGGTGTAGACCTTCTCGAACACGCGGGGAACGGCCAGGATGCCGTTCGGCTTGAACTCGGCGAAGTGCGCGAGCAGATCGGTGTTGTGGTTCGTGTAGCCGATCGAGATGCCGGCCTGCAGTGCGGCCAGGTTCACCGATCGGGTCAGCACGTGCGCCATCGGCAGGAACAGCAGGAAGGTCTTGTCGGGCCCGATCAGCGTGTTGATGGAGGTGTTGAGGAGTCCCTCGACCTCACTGAGCAGGTTGCAGTGCTTCAGCAGGACGCCCTTGGAGCGTCCGGTGGTGCCCGAGGTGTAGATGAGGGTGCCGGGGGAGTCGGCGGTCACCGCGCGACGTCGTGCGTCGAGAATCTCGTCGGGCACGTCGGTGCCGAGGCGGCTGAGCGACTCGACGGCCCCGGGGCCCTGCGGGTCGTCGATCTGGAAGACCAGTTCGGGCGACGGCCCGACCGAGTCGAGCAGTGCGCGGTGTTCCGGGGTCTCGACGACGATCGCGGTGGCGCCGGAGTCCTGCAGGATCCAGTCGAGCTGATCGGCCGACGAGGTGTCGTAGATCGGCACCGGGATCGCGCCGGCGGCCCAGATCGCGAAGTCGAACATCGTCCACTCGAGTCGCGTCGCGGACAGGAGCGCCACGCGATCGCCCGCCTGCACGCCCGCAGCGATGAGTCCCTTGGCCAGTGCCCGGACCGCGCCGACCGACTCGGTGGCCGTCATGGGCCGCCAGCCGTCGTCCGCGGTCGGCGCCCAGAAGACGTGTTGTTCCGGATCGATCGCGGGAATGTCGAACAGAATGTCTGAGGCGTTACGTTCCGGTGTGATCGTGAACTGAGCGGGAACACGGCACTCGGCCATCGGGGAACACCCTTCTGAAGGATTCTGCTGCTGCATCGCGTGGCGAATTGTATCCTTTAGGGTTGCCGACGGTTGAAGCGCACTTTCGTTGTGGTGCGCCGGAGGGTGTTTCGCGAGCAGTAGCCCTGCCGAAAAGCGTCAGTCTTCGTCGTACATGGCGTCGATGTCGTCCGCGAACTTCTGGGCCACCACGTCTCGCTTCACCTTGAGCGTCGGGGTCAGTTCGCCCGTCTCCTCGGTGAAGTCGACGGTGAGCAGCCGGTAGCGGCGGATGCGTTCGGCGCGCGAGACCGTGTGGTTGGCGTAGTCGACGGCGGCCTGCACTTCGTCGAGCAGGGCCGGATCGTCGATCAGCTGGTCCAGGCTGGCGCTCGGGGCCTTGCCGGAACGGGCCTTCCACGCGGTGAACGCAGCCGGGTCGATGGTGATCAGGGCGCTGACGAAGGGCTTCTGCTCGCCGACGACCACCACGTTCGAGATGAGCGCGGAGGTGCGGATGATGTCTTCCATCGGCGCCGGGGCGACGTTCTTGCCGCCCGCCGTGACGATGATCTCCTTCTTGCGGCCGGTGATCGAGAGGAAGCCGTCGGCGTCGAGGGCTCCCAGGTCGCCGGTGTGGAACCAGCCGTCGACGATCGCGCCGGCGGTGGCCTCGGGGTTGCGCCAGTACCCGCCGAACACGACGGCCCCGGCGAGCAGGATCTCGCCGTCGGGCGCGATTCGGACCGCATTGCCGGAGACCGGCCGGCCGACGGTCCCGATCCGGTTCGCGGTCGGGGTGTTGACGCAGATCGCGGCGGACGTCTCGGTGAGGCCGTAGCCCTCATAGACCGGCACGCCCGTGCCCCGGTAGAAGTGGGCGAGCTGGATGTTGAGGGCCGCGCCGCCGGAGATGACGAACTCGCACTGGCCGCCCATCGCGGCGCGGAGCTTGGAGTAGACGACCTTGTCGAAGCTGCGGTGCTTGGTGCGCAGGCCGAGATTCGGACGGCCGGTGTCCAGCGCCTCCGAGTAGTCGAGCGCGGTCAGCACCGCGGAGTCGAAGACCTTGCCCTTGCGGTCGCCCGCGTCGTAGGCGTCCTTGCGCGCCGACGCGTACACCTTTTCGAAGACGCGCGGGACCGAGACGAAGCCGCTGGGCCGGAAGCTGGTGAACGCCGACGCGAGGTTCGCGGTGTCGCTGGTGTAGCCGACGCCGAAGCCGATCAGCAGGGCCGACAGGTTGACGGTGCGGGCCAGGACGTGGGCCAGCGGGAGGAACATCAGGACGCGCTTGCCGACCGCCGTCTCGGCGACCGACGCCAGCGCCACCCGGCAGCCCTCGGCCTCGCTGAGCAGGTTCGCGTGGGTCAGGAGCACGCCCTTCGGCCGCCCGGTGGTGCCCGAGGTGTAGATCAGCGTCGCGGGCGAGGCGGCGCCGACCGCGCGGCGGCGGGCCGCCAGGACGTCGTCGCCGACGTTCTGGCCGGCCTGGGTCAGCCGGTTCACGGCTCCTGGTCCGCCGCCGGGCTCGTCGATGAGAAAGACTTTGGTGGCAGGGGTCACCGACGTGGTCAGGCCGAGCAGACCGTAGTGGTCGGAGGTCTCGACGATCATCGTCGCGGCCGCGGAGTCCTGCACGATCCAGTCGACCTGTGAGGCCGACGACGTGTCGAAGATCGGGACGGTGACCGCGCCGGCCGTCCAGATGGCGATGTCGATCAGGGGCCATTCGGCACGCGTCGACGACATCAGCGCCACCCGGTCGCCCGGATTGACGCCGTACGCGACGAGGCCCTTGGCGACGGCGCGCACGGTGTCGGCCGCGTCGCCGGCGGTGATCGGCTGCCAGTCGTCGCCCGCCTGTCGCCAGAACACCGGACGGGCCGGATCGGTCGCTGCGATGTCGAACAGGATGTCGGCGGCGATGCGTTCCGGGGGGAAGGTGAACGCGGCGGGCACACGGCACTCGGTCACTCGGGTACCTTCCTCGGCTCGTCAATGGGTGCCGGGGAAGTCTATCCGGCGAGCTGGCCGGATTCGGCGCGGTCGCCGCACGTGTCGTCGATCACGATACGGCGAACGCCCCGGGACATTCGGCGGCGATATGCCGCTGAGCGTTCCGGGGCGCGCGCGTATTGCGTCTTACCGGCGGTAGAGCGCTTCGATCTCGTCGGCGAACTTGTCGGCGACGACGTTGCGCTTGACCTTCAGCGTGGGGGTCAGTTCGCCGGTCTCTTCGGTGAGGTCGTTCGCGAGGATGCGGAACTTCTTGATCGCCTCGGCGTGCGAGACCGTCTCGTTGGCCTTGTCGACGGCCGCTTGGACCTCGGCGAGGAGCTCGGGGTCGGTGGCGAGGTCCGCGACGGCGGCGTTCGCGTCCTTGCCGAGACGCTCCTTCCACGCCGGGAAGGCCTCCGGGTCCACGGTGATCAGGGCGCCGATGAACGGGCGCTGATCGCCGACGACGACGGCCTGCGAGACCAGCGCCGACGCGCGGATGATGTCTTCCATCGGGGCCGGGGAGACGTTCTTGCCGCCCGCGGTCACGATGATCTCCTTCTTGCGGCCGGTGATCTTGAGGAAGCCGTCGGCGTCGAGCGCGCCGAGGTCGCCGGTGTGGAACCAGCCGCCGTCGGTGACGGCGGCGGCGGTCGCGTCCGCGTTCTGCCAGTAGCCGCCGAAGACGACGTCGCCGGAGAGCAGGATCTCGCCGTCGTCGCCGATGCGCACGGCGTTGCCGGGCAGCGGGCGGCCGACGGTGCCCATCCGGACCTGGCCGGGGGTGTTGACGCAGATCGCCGCGGTGGTCTCGGTGAGGCCGTAGCCCTCGTACACCGGGATGCCCACGCCCCGGAAGAAGTGGCCGAGGCGGGCGCCGAGCGGCGCGCCGCCGGAGATCGCCAGCTCGCACTGTCCGCCGAGGGCGGCCTGCAGTTTGGCGTAGACGAGCTTGTCGAACAGCTTGTGGCGCAGGTTCAGGCCGAGCCCGGGGCCGCCGGCCTCCAGCGACTGCGAGTAGGCGATCGCGGTGTCGGCCGCGGCGTCGAAGATCTTGCCCTTGACTCCGCTGGCGTCGTGCGCCTTCTGCCGGGCCGAGTTGTACACCTTCTCGAAGACGCGCGGCACCGACAGGATCAGCGACGGACGGAAGGTCTCGAAGGTGGGCAGCAGGTTCTTGACGTCGCTGGTGTAACCGATGGCGACGCCGGCCTGCAGGGCCACCAGGTTGATGGCGCGGGCCAGCACGTGGGCCAGCGGCAAGAACAGCAGCAGCCGCTTGCCGGGCTCGAGCAGGGTGTTCAGCGAGCTCGACAGCACGCCCTCGATCTCGCCCAGCATGTTGGAGTGCTTGAGCATGACGCCCTTGGGGCGGCCGGTGGTGCCCGAGGTGTAGATCAGGGTGGCGGGGGAGTCCGCGGTGAGCGAACGACGACGCGCCTCGACCTCGTCGTCGCTGACGTCCTTGCCCGCCTCTACGAGCAGGTCGACGGCGCCGGGGCCCTCGGACGGATCGATCTGGAACACGTGGGTGGCCGGCGTCAGCGAGTCGACGGTGCCGAGGATCGAACGGTGCTCGGGAGTCTCGACGATGATCGCGGTGGCTTCGGAGTCGCGCAGGATCCAGTCGATCTGGGGACCCGACGACGAGTCGTAGATCGGGACCGGGACGGCGCCGGCCGACCAGATGGCGAAGTCGAAGAGCGTCCACTCCAGGCGGGTGGACGAAAGCAGGGCGACGCGGTCGCCGGCGTTGACGCCGGAGGCGATCAGGCCCTTGGCGATCGCGCGGACCTGGGCGACGGCGTCGCGTGCGCTGACCGGCTGCCAGTCGGCGCCGACCTGCTTGAGAAAGACTGCGCGGCCGGGCTCGGCGGCGGCGATGTCGTAGAGGACATCAGAAGCGTTCCGCTCCGGCGGGATCACATACGGGGCGGGGACACGGCACTCGGCCATCGAGGACACCTTCCAGCAACTTCACTATTGACCGGAAGGGAGTCTATCGCCTTCTATCGCCGACGCCACTTCGGAGCCTGGTGGTGGTGCTGAACCACACCACTGCCTTTCGTCGCACCGCGCGCGTGTGTGAAGCTAAGACGGTGACGAGCATCCAGGTGGCCGACGAAACTTTCGTCGCGGCGTCCCCGTCGCTGGCCGGGGCGGTGGTGACCGACCCGGCGCGATGGCGTCGTTGGTGGCCGGACCTGCGTCTGAACCTGGTCGAAGATCGGGGCGACGCCGGGGTCCGGTGGAAGGTCTTCGGGCCGGTCGAGGGGACCATGGAGATCTGGTGCGAAGCCGTGATGGACGGTTTCGTGCTGCACTACTACCTGCACGGCGAGCCGACGACCGCGCTCCCCGCCGCCGGCGCCGAGCGCTTCGCGGCGCTGGCCGAACTGAACCGGCTGCGCCGGGTGGCCGGCAAAGAGATGTCGTTCGACGTCAAGCGGTTGGTGGAGGGCGACCGTGAGGTCGGCGGCCCGGCCGCGCAGCCCGTGGAGGCCGGTCGTGCCTGATCGCACCGAACGGTCGGTGGTCATCAACGCGGACGTGCCCGCGATCATGGCCGTGATCGCTGACTTCCCGAACTACCCGGAATGGGTGAACGCGGCGCGCGAGGTGAGCGTGCTGTCGACCACCCCCGAGGGCCGTGGCCTGGAAGTCCGATTCGATCTGGACGCGGGCGTGCTGGCCGACACCTATGTACTGCGGTACGACTGGGCGCCCGACGACTCGGCGGTGTCGTGGCGGCTGGTGTCGTCCGACCTGCAGCGCGATCAGATCGGCGAATACCGGCTCAGCCAGCAGGTTCCCGGCTCGACGAAGGTCACCTACACGCTGACCGTCGACCTGAAGATCCCGATGATCAGCCAGCTCAAGCGTCGTGCGGAGAAGGCCATCACCGAGGCCGCCCTGAACGATCTCAAGAAACGGGTCGAAGGCTGATCGATCTGACCCCCATCCACTTGGTGCTCGGGCCCGGCGGCGCGGGGGTTTCGGTGGTGGCGGCCGCCGGAGCACTGGCCCTGTCCGAGGGGGACCGTTCGCAGCGGGGGCGCGGCGGCGCCGTGCGCCCGGCCGCGCCCGGGCTCGACGCTTCCGGCGGCACCGTGCTGATCACCGTCGATCCGCGATCGGCGACGCCCGGGCGGCTCGGAGTGTTCCGGGTGCCCGGCGATCCGGTGGCGGTGACGGCCGAGTTGGAATTGCTGCACCTGGATCCGCTGGCGACCCTGGAGTCCGCGTGGGCCGACTTCGCGGCCGCACTGTCCGCGGCGGGTGCCGTGCGCACCCTGCTGCCGGTGGTCGACACGCTCGCCTCGATCGCGCCGGGCGAACTGTCGGCGCTGCCCGGCGTGCAGGAGTTTCTGCTGCTCCGGCGCATTCGCGACGCGGCGACGTCGGGACGCTGGCAGCGCGTGGTGGTGGATCTGTCGGGAGCGGGAGATCCGTTCGCGCTGTTGCGTTCGCCGACGATCCTGGCCACGACGATCGACCGGCTCTGGCCACGTCACGCGCGGCTCGCCGAGGCGTCGGAGAAGCCGGCGCTCGCCCAGCTCGCGGGGGCCCTGGAGAACATCGACCGTGACTGCCAGGACCTGCGCGAGCTCTTCGCCGACTCGTCGGCGGTCGCCGCTCACCTGGTGGTCGGCGGCGGGGAGCGCGGCGTGCAGACCGCGCCCGACCTGCTTGCGATCGCCGATCTGACCGGACTGCCCCTGCGGTCGGTGCACCTCAACCCCGGTCCGGGCGGCCTCGACGTCGCCGCGGCGGAGGCGAGTGTGCGGGCGGCGCTGGGCGACGGCGAAGTGAGGGTCACGACCGCGTCGACGGTCGACGTAGGGCTCGACCGGGCCGCCCGCCTCCGCAAACTCGACGTGGTGCTTCCGGACCCGGGCGGAACCGCTCGCGGCGCCGGGGCGCCGGTCGTGCGGCATGTGGAAGGCCACGGGCTGGAGTCGGTCTACGAACTGTCGTGGCGGCAGGGGCTGCCCGATCCGGCGACGCTGGCGCTCGGCCGTTCGGGCGACGACCTGCTCGTGACGGTGGCGGGCTTCCGCGCCCCGGTGCTGTTGCCGTCGGTGCTGCGGCGGTGCGTGGTGACCGGTGCGGACTGGGACGGCACGCGCCTGGTGGTGCGGTTCGCACCGGATCCGGCGGTGTGGCCGCAGGCGGTGAAGCGCACCCCGCGCGGGGCGACGACGTCGCGGCTGTCCGGGCGCGACGAGCTGCGCTGAACCGCCCGGCGCCGCACCTGCCTGCGCACGGCCCGCCGCCGCGACGTGTCGAAGGTCACCGCAGACCGGGGCATGTCTGTCGGGACGCAGCTGCGGCGGGTACCGTTTGAGATCCGACTGTGCCGACGCTCGTGCCCCTCGACGGGTGCCGGGGACGGCGGCACACCCGAGCAGCGAAGGGCCGGCCACTGACATGACCGACAGCCAGCGCACGTCGCATGCCACGACGGGCGACGCGGTGAACGATCTGCTGCTCGGCTTCGCTGCGCAGATCGATCAGCTGGCGGCCTTGATCGGCGGAAACACCGAGGCGGTGGCCGGTGAGGCCGGTGCCCGGGTCGCCGAACTGACCGTTGAACTCGGCACCCTGATCGGCGAGCTCGGCGACCTGCTGGCCCGCATCATCGCCGCGTTCATCGCGGTGCTGGAGGCGATCGCGGAGGTGCTGCGATCCTCGCCCGAAACCCCGGCTCCGGCGCAGAGCCGGTTCCAGGCCATCGACGTCCGCATCGCGCCCCCGGGCGCGCCGGCGTGACGCCGTCGCGGGCCGACGGCGATCTGACCATCGGCATCGACATCGGCGGCACCAGCGTGCGCGCCTCTGTCGTCGACGCCCGCGGCCAGATGCTCGACACCCTGCGGACCGCGACGCCGCCGACCGCCGAGGCTCTCGAGCACTGCCTGGACCGGCTGGTCACCGAACTGCACGATCGCTGGGCGGTCTCCGCGGTGGGGCTGGCGATCGCCGGCTTCCTCACCCCGGACTGCCAGACGGTACGGTTCGCCCCGCATCTGCCGTGGAAGGAGGCCGGGGTACCCGCGGACATGTCCGCGCGCCTCGGTCTGCCGGTGTTCGCCGAGCACGACGCGAACTCCGCGGCGATCGCCGAACTCCACTTCGGGGCCGCCGCCCGCGCGCACCACGCGTTGGTGCTGTCGCTGGGGACCGGTATCGGCGCGGGCATGCTGGTGGACGGCGAGATCTACCGCGGCAGTTTCGGCGTCGCCCCGGAGTTCGGTCACCTCACGGTGGTGCCGGACGGACGGCCCTGTTCGTGCGGGAAGCGCGGCTGCCTCGAAAGGTATTGCAGCGGAACGGCATTGGTCGACACCGTCGTCGAGCTTCTGGCTCAGGGCGGGGCCGGCCGATCAGTGCTGGCCGCGGAGTCGGACTCCGATCCCGGTTCGCTGACCGGTCGGCGAGTGGCGGCTGCCGCGGCCGACGGAGATCCGGTGGCGCTGGCCGCCTACGCCGATCTCGCGCGCTGGCTGGGGCAGGCGATGTCGATGATCGCCGACATCCTGGACCCGGATCTGATCGTTCTGGCCGGCGGACTGGGCGCGGCCTCGGGGCTGTACCTCGACGAGGCTCGCGAACACTACGCGGCGATGGTCACCGGCACCGGGCATCGTCAGCTCGCCCGGATCCGCACCACGCAGCTGGGCGAGTCCGCGGGCGTCATCGGGGCCGCTCAGGTGGCCCGGGTACGGCTGGCCGACCGCCCGTGAAGCGAGAAGTAGAGTGGACACGATCATCGGCACGACGGTGTACAGCCGACATTGCACCGGACAGGCGGCGGCGATGAAAGGGAACGGGGACTGACATGTACTACGTATTCAAATACGTTCTGATGGGGCCGCTGCTGTGGCTGATCGGGCGTCCGAAGATCGAAGGGCTGGAGAATCTCCCGAAGAACGGTCCCGCGCTGCTGGCCAGCAACCACCTGGCCGTCGTCGACAGCTTCTACCTGCCGCTGATGTCGCCGCGCCGCGTCTACTTCCTGGCCAAGTCCGAGTACTTCACCGAGCCCGGCCCCAAGGGCCGGTTCAAGAAGTGGTTCTTCTCCACCTCCGGCCAGATCCCGATCGATCGCACCAGCGCGGACGCGGCCGCCGGAGCGATGAAGGCCGGCAAGGGCGTACTGGACGACGGCGGCCTGCTGTGCCTGTACCCCGAGGGCACCCGCTCGCCCGACGGCCGCCTGTACAAGGGCAAGACCGGCCTGGCGCGCCTCGCCCTGGAGACCGGCGTCCCGGTGATTCCGGTGGCGATGATCGGCACCGACGCCATCAACCCGCCCGGGACCGTGGTGCCGCGGCCGGCCCGCGTCAAGCTGCGCATCGGCAAGCCGCTGGACTTCTCCCGGTACGAGGGGATGGCCGGCAACCGGTTCATCGAGCGCGCCGTGACCGACGAGATCATGTACTCGCTGATGCGTCTGACCGGGCAGCAGTACGTCGACGTCTACGCCGCCTCGCTGAAGAACAAGCCGGCCGGCGACGCGTCGACCGGCGCTCCGGCGGCCGCGGTGGAAGAGCCGGGCAAGAAGTCGGCCTGATCGGCGTCGACGCTCACGACTCCTGAGTCGTGGCGTCTGCGGGCGTCGAGAGTCCGGATCCGGCGGGCTCCGCGCACCGGAACGGCTTGACGCACAGCACGATCAGGAACGCCAGCGCCCACAGGACGTAGGCGTTGCCGATCACGTGATCGAGGACGTTCCACGTCGTGACGTCGTCGGGCAGCAGCTGGAACGGGCCGATCGCGAAGATCGGCACGCCGACCAGGCCGACCGCGAGGTAGGCGCGCGAGCCGCCTGCCGAGTCGGTGCGCGCGGCGATCGCCAGGCAGGCGAGGATCGCCGGCACGAACCAGCCCCAGTGATGGGCCCACGTGGTGGGCGAGACCAGCAGCCCCCAGATGGCGATCACGCAGGTGGCCAGCACCGAGTTCGTCGCCTGCTGGAGAGTCGTCGCACCCGGGGCGAAGGCCTGGCGGGGCAGCGTCTTCCACAGTGCGTGACCGGCCAGTGCGGTGACCGCCAGGCAGCTCAGCGCCCACATGATCGGGGCGGCCGAACTGTCCTCGCCGAGGATCCGTAGCCACGCGGCGTTGAGGTTCTGGTTGATGGGACCGGCGGGCTCGCCGATGCGCGCGGTGTGGAAGACGGTGTGCGTCCAATAGGTGCGCGAGTCGTCGGGCATCCACGCCCAGGCGACGACGGCGGCAGCCGCGAAGGCGACGACGCCGGTCACCACGGCGCGCAGCCGGCCGGCCGCGGCGAAGACCCCCAGGAAGACCAGGGGCGTCAGCTTGATCGCCGAGGCCACGCCGGTCAGGATCCCGCGCAGCGGATTCTCCCGGAAGGTCGCGGGTCCGTCGTCGTTCCGGCTTCGCAGATCGCGCAAGACGAAGACGTCGACCACGATCATCGCCATCAGCACCAGGTTGATCTGGCCGAATCCGAGGGTCATCCACGTCGGGTTGAACCAGATCGTGGCGACCGAGAGCCAGAGGGCTAGAACGTTCCGGTTGGCGGAATTGCCGATGCGTAGCACGCGGAGGAAGACCGCCGTCACGTACACCAGGGCCACGGCGGTCACCACCGAGATTCCGATGGACGTGACCGCCAGGCTGACTGCACCGAGCGGGGTGAACAGGAGAGCGGCGAACGGCGGATAGGTGAACGGCAGCCAGATGCCGTCGCTGGTGAACGGCATCGACCCTTCGGCGTAGAGGCTGAAACCCTGATGCCAGATCTGTCCGCCGAGTCGGTAGACGTCCATGTCGAAACGCGTGCGGGTGCCGAAACTCGACGTGCCGGGGACGCCGACTATCTGCAGTCCGGCCGAAACGAAGAAGGCGAGCCCGGCCATCGCCGTCGACACGGCGCCCGGACGCCAGCTCTGCCACCGCGCATCGACGGCGCTGAGACGGTTCGGCATGGCGTTCACGGTACGTGATCGCTGCGGGGCGTCCGCACCCGTGGATAATCGATTGCTGTGCGCTACTTCTACGACTGCGAGTTCATCGAGGACGGCACCACCATCGACCTGGTCTCGATCGGAGTAGTCGCCGAAGACGGCAGGGAGTACTACGCCGTGTCGACCGAGTTCGATCCGAACCGGGCGGGCGACTGGGTGCGGGCGAACGTGCTGGACAAGCTGCCTTCGCCGGCCGCCAAGGTCTGGCGCAGCCGCCGCACCATTCGCGACGAGCTGTACGAGTTCCTGCTGGCCGGCGACGGCCCCGTCGAACTGTGGGCCTGGGTGGGCGCCTACGACCATGTGGTGCTGTGCCAGCTGTGGGGGGACATGACCGCGCTTCCGCGCGAGCTCCCGCGGTTCACCCGCGAACTGCGGCAGCGGTGGGAGGACGCGGGCAGCCCGAAGCTGCCGCCGTCGCCGAAGGACGCGCACAGCGCGCTGGTCGACGCCCAGCAGAATCTGCTCCGGTGGCAGACCATCGAGGCCGCGCGGGCCGGGCGCTGAGACAGGCTTCACGGCGCTGATCGGGGACGCCTGAGACGGCCTGTGCGACGCAGGATAGTCTGGCTTCCGTGGTGAACTGGACCGTAGACGTGCCGATCGACGAACTTCCCGAACTGCCCCCGTTGCCGGGAAAACTCGCCGAGCAGTTCGACGACATGCTGGCCCGTCCGGCGCTGCAGCAGCCGAGCTGGCCCGCCGACGCGGCGCACCGGATGCGCACCGTGCTCGAGAGCGTGCCGCCGATCTGCATGCCGACCGAGGTGGAGTCGCTGTTCTCGCAGCTCGCCGAGGTCGCCAACGGTCGTGCGTTCCTGCTGCAGGGCGGAGACTGCGCCGAGACCTTCGCGGCCAACACCGAACCGCACATCAAGGGCAACATCCGGACCCTGCTGCAGATGGCCGTCGTGCTGACCTACGGTGCGAGCCTGCCGGTGGTGAAGGTGGCCCGGATCGCCGGTCAGTACGCGAAGCCGCGGTCGTCGGACACCGACTCGCTGGGCTTGCTGAGCTACCGCGGTGACATGGTCAACGGCCTGGAGGCCACCGACGAGGCGCGCGTGCACGACCCGTCGCGCCTGGTGCGCGCCTACGCCAACGCCGCCGCCGCGATGAACCTGGTCCGTGCGCTGACCGGCTCGGAGACCCGGCTGGCCCGCGTGCACGACTGGAATCGCGAATTCGTCCGGACGTCGCCGGCCGGCGCGCGCTACGAGGCGCTGGCCGCCGAGATCGACCGCGGCCTGAAGTTCATGGACGCGTGCGGCGTCAGCGACTCGAGCCTCGAGTCGGCGTCGATCTTCGCCTCGCACGAGGCGCTGGTGATGGACTACGAGCGCGCCATGCTGCGGATGGCCGACGACCCGCAGGGCGGCGACGACCCCGTCCTCTACGACCTGTCGGCGCACTTCCTGTGGATCGGCGAGCGGACCCGTCAGCTCGACGGCGCGCACATCGCGCTGGCCAAACTGATCGCCAACCCGATCGGCGTCAAGGTGGGTCCGACCACCACGCCCGAGCAGATCGTCGAGTACATCGAGACGCTGGACCCGACCAACCGGCCGGGCCGCCTGACCCTCGTCGCCCGCATGGGCAACGGCAAGGTCCGCGAGGTGCTGCCGGCGCTGGTGCAGGCCGCCGAGTCGACCGGGCACAAGGTGATCTGGCAGTGCGACCCGATGCACGGCAACACCCACACGGCGTCGAACGGCTTCAAAACCCGCCACTTCGACCGGGTGGTCGACGAAGTGCAGGGCTTCTTCGAGGTGCACCGCGCACTGGGCACGCACCCGGGCGGCATCCACATCGAGCTGACCGGCGAGGACGTCACCGAATGCCTCGGCGGCGCCCAGGACATCTCGGACCTCGATCTGGAAGGCCGCTACGAGACGGCCTGCGATCCGCGCCTCAACACCCAGCAGTCGCTGGAATTGGCGTTCCTGGTCGCGGAGATGCTGCGAGGATGACTGCGCGGGGGCGCTTCAGGCCCCCGATCGATTGCACAGGGGAGTGCAGATGGATCCAGCGCAGGCAGCGCAGGTACGGCAGGGCCGGGATCTTCCCGAGTATCCGGATCCGGGCCGGCGGGGCCCGGACGGACAGCAGCCGGCGGCGTGGAGCCCGTACCCGGCGTCGACTGCGGTCGATCCATCGCAGTGGTCCCAGCCGGGATTTCCGCCACAGCCTCGGCAGCCTGGACGAAAGCCGGACGACTTCGGTCAAGTCAACAAGGCGCTGACCATCGCCGGGCTCGTCGGCCTCGTCGTGGGGTGGGCGCTGGTGCTGCCCTACGCCTCGATGGCGTTCCTGTCGTCGACGATCTGCGGCAGCATCTGCGATGAAGCGGAGCGCTACCGAAGCGGCCTGTTCCTGAGTCTGGCCGTCGGTGTTCCGGTGTCGATCGTCGTCGCCCTCGGCGGTCTGATCTGGCGGCGGTGGTCGTGCCTCTTCGCCATGGCCGCTGCCTCGGTGGTGTCGGTGACCGGTGTCGTGATCGTGATGCTGCCCGATCTGCTCGGATCAGGCTCCTGAGCGGGTGATCTCGGGCAGTCCTCAGGCCGCCTGGCCGGAGGAGCGCCGGCGAGAGGCGAGCAGAAACGTCAGGATCAGTACCGGCAGCACCATGACGTCGGTCGGGTCGCGGTACACCACGATCGGCGCCGCCGGACCGCTCGAGTACATGATCAAGCTTCGTGCCGTGCCTATCACCGTTTCGTAGGCGTCGCCGACCCACGGCAGGGTCTTGACCGCGGCGAAGCCGACGCCCACCACCGCGACGCAGGCGACGATGTCGGCGCGAGTCGCCGCCCATCGGGGTGTGTGGCCCAGCGCCTCGGCAGACCGTTCCGCTGATACTTGCGCCCAGAGGGCGCGAACTGCCTCGACGGCCGCGAGAAACATCAGGGGGAGGAGAAAGACTCCGGCGACGTCCGACAGTTTGCCGGTGATCACATTGCCGAACTGCCACTTCAGGACATGATCGTTGAGCAGGAGCACTGCTACCGACAGCAGGACCCACGGGCTGAGAAGGACGTCGCCGGGCTTGGTCATGACAGGTTGATCAGCGCCGAGCCGGTACCGAGCAGGTTGCACTTGAACTGGAGCTGCAAGTTCTTGGCAGTCTCCGGGACCTCGAAGTCGAGGTTGCCGCGCTGGGTGCCGCCCGCCGGGAGCTCGCCGTCGAGCTGCGAGTCGTTGTCGCCGGTGATCGTGATGTCGTACGACCGGTTGCTGTCGTCACGCAGGTCGAAGCACGCGATGGAGGACACGACCTGCGGCTTCTTGCTCAGGTTGCTCCTCGGTGTCGACCCGCACGAAGCGCTTGCCTGCGGCCGGGGTGATGAAGTCGTTCGACGGGGTGAACGGGTCGGTCACCTGGTTCACCTTCACCTGCCAGTCGCCGAGCTTCACGGTGTCGCCGACCTTGAACTCGGTCTGCTGCTGCTTGGCGTCGGAGCCGTCGACCTTGGTCGCCTTGTCCTCCTCTCCGGAGGCGAGGGTGGCTCCGAGCGCGAGGAATGCGACAGCGGCGATCGCGGAGGTGCGCGCAGAAATCATGAAAGTGTGTCCCTTCGGGAGTGTGGAAGCCGCCCGGTGCGGTGCGACGGGGCGGTGAAGAAGACTGCGAAAGTGCGGCTCTGACGAGTCGCTCTTCGCGGAGTCGGAGGAAACCTACCGCGCACCTACGACAGAAATGACCGATCTGCGTCGTCTGACCGGCTGGCCTCGCAGATCAGGGGAGGGCGGCGCCCAGCTGCCAGCCGAGGGCGCCCAGGCCGGCGGCCGCGATGACCACCGCGATCAGCCAGAAGGCAACGGCCAGTGGGGAACCCGTCTGCACGTCGCGCTCGGCGAGCGCGACGTGCCCGGAATCCTCGTTCGGATATTCGGCGTCGTCGTAGTGGTCGTCGGCGTACTGATCGTCGTAGTCCGGCTCGGCGGGGTAGTCGGCGGGAGACCCGCCGCCGGAGCGCGGCGGCCCGTCGCTGTATCGCGACGTGGCCGGACGTGCGGGCTGGGCGTCGGCGTGCGCCGGTGCGACCGGCCGGGCGATCGCCGATGTCACCCGGGCCGAGGCCTGGCGGGGCGCGGGCACGGTGAAGGCGGGCAGACCGAGGTCGTCGACGGCGTCGAGCAGGGCGTGCTGCATGGCGAACGCGTCGTCGTACCGGTCGTCCGGATCGCGTTCGGTGGCGCGCAGCACGATCTCGTCGATCTCGCGCGGCACCCCGGCGATCACGTCGCCGGGCGCCGGGACGTCGTAGGTGAGTCGCTGATAGGCCAGCGCGAGCGGGGTGGAGCCGCGGAACGGTTGGTGCCCGGTGAGCATCTCGAACAGCAGGATGCCCGCCGAGTAGACGTCGCTGCGGGCGTCGATGTCGGTGGACGTGACCTGCTCGGGGGACAGGTAGGCGGCGGTGCCGAGGATGACGCTGGCCGAGGTGACACCCGCCTCGTCGACGGCGCGCACCAGCCCGAAGTCGGCGACCTTGACATCGCCGGTGTCGGAGATCAGTACGTTCTCCGGCTTCACGTCGCGGTGCACCAGGTGCGCTCGGTGCGCCGTGCCCAGGCCGCCGAGGACCGGGATGCCGATTCCGGCGATGGCGTGCGGGGGCATCGGACCGCGCTCGCGCAGCAGCTCGCGCAGGCTGCCGCCGCGTACCAGTTCCATGACGAGGAAGGCGATGTCGTCGTCGATGCTCTGGTCGTAGACGGCCACCAGGCCCGGGTGGCTCAGACCGGCGACAGCGCGTGCCTCGAACTCGAAGCGGCGCAAGAACTGCTGATCGCCGACGTACCGCGAGTCCATCACCTTCACCGCGACCCGGCGGTGCAGACGCAGGTCGGTGCCCACGTACACCGCCGACATTCCGCCGCGCGCGATCGGGGCGTCGATCCGATAGCGGCGTTCCAGTACTCGGCCCAGAAGCGGGTCGTCCGGATTGGTCACCAGGAGAATCTACCGCGCCCGGACTGCCGGGCCGGGGATGTGCTGCCGGTGAGCGGGTATTCTGGTTGTCCGTGGCCTCTCTTCCGCTTTCTCTCGGCATCCTGCCCGACGACGTCGCGACCCTCGACCTGGACCAGGCCGCTCGCCGGCTCGGCGTCTCGGTCGGACGGGTTCGCACGCTGATCCGCGATCACAACCTGCTCGCCGCCTCCCGTGACGGTGTGCCGGTGATCCCCGTGGCGTTCTTCG
The DNA here is from genome assembly GCA_047605365.1 of Gordonia sp. (in: high G+C Gram-positive bacteria). GTDB lineage: Bacteria > Actinomycetota > Actinomycetes > Mycobacteriales > Mycobacteriaceae > Gordonia. The sequence continues at coordinate 26,060 of JASGFV010000013.1, forward strand.
GCGACGACGGTCTGGCCAAGCACTTCGAGGGCCTGGTCACCATCCTGCTGGACGGCGGGTACACCCGCGACGAGGCGATGGAGTGGCTGTTCACCGAGCAGGACGATCTCGATCTGCGCCCCGCCGACGCGCTGCACACGCATTCTGCGCGCGAAGTGATCCGGCGCGCGCAGGCGCAGGCCTTCTGATTCGTCGGCTGGACAGCGAGTCACGGTAGGGCGCGCAGGCCGACGGCCGCAGCCGCCGCATGGGCGATGCGGCGACGCCGCGGCACCACGGCCCGGCGCGAGACCACGTCGTAGCCGCTGCGCTCGATCTCGGTGAGGATGTCGCCGTACGACGTCGCGGCCGCCGCGATCGCCGGGCGGGTGCGGCGGGGCAGTGCCGCCACCGCCGGTGCCGCGCACCGGTACTGGTCGCGGTTGACGCTGATCAGGTGGGCGATCGCGCGCCGCAGCTCCGGCGACGGAGAGCCGCCGAGGAGGTCCCGGCGCAGGTTCGCCTCGTCGACGCCGAAGGCCTCCAGCACGTCGAGCGGCAGGTAGATGCGGTCGCGGGCCAGATCGTCGGCGACGTCGCGGAGGAAATTGGTCAGCTGGAACGCGTCGCCCAGCAGAGCGGCGCCGCGCTCGAGTTCCTCGTAGGGCGTCCCGTCGACCGGTGATGCCGTGCCGCTGGGAATTCCGAGAATCGGCAGCATCTGCACGCCGATCACCGCGGCAGAGCCGCGGGTGTAGGCGGCCAGTTCGGAGAAAGTCCGATAGCGGTTGCGGAACCGAGGCGATCCCTCGATGTCCATCCGCATGGAGGTCAGGAAGTCGTCGAAGGTGCTCGTCGGGATGCGATACCGGCGCACGGTGTCGGCGAGCGCGGCGAGCAGGTCGAGCTGGTCGGCGGTGAGGGTTCTGCGAGTCGGCTCGTACGCTGGATCTGCCGGACCGACCCCTGTGCCTGTCGAAGGGCCGAAGGCTTCGACAAGCTCAGCCGGTGGGACGGGTGCGGCCGGCGCGCACGACAATGCGGTGCGCAGACCGTCCTCGAGCAGGTCGACGGCCGCCGCCTTGGCGGCCGGGTCCGCGGGACCGTCGACGACGTCGTCGACGGTTCGGGCGAAGCCGTACAGGGCGAACATGGCGCGGCGATCGGCTCGAGGGAGGAGCCCGGACGCCAGATAGTAGGTGCGGCCCGCGTGCGCGGTCATCGACCGGGCGAGGAGGTAGCCGCGCGCGGCGTCGCCCGCGGGCGTCCCGCGCGACGTCCGCCGGAGTTCAGGCGCGTTCATGGTGGTCTGCCGGAGCCGGGCCGACGAACGCCCAGTGACGCAGCCGGCCGAGCCGCAGCGGATCGGCCCGGCCCAGCGACACCGCGGCCAGCACCGACAGGGCGAGCGCCAGCAGGGTGGGAACGGGCTTGTAGAAGATGATCGAATCGTCCGGCTGGAAGCCCATCAGGTAGAAGACGCTGACGCCGACCACCACTTGCCGGGCCCACAGCGGGAGCGTGAAAGCGACGGCCAGGCACGCGGTCCACACGTAGTACCAGGGGAGCGTCGAGGGCTCCAGCAGCAGCAGTGCCAGCATGGCCCATGCGGCGCCGGCCATCGCGGCGCGCTCACTGATCCGCGCGCGCCACCACAGCCACACCAGCACCGCGGCCAGCACGACGTTGCCTATCATCCGGGTCACCACCAGCACCTGCTGCAGATTCCAGACGGTGAACGGGGCCGCTCCGTAGGCCAGGACGTGCGCCGCGAAGCTCGGCAGCGTGAACGGATTGATGATGCGAGAGGCCCACTGCAGGCCGTTCAGCCAGCCCAGGCCGAGACCCAGAATCAAGGTGAAGACGCCGAACACGGCGGCGGGCAGCGCCGCGGTGGCCGCGAAGATCCCGATGCGATCTTTGACGGTCACGTCGCCGCCGGCGAGCCGCCGTCGTTCCTGGAAGTGCCGGAGCCAGATCCAGAACATGAACGGGATCGCGATCCCGGCGGTGATCTTCACCGAGATCGCCACGCCGAGCACCAGCAGCCCGGACACGTGCCTGCCCTCGAGCACCAGGGCGACGCCCGCCGACAGGAAGCCCATCATCAGCAGTTCGATGTGCGGGCCGCCCACCAGGTGGATCAGCAGCATCGGGTTGAGCAGCACCAGCCACAGGCCCATCCGGCGGGACGCCCCGAAGTGCGCGGCGATCCGCGGCAGCGCCCACAGGGTGAGCAGCAGGCCGGGAAGCAGCACCACGCGGGTGAGCAGCACCCCGGCAATGGGGTTCTCGCCGGTCACGCCCACGACACTCCGCATGAGCAGTATGAACGCCGGACCGTACGGCGACGTGGTGGGCGCCCAGATCTGGGCCATCGAGTCGACCAGCGGCCCTGGTGCGTGGGCGGGGCCGTCGAGGTACGGGTTGAATCCGGCGGGTAGCAGGGCGGCCTGGCCGAGGTAGGCGTACACGTCCCGGCTGAACGTCGGCACCGCGAAGAACAGCGGCACGGCCCAGGCCCCGATGGTCCACCGGGTGGCGCGCAGACTCAGCTCGCCGCAGCCGGCGGCGAAGTCGCGCCCGATCCGCACCCAGGCGACCACCATGAGTGCGACGCCCAGCCAGAAGCAGATGCCGGCCAGTGTCTTGCCGTGGCCGTAGGTCATGGGGGCCAAGCCGAGATCGGCGAGCGTCGAGTCGTTGCGCGGGACGTCGGCCAGGCCGTAGCCGCCGATCGCGACGGCGAGCGAGCCGATCAGGCCCAGCGTCGCGTTCGGGTACCGGCGCACCACGCCGAGCGGTCCGCGGCGCGCGGCGGCGGATTCGGCGGCGGTCATCGTCGTGCCCCGTCGAGATGTTCGACGACCCGCGCCGCGGCGAGCTTTCCGGACACCAGCACCGGCGGGATGCCGACGCCGGGGACCGTGGCGCTGCCGGCCAAGACCAGGTTCGCAGTGCCGGGCCACACGTTGCGGGGGCGCATCGGGCCGGTCTGGGTCACCGTGTGCGCGGCCGAGAACGGGGTGCCGGCGGGTAGACCGTCGCGCAGCCACGTGCCCGGATGGTCGACGCGCAGCACTCGCAGGCCGTCGATTCCGGGGTAGCCGCGCGCCTCCAGCGTGGCGAGCACCTCTTCGGCGTACGGCGCGGCGAGCGTGTCCCAGTCCAGCGGTGCGGTCGCGAGATTCGGGGTGGGCGCCAGCACCGACACCGACTCCAGACCGTCGACGACGAAGCTGCCGGGGTCGCTGGCCGCAGGCCGGGTGAGCAGGAACGAGCCGTCGGACATCGGGCGTCCCGGGGAGCGCGTCAACTCGGTGAAGGTCCGGGTCCAGGCGGTTCCGAAGTCGAGGGTGTGGTGGCCCGAACGCCAGCGGTCGGCGACTCCGGCCGGCAGCAACCCGTGCACGACGACGGCGCTCGGCGAATACCGCAGGCGACGTCGTGGGCGCTCGCCGAGCAGTGCGGCCACCTGATCACGTTCGCCGGTGGCGACCACCGCGTCGGCGGCTACCGGTCCGGCTTCGGTCTCCACGCCGGTCACTGCACCGGAAGAGTTCCTGGTCAGGGCGGTGACTCGGGTCTTGTAGGCGATCTCGGCACCCGCCTCGATCAGGGCTTCGGCCAGTACTTCGCCGACCCGCCCCATGCCGCCGGCCGGTGCCGACAGTCCGCGCCCGATGTCCATGTCGGCGATGATCGCGTAGATGGCGCGGGCCCGGTGCGGGGGCACACCGGCGTACAGGGCCTGGAAGGTGAAGGCGCGCTGCAGTCGTTCGTCGGACACGAACCGCGACACCGCGCCGGTCAGGCCGCCCAGAGTGCGGAGCCGGACCAGTTCGGCGGCGGCGCGCCGGGTGTCCGGCCCGGCCAGATCGGCCAGACCGCCGAAATTGCGGTCGATGAAGACGTCGTACTCGGCGTCGTACACGCGGCGCAGCCAGTCGAGCAGCTCGCGGGTCCCGCGGGCCTGGGCGGGGCCGAAGACCTGCTCCACCGCGTTCGGGATCTGCGCCGGGTCGCGCGGGATGGGCAACGACGATCCGTCGGCGTAGTTCATCACGTAGCCCGGATCGATGGGGCTCAGGGCGAGCCGGCGATAGGCCTCGTCGGGGTCGACGCCGAGCGCGCCGAGCGCGTCGACGATCAGCCCCGGCATGGTGAGGACCGTGGCGCCGGTGTCGAACCGGTGGCCGTGCAGCTCCTCGGTGCGGACCAGGCCGCCGGGCGCGCCGGCGGCCTCCACCACCGTCACCTCGAGCCCGGCCGCACGGAGGCGGGCGGCGGCCGACAGCCCGGAGAGTCCCGCGCCGATGACGACGACGCGTCGTGTGCCGCCCATCATGCCTGCCGGTGCGCGATGCGGTGGGCCAGCGCCGACAGGTCGGCGCGGGCGTCGTCGCCGACGTCGAGTGCGCCGATCTCGGCCAGCGCGGCGTCGCGCCGGGCGGTGATCTGCGACTCCACCTCGGCGAGCGCCCCGGATTCGGTGAGAATCTTTCGGGCCGTTGCCAGTTCGTCGTCGGACAGCGGGCGGCCCAGGCTCTCGCGCAGGGTGGTGGCCGATGCGGCGTCGGCCTGCTGCAGGGCGTAGGCGACCAGGGCGGTGCGCTTGCCGGCGATCAGGTCGTCGCCCGACGGCTTGCCGGTCTGCGCGGGATCGCCGAAGGCGCCGAGCACGTCGTCGCGCAACTGGAAGGCCACCCCGAGGCCGGTACCGATGCGGCGCAGCGACTCGCCCAGTCCGTTCGACGAGTCGGCAAGCGCCGCACCGAGTTCCAGGGGCCGGGCCACCGTGTACGCGGCGGTCTTGTACTCCATCACCCGGTAGGCGGCGGTGACCGACTCGTCGCCCGAGACCTCGTTCACGATGTCGAGCAGCTGACCGCCGAGCACCTCGGTGCGCATCTGCGACCACAGCGCGCCCGCGGTCCGGGGCAGCGGGGAGCTCGCCGCCGGCTGCCGATCCACCGGCAGCGGCCGATAGCCGTGGACCAGGTCGTCGGCCCAGGCCAGGGCCAGATCACCGATCAGGATCGCCACCGACGCGCCGTGATGCGCGGCGTCGCCGGACCAGCCCTCGGCGCGGTGCCTGGCCTCGAAGACGCGGTGCGTGGTCGCGCGGCCGCGGCGGGTGTCCGAGCGGTCCAGAATGTCGTCGTGGATCAGGGCACAGGCCTGAATCAGTTCGATCGCCGCACCGGTCCGGACCATCTGCGCGACCTCGGCGTCGGCCGGAATCCGGCCGGCCTCGCCGAGCCCGCAGCGCCAGCCGGCGTAGACGAACAGCGGGCGGATGCGCTTGCCGCCGCCGAGGACGAAGTCGGCGAGCTCGTCGCCGGCCTGTGCCACGGTGGGGTAGATGTCGGCCAGGACGCCGTCGGCGGAGCCGAAGAAGTCGCGCAGTACCGATTCGACCGCGCCGGGCACCTGCTCCAGACTCACCACGCGGGTAAGCCTACCGGGGCCGATCCGCCGCGCCGGTGCTGCGTCGTCGAGCCCGATATGCACACTTCGTGTGCTGCCGTCAACCCCCGGCGGGCGGCTGCGTCAAACCCCTTTCGCGACAAGGTCGCCAGGTGGACCGGTCAGTAATATCGTCGCCGTGAGTCAGACGTCCCGCACCCGCGCAGAGCCGGCCGGCCAGTCGTCGGTCGTCGAACAGATCGCCCGCTCCACCGACGGCCCGATCCCGTTCTCCGTCGAATTCTTCCCGCCCCGCACCGAGGCGGACGAAGCGCGACTGTGGCGCGCGGTACGCGTCTTCGAGCGGATGAACCCGGCGTTCGCGTCGATGACCTACGGCGCGGGCGGCTCCACCCGCGATCGCACCGTCCGCATCGCCGGCGAGCTGGCCACCGAGACGACGCTCACCACCGTCGCGCACCTGACCGCCGTCAATCACAGCATCGACGAACTGCGCGGCCTGGTCGGCGCGTACGCCGACAAGGGCATCACCAACCTTCTGGCGCTGCGCGGCGACCCGCCCGGCAACCCGCTCGGGGAGTGGATCAAGCATCCCGAAGGCGTCAGCTACGCCGAGGAACTGGTCGAGCTGATCGCCTCGCTCGGCGACTTCCACACCGGCGTCGCGTCGTTCCCGGAAGGGCACCACCGGGCCCCGAACCTGGCCGCCGACACCGGCAACCTGGTGCGCAAGCTGCGCGGCGGCGCCGAGTACTCGGTGACCCAGGTGTTCTTCGACGTCGAGGACTACCTGCGGCTGCGCGACCGCGTCGTCGCCGCCGATCCGGAGCAGGGCGCCAAGCCGATCATCCCGGGGCTGATGCCGATCACATCGCTGGCCACCGCCCGCCGCATGGTCGAGCTGTCCGGAAGCACTCTGCCCACCGACGTCGAGGCACGACTCGCGGCTGCGGCCGGCGACGGCCCCGAAGAGGATCGGGCCGCGGTGCGTGCCGTCGGCATCGACCTGTGCACCGAGATGTCGCAGCGGCTCATCGCCGAAGGCGCGCCGTGCCTGCACTTCTGCACCCTGAACTTCGCCAAGGCCAGCAGCGAGGTGCTGGAGCGGATCGGCGTGGACACCCGCGGGGCGCTCGCGCCGGTCTGAGCAGCACCCTGGAAGGGTTTCGGGTCGCTGGCCGGCGGGTCAGCTCAGCTCTTCGGCGACGAGGCGGACTCGGCGGTGGGCCGGTCCGGGGCCGCGTCGTCGTCCTTCTTCTTGCTCCGGCCGAACCGGCCGCGTGAGCCGGCCTCTTCCCCGGCATCGGACTTGGACGGGCGGCCCGGGCGCAGCGAACGGTCGCGCGCGCGGTAGGCGACCCACCCGACGATCACCACCACCAGCACGCACAGGAACAGCATGAACAGGGTCCAGCTCGGCAGTGCGGCGGTCGCCGGATCGTCGTACTTGGCATCGGCGATGAACTCGGCGTTCTGGCCGGCCTCGGGCGCCCAGGTCACGCTCTTCTCGGCGGTCTGATTGCCGTTGGTGGCCACCACGGGGCCGTCGAAGTCGACGGTGATCGTGATGAAGTACTGATTGGACAGGCCGGTCAGCGACGCGCCGCCGCGCAGCCGCACCACGTCGCCGCTGCGCGTCGCCGACAGGTCGACGGTCGCGCCCGAGTCGAGGGCGCTGGAGACGATCTCGCCGAGCTGGGAGAACTGGCCCGCGGTCAGGTCGTAGAAGGTGAGTTGCGAGCCGACCTTGCCGTTGAGCGGGTCGTCGTTCTTCTTGTCGTCGGACCCGTCGTCCTTGCCGGGGAAGTCGCGGACCGAGACGGCGGTGCCCATCGAGGCGGGGACGTCGAACGACGGTGTGCCGCTCTGCAGCCCCGGCGTCGCCGCCACGATGACGGTGCCGGAGAACTGGTCGCCGACCGTCGTCGACTTGGTCAGACAACCGCTCAGCAGGGGAATCGCGGCCAGCAGGCCGACCAGCGCGAGCAACGGGGCGCGACGGATCGAGTTCACGCGTCACATCGTGCCAGATGAGTGAGCGGCACAGCGTTTCGGCGCGCGCTCGCGTCGGCTCACTGTCGTGCGGGCGGGTGTCAGCTGGGCGCGTGCTGGTCCGCGCCCTGACCGGTGGCGTGGATCGCGGGGGTCACCGGCAGCGGGCGGCCGAGAAAGGCGAACGGCCGCGGGTCGCCGGTGAACAAGAAGTGGCGCAACACGTCGTGGAACCCCATGCGCCGGTACAGCGACCACGCCCGATTCTGCTCACGCGGCACCTCCGGCGTCGACAGCAGGACCTGCGACTCGCTGCGGCCGGCCAGCAGTGCGCTCAGCAGTTGCTGCCCGACGCCGCGGCCTTGGGCCAGCGGATGAACGTGCAGTTCGGTCAGCTCGAAGTAGTCGTCGGTGAGGCGGGAGATCTGCTGGGGATCGACGCCGGCCTGCCGGAGACCGTTGCGCAGCTGCTGGTTCCACCACTGGTCCGCGCCGCCGGTGTAGCCGTAGGCGATGCCGACCAGCAGATCGTGGTCGGTGGTGGTCCACGGGGCGTCGACGCGCAGCCGGGTCGCCTCGGGGCGCCGCAGGTCTTCGGGTGAGGCCGTCATCACCGCACCCACCGCGTACCAGCCGGGGCGGCGCAGATGGTCGCGCCAGAGGGGGAGTCGGTGGCGTTCGGTGCCCCTCGGATAGCCCATCGCGGTGACGTAGGTGTGGACCGCCGGATCAAGCCAGCGGTGCGCGTCGGCGGCGGGGAGGGGGACGAGCCGAAGTGTCACCGCTGCCTCCTCGATCTGGTTCGCGCTGCGGCGCCGGGCCGCGACTGGTGTGGACAAGCGTGAATCGCTGTATCAGAACCCTAGTCAACGACGACGGGTTGCTCGTTCGCGGAGGGGTCGATACGATCGGTGAATCGAACTAAAGTTCGATATGCGGCGGCGGGATCGGTGGGGAAGACACCGCTCCCGCCGTCGTCGTTCGGGGTCCTGTCGGGGCGGTCCTCGGCGTTTGCCAACGCTCGGCGACTGTGCGTGCGAACGAGATTGTCGTACCCCCGTGAGACGTTCTGTTCATCGAAAGGCGCCGAGGAGCGGCGCCGGGTGAATGTGAACGAAGGCGGTGACGACACATGGCAGGGGTGACGTCGAGGACACGCGGGGCGTCGAAGTCGAGGGCGGCCAAATCGAGGGCGACCTCGACTGCGGTCGATCCCGGGGTGGTGCACCGGAGCCGGGATCTGCTCGACCGCGCCGAGGCGCTGTTCGACGCGGCGGGCGGCGTCGAGGACGACGGCGCCGAGCGGTTCCGGCAGTTCTATCTGGCGGCGATCCGGTCCGCCGGGGCGATTCTCGTGGTGTTCGAGCCGGTCGGTCCCGTGCGTCGCCGACGTGACGCGCGCGACGCGTGGAGCCGGATCAAATCGGTCGCACCTCAGTACGCGGAGCTCGCCGAATACTTCGGAGGTTTGTCGCAGATGCGCGAACGAGTCGAAGCGGGGCTGGTCAAAGACGTCGACGACACGTTCTGCGCTCGCGTGGAACGCCGTGCCGCCGAGTTCCTGGATGCGGCCGACGCCACACTGCTGTCCTACGAACAGGGGTACGGCGGGGACTCGGAAGCGGCCGCCACCGGCCTGTTTCGGCCGACCGGGGGCAGTGCCGTCGCTGGATAAGGTGGTCGTGCGGCGAATCTGCTCCTATCATGGATATGTGAACGACGAATTGCCGTCGTCTGCATGACATAGACCAGTGAGGGGAGGGGCGGTGCCGCTTTCAGAGCACGAGCAGCGCATGCTCGACCAGATCGAGAGCGCGCTCTACGCCGAGGATCCGAAGTTCGTCTCGAGCGTGACAAAGCAGCGCGTTGGACGACCGGGTGCTCGGCGACGTCTTCAGGGAGTCCTGCTGTTGCTGGTGGGGCTGGCTCTGCTGGTCGGCGGGCTGATCGTCGACGTGAAGATCGCCGGAACGTATCCGATCATCAGCCTCATCGGCTTCTTGATCATGTTCGCCGGTGGACTTCTGCTGCTGCTGGGTCCGCGCAAGGGATCGCACGGTCCGTCGGACGCCGACGGAAAGGGCAAGTCGGTCGGCGGCGCGTCGTCCGGCCACGGCAAGTTCAGCGACCGCATGGCGGATCGATTCAACAAGCGCTTCGATCAGGGCGACGTCTGACGAGTCGCTAGACAGGCGGGTCGTCGTTCAGCTGAACGAACCGTGACGAAGTTTCCTCGGCGAGGGCCGCGAG
>JASGFV010000014.1:0-33839 GCA_047605365.1 Gordonia sp. (in: high G+C Gram-positive bacteria)
CTGTGCGGAGCGTCGCGCGCACCGCGAGCGGGTCCGGCCGCTCGCGCAGGCCGAGGGCGGTGTCCTCGCCGAACCGCTGCGCGCGGACCGGCCGTTCCCGCCGTTCGACGCCTCCGCGATGGACGGCTTCGCCGTGGCCGGTCCCGGACCGTGGCGGCTGGTCGACGCCACGCGGGCCGCGGGGCACGTCGAGTCGGCCGCGCTCGCGACGGGACAGGCGGCCCGCATCGCGACGGGCGCGATGCTGCCCGAAGGCGCCGACCGGGTGATCCGGCACGAAGAGACTGACCTGCAGCACGACGTCCTGACCGAGACCGGATCGGTGCGCGACGACACGCGCCGCATCGGAAATGCCTGGCGCGCAGGCGAACTCCTCGCTGAGACGGGACTCTCCGTCGACCAGTCAGTGCTGTCGACAGCCCGCGCGGCAGGCGTGCCGAGTGCGTCGGTCCGCGGCCCGCTGTGCGCCGCCGTGCACACCACCGGCGACGAGGTGGTGCCGCTCGCCGAGGGAGATCTGCGCCCCGGCCAGATCCCCGACACCGCCTCCGCGCCGGTCGCCGCGATCCTCCGCGAGCACGGCCTGCACGCCGCCGTCGGCCGTCATCTCTCCGACTCCCCCGAGACGTTCGCCGAACTCTTCGCTGCACCCGGCGACGCCGACCTGTTCGTCGTGATCGGTGCGACCGGGCACGGCGTCGCCGATCATCTGCGCGCCGCGCTCCACCGTGTCGACGCCGCAGTCCTGGTCGACGGCGTCGCGCTGCGTCCGGGCGGATCACTGATGGTCGCACAGCTGCCCGGTGGAGTCGTCGTGCTGGGGCTCGGAGGCAATCCGCTGGCCGCAGTCGCCGGAGCTGCGACGTTCACGTCGTCGATCCTCGACGGTCTCGCCTGCCGGACCCCGGCGGTCGCGGATGTGCTCGCCGTGGTCGACGACGACCTCGTCCGCCATCGCGATCAGTGGCGCGTGCTCCCCGTCGAACCCGACGGCGACGGTCGATGGCTGGTGTCCCCGGGTGCCGGGACCGGTCACCTGCGGGCGATGATCGGTCACCGCGGACTGGCCCTGTTCCCGCCCGCCGGCCGCACTCCGGACCGCGTCGAGCGCGTCCGCTAGAAGCAGTCGCACCGTCTCACAGCGCGCAGCGTAACAGTGTGCGCGCGATGTGACATCGCGGCAAAAGACACCACCAATTCCGGCAACACCGCTTCCCTACCTTGAGTGTCAACGACATCGAGGAAGGGCGTCAACGATGCAGAAGACGGTTGTAGTCATCGGGCACGGAATGGTGGGTCACCGCTTCGTCGAGGCACTGGCCACCCGGGACACCGCACGCGAATGGAAGGTCGTGGTGCTCGGCGAAGAGGCCGACGCCGCATACGACCGAGTGGGCCTGTCGAGCTACGTCGGGGCATGGGACCGGAGTTCGCTGGCACTGCCGGGCAACTCCTACGACGGTCAGGACGTGGACCTTCGCCTCGGCTCGCGAGTGACCGGGATCGACCGCGACGCACAGACGGTCTCACTCGAGAACGGCGACACCGTCGCCTACGACGCACTGGTGCTGGCCACCGGGTCGTACGCGTTCGTGCCGCCGGTGCCCGGTCACGAGACCACCGGTTGCCACGTCTACCGCACACTCGACGACCTCGACGACATCCGCGCCGACGCACAGGCCGCGCTCGACCGAGCCGACGGCGACGCGAAGCCGGTCGGCGTGGTGGTCGGCGGCGGCCTGCTGGGTCTGGAGGCCGCCAACGCACTGCGGCAGATGGGCCTCGCGCCGCATGTCGTCGAAGTCAATCCGCGGCTGATGCCGCAGCAGGTCGACGAGGCCGGCGGCGAGCACCTGGCCCGGATGATCGGCGAGCTGGGCATCGAGATCAGCCTCTCCTCCGGCACCAAGCAGATCGCCGCCGGCACCGAGGGCGGCGTCGCCGTGACGCTCGCCGACGACACCGTGGTCGACGCCGCGCTCCTGGTCTTCGCCGCCGGCGTCCGGCCGCGCGACGAACTCGGCCGCTCGGCGGGCCTGGACCTGGCCGAGCGCGGCGGCGTCCTCACCGACCTCGCATGCCGCACCAGCGATCAGAACGTCTTCGCCATCGGCGAGGTGGCCGCCGTCGAGGGCCGCTGCTACGGCCTGGTGGGCCCCGGCTACGCGACCGCCGAGGTCGTCGCCGACCAGCTTCTCGGCGGCGACGCCGAGTTCCCCGGCGCGGACCTGTCGACCAAGCTGAAGCTGCTCGGCGTGGACGTCGCGAGCTTCGGCGACGCCCACGGCACCACCCCCGGTGCGCTGAACGTGGTGGTCAGCGACCCGATCAACGGCACCTACTCCAAGCTGGTGCTGTCCGACGACGCCCAGACCCTGCTCGGCGGCGTGCTGGTGGGCGACGCGTCGTCGTACGGTCTGCTGCGGCCACTGGTCGGCTCCAGCCTGCCCGGCGATCCGGTCAGCCTGATCTCGCCGGCCACCGGCGACTCCCCCGGCATCGGTGTGGGCGCGCTGCCCGACGACGCGCAGATCTGCTCGTGCAACGACGTCTCCAAGGGCACCATCTGCTCCGCCATCGCCGACGGCTCGTGCACCGTCGCCGAGCTGAAGGGCTGCACCAACGCGGGCACGTCGTGCGGCTCGTGCGTGCCGCTGCTCTCGCAGCTGCTGACCGACTCCGGCGTCGAGCAGTCCAAAGCGCTGTGCGAGCACTTCGAGCAGTCCCGCGCCGAACTTTTCGAACTGGTGCGGGCCAGCGGGATCCGGACGTTCTCGGGTCTGATCGCCCGATTCGGCACCGGCACCGGCTGCGACATCTGCAAGCCGACCGTCGCGTCGATCTTGGCCTCCACCAGCTCCGATCACATCCTGGCCGGCGAGCAGGCCACCCTGCAGGACACCAACGACGCATTCCTGGCCAACATCCAGCGCAACGGCACCTATTCGGTGGTGCCGCGGGTGCCGGGCGGCGACATCACCCCCGACCACCTGATCCTGATCGGCGAGATCGCCCGCGACTACGGGCTCTACACCAAGATCACCGGCGGCCAGCGGATCGACATGTTCGGCGCCACCGTCGACCAGCTGCCCGACATCTGGCGGCGACTGGTGGACGGCGGGATGGAGTCCGGCCAGGCGTACGGCAAGTCGCTGCGCACGGTGAAGAGCTGCGCCGGTTCGGACTGGTGCCGGTACGGGCAGCAGGACTCGGTGCAGATGGCCATCGACCTGGAGCTCCGCTACCGCGGCCTGCGCTCCCCGCACAAGATCAAGATGGGCGTCTCGGGCTGCGCCCGCGAATGCGCGGAGGCGCGCGGCAAGGACGTCGGCGTGATCGCCACCGAGCAGGGCTGGAACCTGTACGTCGGCGGCAACGGCGGCATGACGCCTAAGCACGCCGTTCTGCTGGCCGGCGACCTCGACACCGAGACGCTGGTCCGCTACGTCGACCGCTTCCTCATGTACTACATCCGCACCGCCGACCGGCTGCAGCGCACTGCGCCCTGGCTGGAGAGCCTGGAGGGCGGCATCGACCGCCTCCGCGAGGTGGTCATCGACGACAGCCTGGGCCTGGCCGCCGACTTCGAGGCCGACATGGCGCGGCACGTCGAGGGCTACTCGTGCGAGTGGAAGGGCGTGCTCGACGACCCGGAGAAGCTGTCGCGCTTCCAGTCGTTCGTGAACGCTCCGGGCACCCCGGACCCGACCGTGTCGTTCGGCGAGAGCCACGGCCGCAAGGTTCCGGTGCTCCTCGGAGAGCCCAGCATCCCGGTGCGGTCGGCCACCGCCGACGCCGCCCAGTAGTTCCGACGTCCCCGTAGCCCGTCATCTCCAGAAAGGGAGTCAGCCCATGACCCTCAACTTCGATCTTCACCGCTGGACCCGCGACTGGACCGCGGCCTGCCACATCAGCCGCCTCGAGCGGTTGCGCGGCGTCGCAGTGCTGCTCCCCGACGGCGCGCAGGTCGCGCTGTTCCGCCTGGCCGACGACAGTCTGCGCGCGGTCGGCAACATCGATCCGATCGGCCGCGCGGCGGTGCTCTCGCGCGGGATCGTCGGCGATCGGGCCGGGTTCCCGGTGGTGCAGTCGCCGCTCAAGAAGCAGGCGTTCAGTCTTCTCGACGGCCGCTGCCTGGACGCCGACGGCATCCGGATCCCGGTGTACGACACCCGGATCGGGCTCGACGGCACGGTCTTCGTCTCGAACTCGCCGGAAATCCGGTTCGGCTTCCGGCCGGCGCCGGTGACCGACGACGTCGCCGTCGCGGGAGCGCCGTCGTGAGCGTGCTGCTGGTGGCGCACGGAACGCGGAACCCGCGCGGCGTCGCCATGATCGGCGACCTCGCCGCCCGCATGGCCGAGCAGCTCGGCGAGCGAGTGCGGGTGTCCTTCGTCGACGTGCTCGGCCCTACGCCCAGCGAGGTCCTCGCCGGCCTGCCCGACGACGAGCCGGTCGCGGTGGTCCCGGCGTTCCTGAGCCGCGGCTATCACGTCCGGGTCGACATCCCGGAACACCTCAATGCTGCGCGGCATCCCGTCGCGACCCTGACTCGAGCGCTCGGGCCGTCAACGACGCTGGCCCGGGTGCTCGTCTCCCGTCTCTCCGAAGCGGGCTGGCACCCGGGCGACCGGGTGATCCTCGCCGCCGCCGGGTCGTCGGATCCGATCGCGCGCCGGGACGTCGCCGACATGGCCGACCTGCTGGGCGAGCTCCTCGACGACGACGTGCACATCGCCTTCGCCGCGCCCTCGGCCGACGGGACGGGTTTCCCGGCCGTCGCCGAGGTGGTCGACCGGTTGCGTGCCCAGACGCCCCGGCGTCGGATCGCCGTCGCGTCGTTCCTGCTCGCCGACGGCCTCTTTCAGCAGCGGCTGAGCGCGTCGTCGGCCGACGTCGTCGCCCGCCCGCTGGGCCTGCACCCGCTGGTGATCGACGCCGCGTGCGACCTCGCCCGCACCGCCGACCGCGCCGTCGCCTGCTGACCCGGCCCCACCCCGGATCCCGATACGAAACGCTCGTCCCTCGCGGTCTACTCGATCACCGACGGAAGCCACCGATCCTCCGAGCTCCACCGGTGGTCGAGTAGCCGCCGACGAACGAGGCAGCGTATCGACACCCTCAGCCCACGCGCACGACAGTCCTCCCGGTGAGTTCGCCCGCCCGAATGGCATCGAGGGCACCGGGTGCCTCGTCGAGCGTGATCTCCTCGATCAGCGCGTCGAGGTGCGCGGGGCGCAGGTCCGATTCCAGGCGGGCCCAGATCGCGCGGCGCAATTCCGCGCCGATCAGCACCGAGTCGATGCCCAGCAGGGCGACGCCGCGCAGGATGAACGGCATCACCGTGGTCGGCAGGTCCGCGCCGCCGGTCAGACCGCTTGCGGCCACCGCACCGCCGTGATGCATGGTGCTCAGCACGTAGGCCAGGGTCCTGCCGCCGACGCAGTCGACCGCGCCGGCCCACAACGACTTGCCGAGCGGACGGATCACGGTGTCGCCGTCGACGAGTCGTCCGGTGACCTCAGCGGCGCCAAGTGCCCGCAGCAGGTCGGCGGCGTCGGCCTTTCCGCTCGACGCCGAGACCGAGAAGCCCAGCCCGGCAAGCAGATCCACGCTCACGCTGCCCACTCCGCCGCTGGCTCCAGTCACCACGACCGGGCCGTCCTGCGGGGTCAGTCCGTGGTCGAGCAGTGCGGCGACGCTCATCGCCGCGGTGAAGCCCGCGGTGCCGACGGCGGCCGCCTCGCGGGTGCCGAGCGCGTCGAGCTTGACCACCTGATCGGCGGGAACCCGAGCGTACTGCGCATACCCGCCGTGCTGGCCGGTGCCGATCGGACCGCCGTGGGCGACGACGCGATCGCCCACCGCGAACGCCGGGTCGGTGGACTCCACCACTTCACCGGCCACATCGATCCCCGGCACGATCGGATAGGTGCGCACCACGCCGCCGCGCGGACTGACAGCCAGCGCGTCCTTGAAGTTGACGCCCGAATACTCCACCGCGACGGTGACCTCGCCGGCCGAAAGCTCAGCAGCGGAAAGTTCTTCGCGGGTCAGGGATATCGACCCGTCGTCCTCCCGGGCCAGCAGTGCGGTGAACTTCTCGGGAACGGTACTCATGGCGCGCCTTCCGTCGTCGGTGATCGTCGTCGTGCCGAGTGAAGGGACGACGCCGGCCGCCCGCAAGAGCGGCACTCATCGGCGAACGTACCGCACCGACGCAGACCCGTGGACGCGACGGGGCGTCGACGGCGACGAGCAGCTCAGTCGACGGCCAGGCGGTAGCCGCGCTTGACGACGGTACCGATCAGGGCGCGCACGCCGAGCGCGGCGCGGAGCCGGCCGATCGCGACCTCGACGGCGTGGCCGTCGTCGCCTCCGGCGGGCAGCAGGTCCAACAGGTCGGCGCGCGAACTCACTTCCCCGGGCCGGGCCGCAAGCGCCTTCAGAATCGCCAGGCCGGTGCCCGACAGGTCGCGCACCTCACCGTCGACCACGGCGGCGGTCGCCCGGACACCGAGCCGATGTCCGGCGACGCTCAGCTCCGGGCGGCGGGCCGGCAGGTCCTCGCTCACCAGTCGGGCCAGCGCGCCGAGCCGCATCCGGTCGGGAGCCACCGACGACACCCCGATCTGCGACAGCGGCGTCGCGGTGACCGGTCCGACGCAGTAGACGACGACCGGCCCGGACAGTGCGCGGATCAGCGACTCGAGCAGGCCGATCTCCTCTGCCCGCAGCAGCATCGACGCGACCGCCGGCGCGGAGGTGAAGGTGACGGCGTCGACCCGCGCGGCGACGATGTCGGCGATCAGGTCGTCGAACGACTGCTGGTCGACCGGCCCCACCCAGCGATAAACGGGCACGCCGGTCACCGTCGCGCCCTTCTCCCCCAGCCCCGACACGAAGCCGGGGTTCGGGTCCCACGAGTCGGTGGCTCCGTGCAACTGCACGGCGACGCGCTTACCGGACAGGTCGTCGACGGTCAGGTGGGCGAGCACTTCGGCGGACGACTCCGAGTCCGGCGACCACTCCTCACGCAGACCGGCGGCCCGCAGGGCGCCCGTCGCTTTGGGACCGCGAGAGATCACCCTCGACTTCCCCAGGGCGTCGAGCAGTTCGTCGGCGACGCCCCACTCTTCCGCCGCTTCGATCCAGCCGCGGAAGCCGATCCCGGTGGTGGCGATCAGCAGGTCCGGCGGGTCGGCGATCAGCGCGTCGGTCGCCCGTCGCAGGCCCTCGTCGTCGGCCAGCGGAACCATCGCGATCGCGGCGGCCGAACGGACGCGAGCTCCGCGCCGCGCGAGCAGGGCCTCGAACTCCTCGGCACGACGTGCAGCGGTGATGGCAACGGAGAACCCCGCCAGTGTTGGCGGGGTCGTCCGTGGGGTCTCGCTGCGACTCATGAAGCCATTTTCGCATCCACCGGGGCCTTGACACGCGACGCGACCTCGCCGGTCTCCGCTGAGACCGGTGCGGCGACGTACACCCGCCAGGTCACCAGAGCGGCGACGGCGTAGAAGGCTGCGAAAACTCCGAAGGCCCACAGCGCCGAGCCGGTGCTCGAGTACGACTGGCGCAGAACCAGATTGATCCCGACGCCGCCGAGGCCGCCGATCGCACCGGCGATGCCGATGACGGCTCCGGACATCGACCGCGAGTACGCGGCGCGGCCCTCTTCGTCGAGCGGCAGCGAGCGCGACGCCGCGTCGAACACCGACGGGATGATCTTGTAGACCGAGCCGTTGCCCATGCCGGAGAGCACGAACAGGATGACGAAGCCGACGGCGCAGACCGCGATCGAACCGTCGCCGACGATGAGGATCGCGGCGCCGACGATCAGGCCCAGGAAGACGCCGAGCGTCACCTTGCTGCCGCCGAGGCGGTCGGCCAGCTTGCCGCCGTAGACCCGGCTGATGGAGCCGAGCAGCGGGCCGATGAACGCGATCTGGGCGGCGTGCAGGGAGGCCTGTGCGACGGTGTCGCCGCCGGCCTTGAAGTTCAGCGCCAGCACCTGGGCGAAGGCGAACGAGAAGCCGATGAACGAGCCGAAGGTGCCGATGTAGAGCAGCGCGATGACCCAAGTGTGCTTGTTGCGGACGGCCGCCTTCATGGCGGTCATGTCGACGCCGGGTCCTTCGAGATTGTCCATGTACAGCGCGGCGCCGATGCCGGCGATCACCAGGGCGACCAGGTAGAAGGCGCACACCCAGTACGGCTGGGTGTTGCCGGCCCAGGCGATCACCAGCAGGCCGAGCAGCTGCACGGCGGGCACGCCGAGATTGCCGCCGCCGGCGTTCAGGCCGAGCGCCCAGCCCTTGAGGCGCTGCGGGTAGAAGGCGTTGATGTTGGTCATCGACGACGCGAAGTTGCCGCCGCCCAGACCGGTCAGGGCGGCGCAGACCAGGTAGATCCACAGCGGCTGACCGGGATTGGCCAGGATCACGATGGTCGCGGTGACCGGGATCAGCAGCACGAACGCGGAGAAGATGGTCCAGTTGCGGCCGCCGAAGCGGGTGGTGGCCATCGTGTACGGGAAGCGCAGCAGAGAACCGGTCAGCGTCGCCGTCGCACCGATCAGGAACTTGTCGCCGACCGAGATGCCGTACACGTCGGCGGGCATGAACAGGACCATCACCGACCATAGCGACCAGACAGAGAAGCCGACGTGTTCGGCGGCGACCGACCAGAGCAGGTTGCGTCCGGCGATCTTCTTTCCGCCGGCCTCCCACGCCTGTACGTCTTCGGGATCCCAATCGGTGATGGTGTGCGAACGAGTTGTCACGTGCCCCTCCTACAGTTCACGTCGGCGGGCGGGTCGCCGCCGAGTCACTGAGGACAAAGCTAGGGAGGCATTGTTGCCGGATTCGGCGGGGGCAGTCACCGCGAAGTAAGGAAAGACTCTCACCGGCCCGGCCCCCGAGTGAGAGGTCAGCCGAGACCTGGCACCCACCGGCGACGCATCGTGAGCAGCACCACCAGGCTCAGTACCACCAGGCCGACGGCCATCGCGATCGCCGAGTCGTCGTCGCGCTGAAGCTGTAGGTAGATGGCCAGCGGGAGGGTCTGCGTGACGCCTTCGACGTTGCCCGCGAAGGTCACCGTCGCACCGAATTCTCCCAAGGCGCGAGCGAAGCACATCACGGCGCCTGCGACGACCCCCGGCCGGATCTCGGGCAGAATCACCCGCCAGAACGTCGTCATCCGGCTCGCGCCGAGCGTGTAGGCGGCTTCCTCGGTGTCGATGTCACGCGAGCGCAGCGCGGCCTCGACGCTGATCACCAGGAACGGCATGGCGACCACCAGCTGGGCGATCACCACCCCGGCGAAGGAGTAGGTGGGCGTCCAGCCGAACCACTCGTCCAGATGGCGGCCGAGAAGTCCGCGGCGGCCGAGCAGGGTCAGCAACGACGCGCCGACCACCACCGGCGGCAACACCATCGGCACCACCACGAAAAGCCGGACGATCCGGGTGCCGCGCAGCGAGTCGCTGGCCAGCACCGCCGCCAGCGGCACCCCGAGCAGCATGGCCAGCACAGTGGCGACCGACGCCGCGCCCACCGAGATCGCAAGGGCCGAACGGGCACTCGGGGCGGTCAGCAACGTCCACATGTCGCCCCACGGGGCACGCCAGGCCAGCGCCGCCAGCGGCGCGATGACCAGCAGCAGCGCCACCCCGCCCAGAATCAGCACGGGCAGCGGCAGTCGTCCCCGACTGCCGCTGCCCGTGTGGATTCCGAACCTGCGCGTCACGGACGCCCGAAGCCCGCTTCCTGGAAGATCTTCTGGCCCTGCTCCGACTTCAGCAGTTCGACGAAGGCGTCGCCGTCGCCGGTCACGGCGGCGGCCGGGATCTGGGTGATCGTGGCGTCCGGGAGCTGGATGGTCTCGACCCTGTCGCCGGCCGAGGCGGCGTCGGTCGCGTAGACCAGCGCGGCGTCGGCCTCCCCACTGGTCACCGAGCCGAGCGCGGAGCGCACATTCTCGGCCCGGCTGATCGGATGCGGCTCGCCGCCGGCCTTGGCGATCGCCTGCTCGGCCGCACGGCCGCACGGCACCTCGCTCGCGCAGATCACCGAGCGGTTGCCCGCCTTGGTGAAGAAGTCGAGGCCGGTGACCTTGCCCGGGTTGCCCTTCGGCACCACGATCACCAGCTTGTTGCCGGCCACCACCGTCGGATTCTTGACCAGTCCGTCCTTGACCGCGCCGTCCATGCTCTTGGCGTCGGCGGTGATCAGCACGTCGGCCTTGGCACCGGACTTGAGTCGCTGAATCAACTCAGACGACGCGGCGGTGTCGGTCTCCACCGTGGTGTCCGGATGATCCTTCTCGTACTGCGTGGTGAAGGTCTTCATGACGTCGACGAGTGACGCCGCAGCCATCACCCGGAGAGTCTTCTTCTCGTCGTCCGAGCTGCAGCCGGTCATCGCCACGATCATCGCGACGATCGCCGCTATCACGATCGAGAACCGGAACATCTTGCGTGAGCGCATATTTCATCCTCCTGCAAAGGGCGGCAACAGGTCGACCCGGGCACCGATGACGTCGTCGTCGCGCCGAAGCAGCGCGTCGCCGGAGAGCACGACGCAGAGCTGTGCCAGCTCGGCGACCGTGCCTGGGTAACGCCGCGCGAGCGCGCTGCGCAGTTCTCCGACAGTTCGCGAGGCGACGTCGAAAGTCTCTGTACGGCGACCGGTCAGGTCGACGAGCGCGGCGAAGTACGTCACCGCGACCGGTTCACCCACCGATCGCCCCCATCGACCGCCGCGGATGCGCCAGCACGGCGACCGGATCGTGGCCGGCGGACTTGCGCCAGGTCACGGACTGCCAGGCGTCGGCGAGCGCGTCGTCGTCGGCGCCGTCGCGCAGCAGCGCCCGCAGATCGATCTCGTCGTCGGAGAACAGGCACGGTCGCACGCGCCCCTCGGCGGTCACACGGGTGCGGTCGCAGGAACCGCAGAACGAGCGGGTCATCGACGCGATCACCCCGACGGTCGACGGCCCGCCGTCGACCTGGAAGCGTTCGGCGGGGGCGCCGGGATCGTCGCGCGCGATCGGCTTCAGCTCGTAGTGCTCGGACAGCACTGCCAGTACTTCGGCGGCGGTGACGAATCGCTCGCGGTCCCAGGTTCCTTCGGCGTCGAGCGGCATGGACTCGATGAACCGCAGGTCCAGTCCGCGCGCCAGGCACCAAGCCAGCAGGTCGGGAGCCTGCCGCAGGGTCTCGCGCAGGGCGACCGCGTTGATCTTGACCGGGCTGAAACCGGCGGCGCGCGCGGCGTCGATCCCGGCGAGGACGTCGGGCAGTCGGTCGCGGCGGGTGACGGCGGCGAACTGGTCGCGGTCCAGGGTGTCGAGAGAGATGTTGATTCGGGTCAGGCCGGCGACAGCGAGGCCGGTAGCGCGTCGTGCCAGGCCGATTCCATTGGTGGTCAACGAGATCGGCAGGTCCACATGACGGTCGCGTAGGGATGCGACGATCGCCTCCAGGTCCCGGCGCACCAGCGGTTCGCCTCCGGTCAGCCGGACCTCGGCGACCCCCAGTCGGTCGACGGCGACGTCGACCAGTCGCGTCACCTCGTCCACCGACAGCAGATCGTCGCGCGGGATCAGCGGCAGGCCTTCGGCGGGCATGCAGTAGCGGCATCGCAGGGTGCAGGCCTGACTGAGCGAGATCCGGAGGTCGCGGGCACGCCGGCCGTGACTGTCCACCAGGGCAGTCTCGCTCCGCACGTCACTCACTGTCACTGCTCGGATGCTACCCGCCGCCCGGCTGCCCGGCCGCCCGAGAGCGCGCACGCCGGGCACTAGGCTGGGACGCATGCCCCGTCGTCCCGTCGCCACCCATCGCGAGGCCGTCCACGCAGCTCTCAGTGCTTTCGTCGGCACTGTGAGCGTTCGGTCATCCGCCGGACTCGGGCGGGTGGCCGCATGTGACGTCCGCGCGTCGGTGTCGTTGCCGGTCTTCGACAACTCGTCCATGGACGGGTTCGCCGTCCGGGCCTGCGACGTGACCCCCGGAGTGCCCCTGCCGGTGACCGGCCGCGTCTACGCGGGCGACGGCGACGTGGCCGAACTCACTCCGGGCACGACCGTCGCCATCATGACCGGCGCTCCCCTGCCCGCCGGCGCCGACGCGGTGATCCCGGTGGAGCAGTCCGCCGAATGCGACGGACAGGTCACGTTCGACGCGGCGCCGTCGCGCGGAGCGTTCGTGCGCCCGGCGGGCGACGACGTGCGCGCCGGCGACCTCGTCGTCGCCTCCGGCGCCGTGCTCGCTCCCCGGCATCTCGGTGCGCTGGCCGCGGCCGGCGTCGCCGAGCTTGACGTGTTCGCGCGGCCGCGGATCGGCGTGATCGCGACCGGCTCCGAACTCGTCGCTCCTGGCGAGGCGCTGCGGCCCGGGCAGATCTACGAGTCCAACTCTCTGCTGCTGGCGTCGCTGGCCGAGTGCAACGGCGCGGACGTCACCCACGTGTCGGTGGCCGGCGACGGCGGAGACTTCGCCGACCACCTGACCGCAGCCTGCGAGGTGTCCGACCTGGTGATCACCTCGGGCGGCATCTCGATGGGCGAACGGGAACCGGTCCGCCAGACTCTCGCCGGGCACGGCTGGTTCGGGCCGATCGCGATGCAGCCCGGAGGTCCGCAGGGACTGGCGCACTGGCGCGACACCCCGGTGGTGTGCGTACCCGGCAACCCGGTCAGCTCGCTGGTCTCGTTCGAGGTGCTGCTGCGCGACGTCGTGGGCGGTGTCGGCAGGCGGCCGCCGGCGCCGGCCGAGACCGCGCGGCTCACCGCAGGGCTGACGTCGATGGACGGCAAGACGCAGTTCTTGCGCGGGCGTCGCCGGGGCGACGGCGCCGTCGACGTCGTCGGCGGTCCGGGAAGCCACCTGGCGGTGACCGCGGCGGACGCCGACGTGTTGATCGAGATCCCGGAGACGACGACGGCGATGGCCGCCGGCGAGGAGGTACGGCTGTGGCCGCTGACCCAGTAGACGGCATGAACGGACTGACGCACCTGCGCGCCGACGGCACCGCGGCGATGGTCGACGTCGGCGACAAGGCCGTCACCCGCCGCGTCGCGACGGCGACCGGCGTCTTCGTGACCACCGAACAGGTGATCGCCGCGCTCCGCGGCGGGTCGGTCGCCAAGGGCGACGTGCTGGCGACGGCGCGGATCGCCGGCATCCAGGGCGCCAAGCGAACCTCCGACCTGATCCCGCTGTGCCATCCGCTGCCGATGAACAGAGTCGCCGTCGACTTCGACGTCCAGACCGATCGCATCGTCGTGTCGGCGACGGCGTCGACCACCGGCAAGACCGGCGTCGAGATGGAGGCGCTCACCGCCGTCACCGTCGCGGGTCTGACGCTGCACGACATGGTGAAGGCTCTCGACCCGGCCGGCTCTCTCACCGACGTGCGGCTCGAGTCAAAGGACGGTGGCCGGCACAGGCACTGGCGACGGGAGGAGTTCCTCGCCCAGCGCGCCCGAGAGACCGCTGTCGCCGACCCCGAGCCGGGCGCGCGGCAAGCCGTCGTGCTGGTCTCCTCCACCCGCGCCGCCGCCGGCATCCGCCCCGACACCACCGGCCCGCGGATCGTCGACTGGCTCGCCGAGCGCGGCTTCGACGTCGACGACGCGCGAGTGATCGCCGACGCCGACATCGCCGACGCGATCGGCACTGCTCTGGCCGAACGGCCGGCCGTGCTGATCACCACCGGCGGCACCGGCCCCACTCCCGACGACCGGGTTCCCGAAGCCACCGTCGGTCACCTGACGACACCGATGCCCGGCGTCGTCGAAGCGATGCGCGCCAAGGGCGCCGCCGTGACTCCGCTGGCGGCGCTGAGCCGCGGCGTCGCCGGTCTGGCCGGCCCGACGTTCGTGGTGAACCTGCCCGGTTCGCCCGGCGGGGTGAAGGACGGGCTCGCAGTGCTCGGTCCGCTGCTCGACCACCTCCTCGACCTCTCCACGGGAAAGGATCACGAGTGACCGACATCGTCGAGACGCCCCTGGATCCGCGCGTCTGCGAAGCGCGAGTGCTCTCCGACCGCGACGGCGCGCTGGTCACCTTCACCGGAGTGGTGCGCAACCATCACGGCGGCCGCGACGTCTCCGGTCTGCGCTACGAGGCGCATCCGCGCGCCGACGAGTTCTTACAGCAGGTGCTCGCCAAGCACCGCGGCGACGACATCCGAGTGGCCGCGCAGCATCGCGTCGGCGACCTGACCGTCGGCGACCTCGCCGTCGTCGTCGCCGTCGCCGCCCCGCACCGCGACGAAGCCTTCACCGCCTGCGCGGCGGTCATCGACGAGATCAAGTCGGCCGTGCCGATCTGGAAACACGAGTCGTACGTCGACGGCGCCGCATCGTGGGTCAACGCCTGCGGCTAGAAAGCGCCGGACGAACTGGTGAAACACCGCCCTGGAGACACTGACAGTTCACTTTCAGGCCGCGCCAAGCGGATCTCTAGGAGAGCCTCCTAAATTGATTCTTGTCGGACAACGAGAAAACGTCCGAACTGCAAGGAATAGATCCATCACCAAGGAGATACAAGTGTCGAACCACCACGCAACGCAGCCCACCGAGAAGCACCGCCAGTCCCCGGCCCCGCGTCGTCGTCGCCGGGTGCGCGAGTGGGACCGCCGCAGCCATCGCTGGATCTGGGTGTGGCGCTGACCTGCACACTTCCCCTCCACGCCACGCGCACCGCCCTTACCCAGGGCCGGTGCGCGTGGCATTTTCACGGTGCATCAAAAGGGACGACTCGCTTCATTAGAAGAACCGCGAATCCCCGGACGATCCGGCCCACATCCCGATTCACAGCCCAACTCAAGGTTTCCGCAAGAAGCTCCGAAGGATCGCCGAATACAGTGATACTCATCGGCCGGAAGACCCTCCGACCGATGCGTTCGCAAAACGCTATCGCTCGAGGAGAATGGCTATGAGCTACGGATTCGACCGCCACGAACCGACACGCCGCCCCGAAGGGCCGGCTCCCCGCCGGCGCCGCCGCGTCCGGCACTGGGACCGACGCCGCCGCAGCTGGATCTGGGTCTGGATCTGATCCCCCGCAGTTTACCGATCACCGCCGCGTGTACCGGGAGCTCCCCTCGCTCCGGCACGCGGCGGTTGCGCGTCCGCTGCCGCCCCACCGACCCGGAAGGTCCGCCCGCCGATGACCCCGCTCGCCGCCATCGCCCGATTCACGCCGGAGATCGCCGGCGAACGACTCCGCCTGACCTGGGCGGCCGTTCTGCTGCTGATCGCCGCGGCGCTCGACGCGCTCGGCGTCTTCGTGCTGTCCGACGTCGTCGACGGCGCGCTGAACGCCTCGGTGTGGCAGGACTTCGCGAAGCTGGCGATGATCTGGCTCTTCGTCACCGCCTTCTCGACGGTCACCGAATACTTCGGCACCCTGATCGCCGCGGGCGTCTCCGAACGAGTGGTGCTGCGCCTGCGCACCCGGGTCTTCGCACACGTGCAGAAGTTGTCGCCGCTGACGCATCGTCGTCGTGGCCTGGGCGACCTGACCGTCCGGCACTCCAGCGACCTGGAGGCCCTCGAACACCTCATCTCCTCGGGTCTGCTGGCCCTGGTGATCGCGGTGGTCAACATCGCCGGCCTGCTGATCGCCGCCTACCTGATGAACCCCCTGGTCGCGACCGTCGCAGTGTGCGCGGTGCCGCTCCTGTGGGGCGTGTCGTCGATGTTCGGCGCAGCACAGCGACGCGTCACGCGCGACGAGCGCGGAGCTAGCAGCGACATCGCCGACGCGATCCAGACCGCCCTGACCGGACACGAGACCACCGTCGCCTACAACCGGCAGGAGCACGAGGCGTCGACGCTCCACCGCCACGGACGACGCTGGGCGCGCGCCCGCATTCGCCAGACCCGCGTGGAGGGCGGCTTCGGCGCGGTGATGGGGTTCACCGAGGTGGTGGTGACCCTGATCGTGACGATCACCGGCGTCTGGCAGGTCCGCCTGGGCCAGCTCACCGTCGGCCAGCTGGTGGCCCTGACCGGCTACCTGGCGATGTTGTACCCCAAGCTGCAGGACCTCGCCGAGATCCGGCTCTCCGTCGCGTCGGCCGCGGTCAGCGCCGAACGCGTCGCCGAACTGCTCGACGAGCCCGCCCATCTCGCCGACCCGCCGGGAGCCCGCCCGGCCGTCGTCGGCAACCCGCGCGTCGAACTGTCGCAGGTCCGCTTCCACCGCGGCGACCGGGCCGTCCTCGACGGCGTCGACCTGCGCCTGGAACCCGGATCGATCACCGCGCTCACCGGCCCCAGCGGCGCCGGAAAGTCGACGCTCGCCGCGCTGCTGACCCGCATGGAGTCGCCCGACGACGGCCAGATCCTCCTGGACGGCAATGACATCGGCGATGCGACCGGCTCGTCGATCCGCGACCTGGTGACCCTGCTCCCGCAGACACCGGTGATCAAGGCCGGCACCGTCGCCGACAACATCGCCTACGGGCGCGGCGACGCGAGCCGCGAGCAGATCGTCGCCGCCGCGATCGACGCCGAGGCCCACGACTTCATCACGGCCCTCCCCGCCGGGTACGACACTGAGCTGTCGAGCGAGGGCCTCGAACTGTCCGGCGGGCAGCGTCAACGGCTGTGCATCGCCCGTGCGATCCTGCGGAACTCACCGGTGCTGGTGCTCGACGAGCCGTCGGCCGCTCTCGATCCGCAGTCCGTGGCGGGCATCGTCGCGCCGCTGCGCCGCCTCGCCGCGGGACGGACCACCCTGCTCATCACCCACGACCACACCATGGCGGCCATGGCCGACCGCGTCGTCACACTGCGCGACGGCCGACTGGAACCGGTGACCACGGCACGACGGCCCCGCGGCCGGCATGCGAAGTCGTTACAGCTCCAGCACGCCGAGCGCGTCGTCGACGATGGTGCCGAAGTACAGGACGCCGTCGCGCTCGGCGACGCTGGTCACGAAGGTGTAGTCGATGCCCTTCGGCCGGATGTTGTGCACGATCTCGCCGTCGAAGCTGAGCGCGATCACCCACACGACGTCCTCCGGCGCCGGGCCGATGCCGTCGGGCACCTTCGCGAGCACCCGGCGCGCCCGCGGCGGCAGTCGAAACATGCCTTCCAGCAGGCTGTTTCGCGGTGACGCGAGGGCGCACCAGATCAGGCCGTCGCTGCCGACCGACATATTGTCCGGGTAGCCCGGCAGGTCGTCGTAGAACACCTCCGACGTGCCGGACTGCGGACCGGTGAGCCAGTAGCGAGTGAGCCGGGCCGCGCCCGTCTCCGCGACCAGCACGAACGACTCGTCCGGGGCCAACACGACGCCGTTGGCGAACTGCAGATCGTCGCGCAGCACGTCGACCTGTCCGTCCGGGCTGCGCCGCATCAGCCGGCCGGTTCCCGAGTGCTCGATGAGGTCGCTGCGCCACCGGTCGATCGTGTACCGCTGCGACGACGCGGAGAAGTAGAGCGTGTCGTCCTTCGTGGCGACGACGTTGCTGGCGAAGTGCAGGGGCCGCTCGTCGACCGTGTCGAGCAGGACCCGCGCCCGCGCCTCACCGGCGTCGAGCTGGAGCAGTCCGCGGTCGTGGTCGCAGATCAGGATCGATCCGTCGTCTCGCACTTCCAGTCCCAGCAGGTGACCGGCGGTGTCGGCGAGAACGTCGACGGTGTCGGTCTTCGGGTCGACGGCCAGCAACCGCCCGTCGTCGAGGCCGGTGACGACGCGGCCGTCCGGATGGCACACCACGTCTTCCGGGCCGTTGCCGGGAAGGGAGATGCGCCGAAAGGAAGTCACCTCCCCTTGATATCAGCAATCTCGACGGTCTGTGCTGTAGTGCATTCCGGACGAAGCCCCCGAAGGCCGAAAGTCCCGCCGGCACCTGCCGGCCCCTTGTTAACCTTGTTGCATACAAACTACACGCACAGCTACTGGGTGCAGTGCTATGTTGTGACTATGGCACTGGAACACGCGATCCTGGTCTCGCTCGCCGAGCGACCGGGCACCGGATACGAGATCGGTCAACAGTTCCAGCGCTCCATCGGGTACTTCTGGTCGGCGACACACCAGCAGATCTACCGAACCCTCAAGAAGCTCGACGACGACGGCCTCGTCACGTACGAGGAGATCCCCCAGGACGGACGACCGGACAAAAAGGTCTACACGCTGTCCGACGCCGGTCGCGCGGCACTCGCCGACTGGGTGGTCAGCCCCACCCCTCTGGTGCCGCTGCGCAGCGACCTCGGCGTCAAGATCCGCGCCGCCGAATTCGGCGATCTCGCCGTGATTCTCGGCGAGATGAAAGCGCACCGCGACGAAGCCCAGCAGCTGCTGTCGCTCTACCAGAGCTTCGAGGCCGACTACTACCCCGAACCCGACACCCTGACCGGCCGCAAACTTCACCAGTACCTGGTGCTGCGCGGCGGCGTCCGGGTGACCCAGGCCGACGTCGACTGGGCCGACGAGACCATCGCCGGTCTGCAGCGCGAACTCGACGGCCAGTCCGCCGAACACTGATTCCCCACCCGCACGACACGAAAGGCGAGCCATGTCAGCCCACACGGCCCAGCCAAACCCGCACTACCCACTGCTCATGGAGCCGCTGACCATCAACGGCATGACGATGCGCAACCGCGTCGTCATGGGATCCATGCACACCGGCCTCGAAGACCGGATCTGGGACACCCCCAAACTGGCCGCGTACTACGCCGAACGCGCCCGCGGCGGCGTCGGCCTCATCGTGACCGGCGGCTTCGCGACGTCGCGCACCGGCCAGCTGCTGCCGTTCGCGGGGAAGATGACCAACCAGGCCGACGTGCTGCGGCATCGTGAGTTCACCAAGGCGGTTCACGCCGAGGGCGGCCACATCGCGCTACAGCTGATCCACGCCGGCCGGTACGGGTACACCCCGTTCAAGGTGGCGCCGGGCAGCGAGCCGTCGCCCATCCATCCGTTCAAGCACATCAAGATGACCGAGCAGGTCATCTGGCACGTGATCCGCTCGTTCGGCCAGGCCGCGAAGCTCGCCCACCGCGCCGGCTACGACGCGATCGAGCTGATGGGCGGCGAGGGCTACCTGATCAACCAGTTCCTCTGCGCGCACACCAACGACCGCACCGACAAGTGGGGCGGTTCCAGCGAGAACCGGCAGCGCTTTCTGGTCGAGATCGTCAAGGAGGTCCGCAAGCAGACCCCGACGGACTTCCCGGTGATTCTGCGCCAGAGCATCGCCGACTTCGTCGACAACGGCCAGACCTTCGACGAGATCGCCACCCTCGCCCAGCGCGTCGAGGAACTCGGCGTGGACGCCATCAACACCGACATCGGCTGGCACGAGGCCAAGGTGCCGACCATCGTCACCTCCGTGCCGCGCGCCGCGTTCGTGAAGTTCACCGAGCGGCTGCGCGACGTCGTGTCGATCCCGCTGATCGCCTCCAACCGCATCAACACCCCCGACGTCGCCGAGGAGATCCTGCAGCGCGGCCGCGTCGACGCCGTGTCGATGGCACGTCCGCTGCTGGCCGATCCGGAACTGGTGAAGAAGGCCGCCGACGGTCGGGCCGACGAGATCAACACCTGCATCGGCTGCAACCAGGCGTGCCTGGACCACGCGTTCGTCGGCAAGAAGGTGTCGTGCCTGCTGAATCCGCGCGCCGGCCGGGAGACCGTGCTGACGCTCGGCGAGACCCGGCACGCCAAGCGGATCGCCGTGATCGGCGCCGGCCCGGCCGGGCTGTCGGCCGCCGTCTCGGCCGCCCAGCGCGGCCACCGCGTCGACCTCTACGAGGCCGGCGAGACCATCGGCGGCCAATTCTCCATCGCCGCCCGCATCCCGGGCAAGGAGGAGTTCAGCGAGACCATTCGCTACTTCACCCGCCAGCTCGAAATCAACCACGTCACCACGCATCTCGGCACCCGCGTCACCGCCGACGAGATCATCGCCGAAGGATTCGACCAGGTGATCGTGGCGACCGGCGTCGAACCGCGTGTCCCGGACATCGACGGGATCGACCACCCGATGGTGATGTCGTACGCCGACGCCGTCCTGGGCCACCGGGAGATCGGCAAGCGCGTAGCCGTCATCGGCGCCGGCGGCATCGGCTTCGACGTCACCGAGTTCTTGACCACCGACGAGTCCCCCACCCTGAACCTCAAGGAGTGGGAGCAGGAATGGGGCGTCACCGAAGATCTGGACACCCCCGGATTTCTGACCAAACCGCGCCCGGTCCCCGCGATCCGGCAGGTCTACATGGTGCAGCGCAAGCCGGGCAGCCAGGGCAAGGGCCTCGGCAAGACCTCCGGCTGGGTGCACCGCGCGTCGGTCAAGATGAAGGGAGTCGAACAGATCTCGGGCGCCACCTACGACAAGATCGACGACGCCGGACTGCACATCACCGTGCACGACCGCGAGGGCAACGAGACCGGCAAGCGGGTCCTCGAGGTCGACAACGTCGTGGTCTGCGCCGGTCAGGAATCGGTCCGCGACCTGGTGGATCCACTCACGGAGGCCGGGGTGATCACGCACGTCATCGGCGGCGCGGATCTGGCGTCCGAACTCGACGCCAAGCGCGCCATCCGGCAGGGCACGGAGGTGGCCGCCGGGCTGCCGTGACCGTCGGACTTGTCCCGGCCGAGCATGGTCACGGAATCATTGCGCAATCTCTGATTCTCGGCCACCCGCCTCCCCGACGCTCACTGTTGTCGCAGCGCATTGGGCGCTTCGGGAGGTCTGCGATGTTCACGACAGAGACGACGAGCCACCAACGTGCCCCGCGCCGCCGCACTGTTCGCGTCAAAGCGCTGTTCGCCTCCTGCGGCGTTGCGGCGGCCCTGTCGCTCGGAACTCTCGTGTGCGGCGAGGCTTCGGCGCAGCCCGACGACCCGCCTGCACCGTTGATGTCGTGCGCGGACATCGCTCGACTCGTCGCACAGGGACACCCCGGAGACGCCAATGCAGCGATAGCTCGCCGTGCCGAAGCGCGAGTGCAGCCCGACTGCGCGAAAGAGAAGGCCGACGCCGACAAGAACATCGGCAAAGCGAAGGAGTTGATCGCCTACGCGAGTTCTCGCCCCAGCGAATCCGACATCAAGACCAAGGTCGCCGACGCCCGCAAGTTGGACGCGTCCGTCGACGTTCCCGACACGTTGGCGCAGCGCATCGGCGACACACCACAGTTGAAGACTGAGACCGCCTGGTGGAACACATTCCGGAACGACGTGCTGTCACCCCTCGGCACGTTTCTCGCCGATGGCCTCGCGATGCTCCTCATCGCCGTCGTCTTGGCCCGATTGCTCCTTCTTTCGCCACTGAACGATGTGTCCGGTCCGCTCAGCGGCCTCGCGGCGGCAACACGGGCCAGGCCTTTCGTCGTAAGCGTCGCGCTCGTCTTGTCGGCGCTCCTCCTCGCTGCCCCTCTGCTGCTTTCCCTCCCTCACCTCGATGGGTGGCTTTCATTCGGCATCCTCGTGCCTTGGGTGGCGATCACGGCGATTCTTGTGAGTTTGACCATGTCGACTCGACGCCGGATATCAATCGCAGCACATACATCTGATGACAAGGAGTCCGGCGCGCTCGCCGCAGCTGTCATCACATCGCTTCGAGAACTCGGCGCCGAACCGGCCAAGGGGCTCGAGATCCCCCTCGGTACTGACGTCAAGGCGCTTGACGGCTCCGACATCTCGGATCTAGCACCCGGCTACTTGGCGAAGCTGGTGAACATGGCGACCTCGATCCTCGGCATCACTCCTTGGCGGGTCACCATCGACACCGTGGAGGAGTCGTCAGACACCGTCAACTCCCACGTACTGATCACCCGGAACGGTCGCAGTGTCGGCTCGGCCCGAATCACTCCCGGTGAGCGTGCACCCAACTCGTGCGGAAAGTCGATATCGACCGAGACTCTGGCCGCAGCAGCCGTGCTGTGCACCATCGCCAAAGACGATCCGAAAGTGTCGCGCGGTCTCGCCGGGGCCACCGATTGGCGCAGCCTCGCCTGGACCTATGCGGCCGCGCAAATGAAGGGTGGCGACAACGCGTTCGCACGCAGAAGGATCTTGTTCGCCGCTGTCCTTCGCGATCACAACAATCTGCTGGCTCAGGCCGCGCTCAAGTTCGAGCTGTATCGCTCCTCGCAGGATCCCGGCGAACTGCTCAGATACAGCCACTGGCTCACCAATGCCGCGCAGTCACGTCTGCTCGCATCGCCACCCCTCGAAGTGCAGCGAGTCCGGATGTTGCACAGCGCTCTCGCGGTGACGCTCAATAGGCTCGTCGTGCTGAGTCGAGTGGCCGCACCGCCCACCAATCCCGACGGCTACGATCCGCAGGAGCTATGGTCGAAGGTAGACTCGGACGCCAAGGCGCTTCGGAGACATCCGGAATTCACTGAAGCCATCGGACCGACCCTCGACGCTTTGAAGGGCATCGCCGAGGACGTCAAGGCGCTCTTCCCCGACGCCGAGTTCGCTGCGGTGCCAGAACAAGGGTCCGGAGATGTCGTGCTCGAGAGCCCCCGTGCCGCCTACGACGAGGCATGCGAGAAGTATCGAACGAACAACATCGTGGGCGCGATGCCGAAGTTGGCGATGTGGATCATGGGAGATTCCGAAAGCCTGGTCGAGTGCGCCTCCGTGGATCCGTTCCTCGCCGGATTGACCTCGACGCCGGAGTTCAAGCTGCCCTGGCGATCTGGAATCCGGCAGCGGTGCGCACCGAACTCCTCGAGGTCTTGCCGTTCTCGGCGTTCGCGGATGGACTGACTGCCAAAGATCTCACCTCAGCCGAGTCAATCGTGACCGCTCCCGACGCCTACGTCCGGGATGCATTTCCCGGAACGCCGAATGCGGCGGCCACGGTCCAATGGCACGCCCGACTCCTGGTCACGCCGGCGCCGACCTCTCTCGTTCCCATCCGCTACGAGATCGTCGATGCGATCTGTCAAGCGGGGGTGCCGACCTCCGACAACGCGCCACTGCCGACGGATCTGGCCACGACGGTCCGGGGCACCACAACCGAGCACCGGATCGCAGTACCGGCCACTTTCGACGTCGATGTGATGGAGTGGATCAGCGATGCGACCGGTACCACCGCAGACACGTCGAACTAGAGGCGTGTCTCCCCATCTCTTCTCCGAGGAATCGGCGAGTAGGCCGCAGCTCTGCGAAGCATGCGCGCCGTCGACCTGTCGGGAGATGTGCCCGGATTGAGGCTGCCGAGCGCGTCGTACCATGACCGGATGAACGTTCCCCACCCTTCCCAGTCCAGCGTGGCCGTCGTGACCGGAGCCTCGTCGGGAATCGGCATGGCCCTGGCACGTGCCCTTGCGCGACGCGGACACTCGCTCATCCTTGTTGCGCGGCGCGGCCAGATCATGGAAGAACTGGCCGTCGAATTGCGCGGTCGTCACGACGTCGAGGTCGAGGTGCGGGCCGTCGACCTCTCCGACGCGGACGCGACGCAGGCACTGTGCGACGAGCTCGCGCAGCGTGAGGTCTCGGTGCTGTGCAACAACGCGGGCATCGCCACCTTCGGGGCGCTCGCCGAACTGGACCCGGAGTACGAACGCGCGCAGGTCCGCCTGAACGTCAACGCCGTGCACGACCTGACGCTGGCCGTGCTGCCCGGCATGATCGCCCGCGATTCCGGCGGCATCCTGATGGTCGGGTCGGCCGCCGGCAACATGCCGATCCCCCACAACGCCACCTACGCCGCGACCAAGGCGTTCGTGAACACCTTCAGCGAGTCGCTGCGCGGTGAGCTGAAGGGCACCGGCGTGCACATCACGCTCCTGGCGCCCGGCCCGGTCCGCACCGAGACCCCGAGCGAAGAAGACGCCTCGATCGTCGACAAGATGGTGCCCGGCTTCCTGTGGCACTCTTCCGATCGGGTCGCCGAGATGAGCCTCGACGCCTTGGCCCGCAACAAGATGCGCGTGGTGCCCGGGGCACTCAGCAAGGCCATGTCGGTGGCCGGCGGATACAGCCCGCGGGCCGTCGTCGCACCGATCGTCGGCGGCTTCTACCGCAAGCTGGGCGACGAGCCGGAGAACTGACGCCGCTACGCCGCGCACACCTGGCGCATCGATGCTAGGTTCACGCAGACGCCGTCCCAGACGCCCAGGAGGGCCCCGCCGTGTCTGCTGAGTCCAGAGCGCTCGCCGCCGTGAAAGCGCCACTGTGACCGACGTGCCGGCGCCGCTGGCGCAGGCGCGAGCCGCCGTCGCCGACGCAGTACGACGCCGATTCGACGACCTGACCTCACTCAGCCACGAACTCCACGACGACCCCGAGGTCGCGTGGCAGGAGACGCGCGCCGCCGCACGCGTGTCGGATCTGTTGCTGCAGAACGGCTTCGCCGTGAGCGACGGCGCCTACGGCATCGACACCGCGGTCGAGGCGACCAGCGGGCACGGCGATCTCACGGTGACGATCGCCGCCGAGTACGACGCTCTGCCCGGCCTGGGCCACGCCTGCGGGCACAACACGATGGCGGCGATGAGCGTCGGCGCAGCGATCGCGCTCGCCACCGTCGCCGACGACGCCGGACTGCGCGTCAAACTGCTCGGCACCCCGGCCGAGGAACGCGGCGGAGGCAAGATCGCCCTCTTGAAAGCCGGCGCGTGGGAAGACTGCGACTTCTCGCTCATGGTCCACGCTATGGGCGGCGTCGACGTGCCCGCCGGAGCGTTCGCCTACACCGCCGTCGACCGGTTCGACGTGACCTTCACCGGCCGGGCCTCGCACGCCGCGGCCGCCCCGCAGGCCGGGATCAACGCGCTCTCGGCGGTCACCGTCACGCTCACCGCGCTCGGCCTGCTGCGCCAGGAACTGCCGCCCGGGGTGAACCTGAATCCGATCGTGATCGACGGCGGAACCGTCACCAACGTGATTCCCGAGCACGCCGTCGTCGGAATGGAGGTGCGCGCGGCAAGCCTGCACGACTGGCGGCAGGCCAAGAAACGCGTGCTGGACTGCTTCCAGGCCGGAGCGACGGCGTCGGGATGCGAATGGTCGTGGGAGGCCGTCGAGCCGCCGTATGCGCCCGTCCAGAACGATCCAATGCTGTCCGAACTGTGGAACGAGAACCTCCGCGCCACCGGCCGCACCCTGTTCGACGTGCAGCTCGGCGGCGGGTCCACCGACATGGGAAACGTGACGCAGGTGGTGCCCGGGCTGCATCCGACCATCGCCTACGTCGGCGAGCACGTC
Organism: Gordonia sp. (in: high G+C Gram-positive bacteria); assembly: GCA_047605365.1. Taxonomy (GTDB): domain Bacteria; phylum Actinomycetota; class Actinomycetes; order Mycobacteriales; family Mycobacteriaceae; genus Gordonia. The sequence continues at coordinate 25,202 of JASGFV010000014.1, forward strand.
GTGCCGCACACCGCGGCCTTCACACCGTCGACGGTGTCTCCGGCCGCCGACCAAGCGATCGTCGACGCCGCCACGTCGATGGCCTGGACGGTGCTCGACGTCGCCCTGGACCCTGAACGTCGCAAACATTTTCAGGACCGGCGCGCGGCCCGAACACCCGGATCGACGACGGTGACGCTGGAAGCGTAGAGCTCCGAAACGTGCTCCTGAACTGCGCGAACAGAATTGTCAGACCCTCGCGATAGTCTTCACCTAACAGTCGAACGCACGACCGATGGGGGTGGACAGCATGACCGATCAAGCATCGCTCGACGACTCGCTCTCCACCCTGGACGCCGTCGCCCTGGCCCATGTGATCGACAGCGCCACCGCCCGCCTCGCAGAGGCTCCGCTGGCCGGTCTGACCGAACAGCAACTCCTCGACCTGGCGGACACCCGCGAGCGCACCCGACGACGCTCCGTCGGCACCGAAGCCGCCGTGCTGATGGAGATCAGCGACCGCAACGTCTTCCGGACTGCGGGTTACCTCTCGGTCCACCAGTACCTCGCGCAAGGACTCCGGTTGGGCGACGGCGAGGCGCGCCGTCGCCGAAACCTCGCCGAACACATCGGACCGCGAACCGCCCTGACCGGCGAGCCTCTCGCGCCGCAGCTGCCCGAATGCGCGGCCGGCGTCGCCGACGGAGAGATCGGCGCCGACCACGTGTCGATCGTCGCCTCGACGCTGGCCAAGGTGCCTTCAGCGGTGCCCGCCGACGTCGTCGCCGACGCCGAAGCACAGCTCGCCGACGAGGCACGCCATATGACGGCCGACGCCGTGAGCGTGCTCGGCAATCGACTCCTGGCGCACCTCGATCCCGACGGACAGCTGACCGACGACGCCGACCGCAAGCGGCAGCGCGGATTCCGAGTCGGACCGCAGGATCGACAGCTGATGTCCACCCTGGTCGCACACGCCACGCCGGCTCTGCGCGCCAAGCTCGACGTGGTGCTCGAGTCGTGGGCCGCTCCCGGCATGAACAACCCCGACGATCCGGATTCGCCGTTCGGCTCGTCGTTCGGTGTCGATCCGGCGGTACTCGCCGCAGCCGCCGAACGCGACACCCGGAACCAGACGCAGCGCAACCACGACGCGCTGGAAGCCCTGTGCGATCACGTCCTGAGCGAGCAGAGCACCGGCCCCTGGTCCAAGCGACCGCTCTCCTCCGAACTCGTCATCACGGTGACCGAGTCTGAGCTGGCGGCCGGCGCGGGTGTCGCGGTCACCGCGACGGGCGCCCGTGTCCCGGTCACCGACCTGGTCTCGCTGGCGGCCGACGCCATCCCTCACCTGGAGGTGTTCGCCGACGCGTCCTCCGAGGTCCTCTACCTCGGCCGCGGCGCCCGACTCGCCTCCAAGGCACAGCGCCTCGCCCTGTTCGGCCGAGACCGCGGATGCACGGCGCCCGGCTGCACCCGCCCGTTCAGCCGGACGCAGGCGCACCACATGCCGGACTGGCAAGACGGCGGTCCCACTGACATCGACCACCTCGGCGGCGCCTGCGGATCGCACAATCGGCGGGTCGGGCCGCATGCCGGTCAGTGGGAGACCAAGATCATGCGCGACGGCCCGCACCGCGGACGCGTCGCCTGGCGACCCGCCGGTTCCGACGACGAGTGGCAGGTCAATCCCCTGCACCACCACGAACCCCGCAGACGGCCGCACGGCCCACCCACCGGCGACGACGATCGCGAATCGGCGGCGACACGCTTCCTCCGTGACATCGAGGGGCAATCACCACCGGCCTGCCGCCACATCGACGTCACCTGGCGCCTCACAGCCTGACCGGATCATCCGGTCGGGCCATGCGGGCTGCCCGTAGGTCGTCCCCGGCCCACCAGGAGGTTCCGGCGACCTGCGTAAGCTCGACTCCGTGCAAGACAAACTCGTGTGGATCGACTGTGAAATGACCGGACTGGACACCGGCTCGGACAAGCTGATCGAGATCGCGGCCCTCGTGACCGACAGCGACCTCAACATTCTGGGCGACGGCGTCGACGTGGTGATCCACGCCGACGACGAGGCGCTCGCCGCGATGCCCGACGTCGTGGTGAAGATGCACGCCGCGTCCGGCCTCACCGAGGAGGTCCGCCGGTCGACGGTCACCGTCGCCGAGGCCGAACAACTCGTCCTGGAGTACCTGCGCAAGCACATCACCGGGCCGGGCACCGCACCGCTGGCGGGCAACTCGATCGCCACCGACCGCGCATTCATCTCCCGCGACATGCCGCACCTCGACAAGTACCTGCACTACCGCATGGTGGACGTCAGCTCGATCAAGGAGCTCAGCCGCCGCTGGTTCCCGGCGATCTACTTCAACCAGCCGCAGAAGGGCCTGGCCCACCGGGCGCTGGCCGACATCCGCGAGTCGATCCGGGAGCTCCGCTACTACCGCGAAGCCGCGTTCGTGCCCGCCCCCGGCCCGAACGAGGACACCCTGCGCCAGATCGTCGCGGACCTCGGACCTGCGTGAACACGCCGCCGGGAAACCGATTGGCCTTCGGCACCGATCACCCGCTAGAGTAGGTGCCTGGCTGCGAGAAGCAGTGCGAAAGCACCGCAGAACGTTGCCGATGGTGACTGTAGTTCAGTTGGTAGAGCACCAGGTTGTGATCCTGGCTGTCGCGGGTTCGAGTCCCGTCAGTCACCCCGACAGGAAGCCCCGATTCGCCTCGCGAGTCGGGGCTTCCCTCGTCTGATCATCGACGCACTCCTCCCGCCGTCGGGGCCGGTGACAGCACCGATCACGCCCGAAAGGACCAGGCAGTGACGGTCGAGGTCGTCTCATATTCGGAGGACCGGCCCGTACAGTTCGCCCACATCGCGAACGACCTGAGCCGCGCACTGGACGGGATTCCCATCGTGGCGGTGGAACATGTCGGCTCTACCGCTGTACCTGGACTCGCGGCCAAGCCCGTCCTCGACATCGACGTCATCGTCGAGCGCGAGCAGGTGCAAGCGGCGCCCGACGACGCCCCGCGGCGACACGTCCACGTCTGCGTCGAAGGAACCCTGCGTCTGCGAAGCCACCTGGCGGTGCGCGAAGTGCTGCGCACCCACCCCGACCTACGCGACCGATACGGTGCCGTGAAGCTCGCGCTGTCGCTCGACCCAGACATCGACATGGCCACGTACATCGCAAGAAGGTCCGACGTTCTGCAGGAAGTGCTCTCGGTGTCGAACCGGCAGCAAATGACCGAAGCCACGCCGCGCGAAACTGCGTAACAGCACAGGCGACGGATCGTTCGTCCGCAGCCACTCCGTTGTCGCGCGCTCCTGGTCCGCACGCGGCGCATATCGCACTCGAAGCCGAGTGAGCAGGGCCCAGCGAGGTTCGGAGCGGGCCGCTCTTCCTCCCGGTGATAGACGACGCCGCTGAAGTTCACTCCTACGATAAAGAGCCACTCCACCGCCGGCTGAGCTTGTCGAAGCCTCTGCCGGCGTTCGACTGCCGCGCGCTCGTCGACGTCGAGGTCGTCACCGGGTGGTGGGCCGGTCGTTAGCCAGTGCGGACCGACGCTGCCGGATAGGGTTCGGGGAAGGGCCCGGCGAGGAGAGGAACGAGCGTGCCGATCGCGTCTCGCGTCGACGCCTTTCACCGGCGCTACCCGAAGACCGGCTACCCGCTGGCCGTGCTCTACAAGTACTTCGACGACCAGGGCGGATACCTCGCGGCGCTCATCGCGTACTACGGGCTCGTCTCGCTGTTCCCCCTGCTGCTCGCGTTCACGACGATCCTCGGCGTCGTGCTGGAGCACCACGAACACCTCCGCGAGGAGATCCTGTCGTCGACGCTGCAGCAGATTCCGGTGGTCGGCGACCAGATCGCCGACCCGTCGTCGCTCAGCGGCGGCGCCGTCGCCGTCGTGATCGGCATGACCGGCGCCCTGTACGGCGGACTGGGCGTGGCCGTCGCCTCGCAGAATGCGATGAACGTGGTGTGGAACGTCCCCCGCAACTCCCGCCCCAACCCGATCATGGTGCGAGTGCGCGGACTGCTCCTGCTCGCCACCGTCGGCCTCGCAATGGTCGGGCTCGTCGCCTTGAACATCACGGCCGCGGCGGTCGACCTCGGGTCGCTCGGCAATGTGCTGCTGATGATCGGCACGGCGCTGATCGCCCTCGCCGTGTTCGCCTTCGCATTCCGCTTCGGCACCGCCCGCGCGGTCAGCCTGCTCGACGTCCTGCCCGGAGCCGTGATCGCCGCGATCGGATGGCAGGCCCTCCAGCACTTCGGCAGCGTCTACGTCCGCCACGTCATCGCCCGGGTGAGCTCGGTGAACAGCGTGTTCGCGACCGTCCTCGGACTGATCGCCTTCCTCTACCTCGCCGCGGTCATGGTGGTCTTCTGCCTGGAGATCAACTCGGTGCGGGTCGACAAGCTCTACCCCCGATCGCTGCTCACCGAGTTCACCGACGACGTGGTGCTCACCGACGGCGACGAGAAGGCCTACCGGCAGATGGCGCAGGCCCAGCGCAACAAGGGATTCGAGAGGATCGAGGTCACGTTCGACAATCCGCTCACCCGCGACGACGAGACGACCGCCCCGGCGCCGACGCCGGCCGCCGACGACGACTGACGAACTTCGTCAGTCGTGCACGGCGGTGGCGACCGCGAGCCCGCCACCGGAGTTCGCTATTCCCCGGTCGTCCCGGTCGTGCTGACTCGCGACGATCGGTTCTCAGTCGACTCACAGTCCGCCGACATCGCGACGGCAGCATCGGGCGGTGAACTGACAGTCATGACGATCACGACTCCGCCCCGCATCCTCCGTTCCGTCCGCCACGAACCACCCGCAACCGTCGGCGCCGTGCTGGTGGTGACCGACGGCAGTCGCCGTGCCGAGCAGATCGTCCGCAGCAGCCTGCAGAACGGTCGCAGCGTGGTGGTCCTCGGCCGTCACGCACATGACGTGGTGCCGTTCTTCGACGCGGCGTTGCACGGCCGGGTGTGGCCGGTAGTCGCCGATCCGGACGACCCGGCCCAGATCGCCGACGTGATCAGCCGGGCGCCGCAGCACGTCGGAGCGGTCTCCCTCGTCGTCGATCCGTCCGGAAGCTTGTCCGACGTCGACGCCGCGGACGCCCTGATCGGCTGAATCCTCCTCTGATCGGACGACACTTCGGCATCGTCGATCAGAGGTCTCCACGCGCGCGTCGCCCTGATGTTCTAAGTTCGTGATCGGGACATCTGGCGCACTCGACCGACTCGCGCCGTGGAGCGAAGGACCGTTGACGATGCTTTTGCCGATCATCCTCTCACTGACCGCGGCACTGCTCTTCGCCGTCGCCTCGGTGCTGCAAGATCAGGGCACGCAGGAAGTCTCGGGCGAGAACGCCGTCGACGCCAGCTTCCTGGTGAGCCTCGCCAAGCGAAAGGTGTGGCTGGCCGGAATCGCCGCCGACATCCTCGGTTTCATCTTTCAGGCGTGGGCGCTGGTGGTCGGCAGTCTGCTGCTGGTGCAGCCGCTGCTCATCACCACACTGCTGTTCGCCCTCCCGCTGGCGGCGTACACGCAGCACCGCTGGCTGACGCTCCGGGAATGGTTCTGGGCCGCGCTGCTCACGGCGTCGCTCATCACGTTCATGCTGCTGGGCGAGCCGAGCGAGGGCATCAAGGATCCGTCCTTCAAGGCGTGGATCATCCCGCTCGCCGTCCTGATTCCGCTCGTCGCGCTGTTCGTGGTCCGCGGAGCACGGCTCCCGCACGGCAGCGGGCGATCGTTGATGCTGGCGATCGCGGCCGGCATCCTGCTCGGCCTGTCCGCGCCGTTCACCAAGACCGGGATCGCGGCGTTCCACGAGAGCTTCCTGCACGGCCTCACCAGCTGGGAGTTCTGGGCGATGGCCGTCACCGCGACGCTCGGCACGCTGTGGCAGCAGTCCAGCTATCAGGCCGGCGACGTGCAGACCAGCCTGCCGACCGTCACCGTGCTCAAGCCGGTGATCGCCATGGCGCTGGGCCTGACGATCTACCAGGAGCACCTGCGCGTCGACCGCCTCGGCGACATCACGATCATCATCGCGATCCTGTTGATGTTCACGTCCGCGGTGATGCTCGGCCGCCTGGCGACGCCGGAAGAAGAGGGTGCTACCACGGCCGGCGGCGACTCCCCGGCGCCCAAGCCCGCCAGCTGACGCACCGCGGGACCGCCCGCGCTTCCTTCTCGCCGCTGATCGACGTCGCACGTCAACGACATTTTTCGAGGACTTCTCACCTTTCGGGGTAGACACGCATCCCGCCATGTGTGATGGTTAGTTAGTCAACTAGGTAACCAGATGGGCGATGAGGCGATGATCGAAGAGGGCCGAGCGATCTTTCAACAGATCGCCGAACGCGTCGAGGACTCGATCATCGACGGCTCGCTCGCCGAAGAAGCGAAGGCGCCGTCGACCAACGAACTCGCCACCTTCTACCGCATCAACCCCGCGACCGCGGCCAAGGGAGTCAGCATGCTGGTCGACAAAGAGATCCTCTACAAGCGCCGCGGCATCGGGATGTTCGTCGCCACCGGCGCCCGCGACAAGCTGCTGGCCGAACGCACCGCAGCATTCGCCGACCGGTTCATCGAGCCGCTCATGGCCGAAGCCCACAAACTCGGCCTCTCCGGCCAGAACGTGATCGACCTGATCAACCACCGGGCGGCCCAGACCGTCACCACCGACCCCAGCGCAGGAGCCGACCGATGACCATCGACACCACCGCCGACACCGTCGTCAGCGTCCGCGGCCTGACCAAGACGTACGGCAAGAAGAACGCCGTCGACGACATCTCGTTCGACCTCCGCAAGAACACCGTCTACGGGCTGCTCGGCCGCAACGGCGCCGGCAAGACCACCGTCATGTCGATCCTCACCGCACAGAACTTCGCCACCTCCGGCGAGGTCGACGTGTTCGGCGAGCACCCGTACGAGAACGCCCGCGTGCTGTCGCGGATGTGCTTCGTCCGGGAGAGCCAGCGGTATCCGGACGACGCGACGCCCAAGCACGCGTTCGCGATGGCCCGGCTGTTCTTCCCGAACTGGAACCAGGAGATCTGCGACGAGCTGGTCGACGAGTTCAAGCTCCCGATGCACCGCATCAAGAAGCTCTCCCGCGGACAGCTCTCGGCCGTCGGCGTGATCATCGGCCTCGCCGCCCGCGCGGAGATCACCTTCTTCGACGAGCCGTACCTCGGCCTGGACGCCGTCGCACGACAGATCTTCTACGACCGGCTGCTGCAAGACTACGCCGAGCATCCGCGCACGATCATCCTGTCCAGCCACCTGATCGACGAGATCTCCAGCCTCATCGAGCGGGTGCTCCTGATCGACGACGGGAAGCTGCTGATCGACGACGACACCGAGAGCCTGCGCGACCAGGCCTTCACCGTGGTCGGCGCGGCGTCGCTCGTGGACTCGGTCGCCGCGGGTCACGAAGAGATCCACCGCGAGCGGCTCGGCGGCGTCGTGTCGTCGTGTCGTCGACGCTGCTCGGCCGACTCTCCCCGGCGCAGCGTCGTGAACTGACCGAACTCGGCCTCGAGGTGGGCCCGGTCTCGTTGCAGCAGTTGATCGTCCACCTCAGCCAGCGCGCCGCCGCCAACCGGGCCGGTGCGACCACACCTAGCGAGAACGGAGCATTGCGATGAACCGCACAGCAAACGTCGTCCGCATGCAGCTGGTCAACCAGCGCACGTTCATCTGGTTGCCGCTGACCGTCCTGGGCGGATCGTTCGCGGTGTCCCTGGCGATCTACGCGATCATCAACTCGACGGCCCATCCCGACCAGCCGATCTACGGCGGTGGAGTTCAGGCGCCGCTCTGGTACTTCGCCGCGATCGGAGTCCAGGCACTGACGCTGACGTTCCCGTTCTCACAGGCGATGAGCGTCACCCGTCGCGAGTTCTACCTCGGCACCATGCTGACTGCGGCCCTCACCGCGGTGGGGCTCGCGGTGATCTTCGTGGTCGCCGGGCTGATCGAGAACGCCACCGACGGGTGGGGCGTCAACGGCTACTTCTTCCACCTGCCGTGGATCTGGAAGTCCGGCCCGCTGGCCGCCGGGTTCGCCTTCTTCGTCGCCGCCCTGCTGGTCTTCACGGTCGGGTTCTGGGGTTCGACGATCTTCAAGCGCGCCGGCATGACCGGCATCGTGGTCCTCGGCATCGCCCTGGCACTGGTCGCGGTGCTCGCCATCTGGCTGCTCACCAAGTTCGACGGCTGGGCTCCGTTCTGGCGCTGGATCAACGATCAGGGAGCCCTCGGGCTGGCCGGCTGGGGACTGCTGCTCACCGCGGCGCTGTCGGCCGTCTCATACGCCACACTCCGGCGCGCGATCCCGTGACCTGCCTCGAGGCTCGACGGCGCTCCGGTGACGATTCCCGCTCCAGGTCTTCGTTCCCGCTCTTGGACGAGCAAATAGCGGGAACGAAGACTTGGAGCGGGAGTTCAGGGAGCGGCGAGGCGACTCAGGGAGCCCGACCGGCTACAGCTAGCGCCAGCCGAGGGACGGGGCGACGTGCGTCAGGATCGACTCCAGCACGTGGACGTTGTAATCGACGCCGAGCTGGTTCGGAACGGTCAGCAGCAGGGTGTCGGCGGCGGCGATCGCCTCGTC